>JAAYKU010000189.1 GCA_012522275.1 Smithella sp.
CGCAGCCGGTCGACCATCGCCGCCATCCGCGCCGAAGGGCGCATAAAATAAACAGGGGTGGCCAGCACAAGAATGTCCGCCTGCTCGGCTTTTTCAAAAATTTCCTGCGCGTCATCTTTAATCGAGCAGTATTTCCCCTCTTTTTGTTTCGTCAGACAGAAATTACAGTGCAGACAGTCCTGAATCTTCAGTCCGGACAGATGGATTATATCTGCCTGAATATCTTTTCCGGGCAGGCCCCTCACGGCTCTGGTTAAAAATGTTTCAACGTTTCCCTGTTTTACGGGGCTGCCGGAGATCCCCAAAATTTTGCAGGTCATATTTTATCCTCATCTCTTTCTTTTCCTGCCGCCGTCAATCCGGTAAACACCCTTTGAAATCATCGTGGGCGTAACTGCCGCCTGCGGGGGAGCGGGGCAATGAAATTCATTTGACACCTGCGACGGTTATTTCTATACTTCAAACACCGGACCAAATTCAAGCCTCATGCAGCCCCGGCATCAAGGACAGACCTTCAATGAAATATTTGACCTCTATTATCGCGTCGTTGTCTTCAAGCAGGATCGCTCAGGCTAATATCCGCCTGCTGATAAAATATCTGCTGGCGATTGCCCTGCTCATCACCCTGTACAGCATCGTCTTTCACTTCCTGATGGTCATGGAGGGGCAAAAGCATTCCTGGATAACAGGCTTTTACTGGACGATGGTGGTCATGTCCACGCTGGGTTTCGGCGACATTGCTTTCACCAGTGACATCGGCCGGATTTTCTCCGTTTTGGTGCTTCTTTCCGGCGTGATAATGTTTTTGATTCTCCTGCCCTTTATTTTCATTAAATTTTTCTTTGCCCCGTGGATGGAGGCCCAGTCCCGAAGCCGCGCGCCGCGAGAGCTGCCCCCGGACACACGCAATCATGTCATCATTACCCACTACGACCCGGTCACCGCCGCGCTTATCGACAAGCTGGTCAATTACAAAAAAGATTATGTGGTGGTCCTCGACGAGCTGCCACGGGCGCTGGAGCTTTACGACAAAAGCATCCGTGTCGCGCTCGGTAATATCGATGATCCCGGAACCTACGATAAGCTGCGCGCCGGCAATGCCGCCCTCGTCGTGGCCACCAACAACGATCAGATGAACACGAACATCACACTGACGCTGCGTGAAGAGCATGAACATCTGCCGATCATCACCACGGCGGAATCGCCCCACTCGGTGGATATTCTTAAACTCGCGGGCAGCTCCCGCGTTTTGCAGCTGCACGATGTGCTGGGGCGCTCGCTTGCGGCCTGGACGATTGCCGGCGACTGCAAGGCGAATGTCATCGGTCGCTATGAGGATCTGGTTCTGGCGCAGGTGCCGGTCATCGGCACGCCGCTGATCGGACAAACGCTGGCGCAAAGCGGCATCAGGGAAACCTTCGGCCTGGCCGTGGTCGGCATCTGGGAGAGAGGAAAGTTTATCGTTCCTGGTCCGGACACTCTCATTGAACGAACCAGCGTGCTGGTTTTTGCCGGCGCCGAGGAGGCGCTCAACCGCTATGATGAGGTTTACTCCTTCTATCAGATCTGCAAGGTGGCGGGTGACCCGATCATCATCGTCGGCGGCGGGCGCGTCGGCAACGCAGTGGCGGCCCACTTCAAACAGGCGGACATCCCCTATCTGATCATCGAACGCTCCAAAAGACGGGGCGAAGAGGACGAGCATTTTGTTCACGGAGACGCGGCCGATATTCACACACTGGAGAAAGCCTGGTTCGAAAAAGCCCCGGCGGCTCTGCTCACCTCTCATGACGACGCCACCAATATTTATCTGACCAAGTATCTGCGCAGCCTCAGGCCGGACATGCAGATCCTGAGCCGCTCCAGCGAGGACCGCAATGTTTCCACACTGCACCGTGCGGGCGCGGATTTTGTCATGTCCTACGCCTCGCTGGGGGCCGAGGCCATTTTCAATTTCCTGATGAATGAAGAGACCCTTCTGCTGGCGGAAGGCCTTAATTTTTTTCACCTGCCGTCACCGAGAGAACTTATCGGGAAAACGCTTGCCCGCTCCGGCATAAGAGAAAAAACGGGCTGCACACTCATCGCCATACGCCGCGGCGGCGAAACCTTTATCAACCCTGAACCGGCGATAATCATTGAAAAGGACGATGAGCTGATTCTTATCGGTACTTACGACGGAGAGCGGTCTTTTCTGGGAGAATTTTCATTGACTTGATTCACGTTTACTTTTAAAGTTCGTCCCGGCTGTAAAGTCGGGGCGCAAACCCCGTTATTTTGAACCGGCATGGCATTTATGTTTCTGGAGCGTCCCCACAAACCTTCTGCTTTGAAATTCATCATTCCCGGCGTCTTAATCGGCATCATCGTCATGGCCGCCGCTGTCGGGATCTACCATTACTCGGGCGACGCGCGCTTGTGCAGCTCATGCCACAGCATGAAGTTCGTGCATGGGCAATGGGAAAAATCAAATCATCATCAGTTCACCTGCACCGCATGCCACCTGCCGGACACGCATATAGTGGGAAAAGTAATCTACAAAATCCGCGCCGGCCTCAACGACCTGTTTCATGAAACAATGCGCGATTATCCACCCGGCATACATCTGTCCGGCGAGGCGCGGTCTATCGCCGGCGGGAATTGTGTGCGCTGTCACGCCTCAACCATCGCCGGAACAAAGATGTCATCCGGCAACACCGACTGCCTTGCCTGCCATCGCCACATGGTGCACGGCCGGGGCCAGGACAATGGAGGTATCCGAGTTGAAAAGTAGAAACATTTTATTGAAATTACTGCTGGCCGTTGTTCTTGTCATGGCCATTTTCATTATGGCGCGTGCTTTTCTCCTGCCGCCCCCCTCTGCGGTGAAACCGGCGGCCATTGCCGAGACGGAATACGACCCGGCCGTGTGGGGCAGGCACTACCCGCTGCAGTACAAAAGCTACCTCAAAAACAAAGAGATGGCTCCCAGCCCCACAGGGTTCGGCGGCTCCGTTAAGTATCAGAAATCGGACAAAGAGCCGGAGATACTCACCAACTTCAAGGGCATGGCCTTCAGCAAGGACTATACGGAAGACCGGAGCCACCCCTATGCGATGGAGGATCTGAAAGAAACCAGGAGGATCGGACCGAATACCGCGGGCTCCTGCATGACTTGCAAAACGGCCAACCTGCGTGACATCTACAAAAAAATGGGCTGGGGCTATGCCAACACGCCCCTGCCCGAACTGATGCCTC
>JAAYKU010000190.1 GCA_012522275.1 Smithella sp.
CATTTACTGCAGCCTGCTGGGACAGTATTCCGTGCATGCGGCAATGTCGGGAAAGACAGGCCTGCTGGTCGCCTTGCGCAAAGACGAATACGTACACCTGCCGCTGTCTGCCGTCATCTCCGGCAGGAGGATCAACCCGGAAGGCAATATCTGGTTCAGGGTATTGGAAGCCACCGGTCAGCCGGCCGGCATGAAAGCTTAATCCGGTCGCAACAGGCGGCCGGATGAGTCACCCTCTTAAAATTTTTTTCGCCTGTGCAGAAAAGGTTTGCAAAACCACGCCTTATAGTTTAAGAAGCTCGGACATTTTGGGGAGGATTTTAATCATGTCTCGAGTTTGTGAAGTATGCGGCAAAAAACCGTCGGTAGGCAACAATGTCAGCCACGCCAATAACAAGACAAAAACCGCCTGGCGTCCGAATCTGCAAAGCTTGCGCTGTGTGGACAAGAAAACCGGGTCGGTAAAAAGGATGAAAGTCTGCACACGCTGCATACGTTCCGGTTTTGTTACAAAAGCCGCCTAATTTGAAGGAGTCCAGCCGCAATCGTCAATCGCCGCGGCGGCCTGGTGGAAAAAATCATCATTTTCAACACAATTTAAGGCATCGCGAAACAGGGTTTGAATCGATTCCGCGAATTGCAAGTTGTCATTGCGAAGGCCGAATTTGTCCGTAAAAAGACGAATCCGGCCTTCTAGATTCATGAGCCGCTCCATTCTTTCCTCAGTTATATACGCCACGGCGCTTTTGAGCACATACAGGGCCTGGTTTTGTTCAATCGAGTAAAGCCAGGCCATGTCGGAGCAAAACTGCTCCGCCTTCTTGTCCAGGGTGAAATTGATCGCGTCGGCCAAAAGTCGTATGGACTGATTTTCATGTATCTGTGTGCTGATGACCAGGTCGTAGATCATTTCGATAATCAGGTGAGAGCGGTATGCGGCCTCGCCGCGGGAAATCTCCCTGCCTATGAGATTGTGGAGCTCGATGATCCGGGCCACAAGGTTCTTCCCCTTTATATATGTGTAACCGCCGGAGTCGGGGTTGAAGCCTTCGGCGCACTTTAGCGAAATTTCTCCGTAATGGGCGATATCATCGACCAGCAGATGATACATGACATAGGCCGTTTTTTTGCGCTCCACAGGCGCCTCGATGAATCTGTCTATCGAATGAGTCAGGCCTGCGCTGATATCGGGATGAATGGTGAGCAGGTCAGGGGCAATATTGTAGATATAAATGTCCGGCTCGATATCCCGGATGCCGGCCGCGCGTATTGTGTCCTGCAGCATGCAGGTATGAGTGAGCATCAGCATGGAAAAACTCCGTGTCTGTCCGAGGGGATTTCCTGCAGATCGTAAGATCCCTGCAAATCCTTTATAATGGCCTCGACCTCGTCGGCAAAATCAGGCATGATGAGAACCTGGATTGTGGCGGCGCGTGCATCGATGGTAGATACGATAACCATTCCCTCATATCCTTCCAAAATGAGCTGGACAGGTGCGATATCGCTTTTATTCAATTTAAAGCATTTTTTAAGCATGGCAATATCCGCCAACTAGCATTTATTGTCGTTAATATCAACAAACCCTGCCGTTTGACGGACAGGCCTGAACAATGTATGATCGCACTCATCCAGAGGTAATGATGAAAGCACATAAAATAATTGTCTTATGCCTGATATTATTTTCTCTTTCCTGCAGCGCGTCTTTGCACCTTAAAAGCGTCGCCGAAGGGGACGTCAGAGGTTACCTGAGCCTGACGCCGCAGACGGCGGACCATCCGGGGGCGGGTGGTTGTCTTTTGCATTCTTACGCCTATGTCGAATATTTCAAAGACGGCTCCAGTGTGAGGCGTCATCTGGAAAGGTACAAGATTTTCAACGAACGGGGGCGTCGTCACGCATCCAAAACCATTTCGTACCGCGAGGGCTACCAGAAAGCCCGCATCCTTTTTGCCAACACGATCACACCGGACGGCCGGGTGATTTCTCTTGAGGCAAATGAAATTCACGACGCAACACAATTCACGGGATATGATTTCTATACGGATATCAGGCTGAAACGCTTTACCATGCCGGCGGTTGAAGATGGCTGTATTGTGGAATACGCCACCGAAGTGCGCCAGAGCAAACATCAGTCAGAGCCGGACTTTTTCACGATATTTCTTTGCCGCAATTTAACCCCGATTCTGGAGGATATTCTGGAGGTGGTGCTGCCGGCCGGCAAAACACTCAACTATAAAAGCTTTCAGACGGATCTCACGCCACAAATTATTTCTGAAGGCGACAAAACAAGGTACATTTTTACAAACCTCAATCAAAAAGCCATCGTCCCCGAATCGCGCATGCCGCCTCTGATCGACCGTGAGACTTTCCCTCAGGTCTGGATCTGGACGCTCAGTGACTGGAGCGCGATATCTCGATGGTATGCAAAACTGGTGAGGCAGCAGATGAAGGCGGATCCGGAGCTGCAAAACTTCACCCGTCAACTGGTTGCCGGCATGAATTCGCGCGAGGATAAAATCAATGCCATTTTTAAATTTGTCTCGCACAACATCCGCTATGTCGCCGTCCTGCTGGGGCCTCACACCCATAAGCCCCACGCCGCCGCAGAGGTCTTTCAGAAAAGGTACGGCGACTGCAAGGACAAAACCGTTCTTCTTTTGACCATGCTTGAAATCGCGGGCATCGAGGCCCGGCCTGCTTTGGTGCCTGTTCATCGCGAATATTTCGATGAGACCATGCCGTCTTTGTACGCTTTCAACCATGTCATTGCGGTTGTGCCGGATAAGGATAGATATTTCTGGCTCGACGCGACCAATGAGGTGGCCGCCTACAATTCACCACCTTTTGCAAGTCCGGTCACCGTATTTGCGATCAATGCCGATGGGACCTACAGCTTCATCAAAACACCCGCGCCTGATGAAAAATCCGACCGCCTCCAGAGTGAGATTACTTATCGCATTGATGAGCAGGGAAATGCTTCCGGCGATTTCCGGTATGAATATTTCGGCATGGCGGCGCAAACTGTCAGATACCTTTACAAATACATGTCACCCGAACAGAGGAAGAAATCATTTGAAAACAGAGGCATCGAGGTTGTGCACCTCGAAACAGGCAGCCTGAGCGATACACAGCAGCCTTTTTTTGTGCACGTCAGGGGGAATATTAAAAACTTTGCCCAGGTGCTTGATCCGAATACGATCGTTTTGTCCAATGTAGTGCGTCATGATGTCTATCGGGATATCACGGCCGCTCCCTTTCGGAAATACCCGATTGTGCTTCGCCCGTCGCTTCATGCACAAGAAACGCTGCGGTTTATTTTCCCTGAAGGATTCCGTATGAAAAATCCGCCCGCTCCTTTTGTTTATAACGATGCCTCCTGCCGGCGCACGGAAACATTTACAGTGCAAGATTCAGCAGTTGAGGTTTTTGTGCAAACAATCAGACAGAGGAAAAAGATTCCCCCGGAAAAAACAGAGATATTCAAGAAGGAGGCGTTCGTGCTGCAGGCGCGCGATACGACGGTGAAAAACATTGTCATGGAAAGAAACCAATGAGTGCTTGACATAAGTTGTCACACTGATATGATGAAAACCAATAAATAAATAAATAAAAGACAGGCAAATGACGCAAGCAGGTCCGTTACCGGTAACCCAGTGGATTATAAAGGATGCCGGCGACAAAAATATTGAAAAATCTCTGGCCAGGGAATTCGGCGTAAGCCGGATTATTTCGCAACTGATTTTAAACAGGCATGTCCAGTCGCTTGAGCAGGCGCAAAACTATCTGTATCCCTCCCTCAATAACCTGCACAGCCCTTTTTTAATGAAAGATATGAAACGGGGAGTTGCCCGGCTCGTCCGGGCGATTGCCAACGGAGAGAAAATAGTCATTTACGGAGACTATGATGCCGACGGCATAACCTCGGTGGTTATCCTCTACAAATTCCTCAAAGAACTCAACGCACATGTATCATACTTCATTCCGGACAGAGTCGAGGAAGGCTACGGTCTGAAAAATCAGATCATTGACCGGTTCAAGACCGAAAATATAAGTCTGATCATTACGGTGGACTGTGGTGTTTCCGACATCGAGCAGATAACCTACGCCCGGTCGCTGGGTATTGACACAATTGTACTGGACCATCACGAAATTTCAGACTCTCTCCCCCCTGCCGCCGCCTGCATAAACCCCAACCGGTCGGATTGCCCTTTCCCCTTCAAACACCTGGCGGGTGTGGGCATCGCCTTCAACTTTCTCATCGCCCTGCGCGGGACGCTGCGCAAAGACGGCTTCTGGAAAGACGGAAAATACCCTAACCTCAAAGAGTATCTCGACGTGGTGGCCCTGGGGACAATCGGCGACATCGCGCCTCTGGTCGGAGAAAACAGAATTTTCACCAAAATCGGCCTGGAATTGATCACGGAAGGGAAAAGACCCGGCATCCGGGCCCTCAAAGAAGCAAGTGGCGTCGACGGCCAGCTCATCGACTCTTTCAAGGCTTCATTTTGCCTGATTCCCCGCATTAACGCGGCCGGACGGATCGCCTCCGCACTCGACGCAGTTGAGCTGCTGCTTGCCGAAAGCATGGAGGAAGCGCGCCCTCTTGCCGAAAAGCTCGACTTGTACAACCGACGACGACAGGCAATGGAAAGGGATATCTTAAACGACATACTCGAGAGGCTCAAAGCCCGGCCTGATCTGGAAAATATCAATGCACTGGTCTTCTCTTCCGAAAAATGGCACCCGGGTGTCGTGGGCATCGTCGCCTCGCGTCTGGTGGATCTGTACAGTCGGCCCGCTTTTGTCATCAGCGTAAAAGACGGAGTAGGTAAAGGCTCCGGTCGCAGCGTGTCCGACTTCAACATCCACAAAGGCCTGCAGCAGTGCGCGTCTCTTTTACTGTCCTACGGCGGACATTACCGCGCAGCCGGCATCTCCATAAAAGAGGACGACATAGACGAGTTTGCCTGCATGCTCGATGACATTATCAGTTGCACGATGCAGACATCGGACATGGTCTCCCGGACTCATATCGACACGGAATGCAGCCTGCGCGACATCAATATGGAGCTCATCCATCAAATGAACATGCTCGCGCCCTTCGGCTGTGAAAATCCGGAACCGGTCCTTTGCGCGCGCAATGTCAGGCCCTCATCGCCCATCGTGGTCGGCAACAAGCATCTGAAAATGCGTATGAGCTCGGAGGGAGCCTCCTTCAACACCATCTGGTTCGGCATGGGCAAATACCTCAACGCCATCGGCTCTTCGAGCCTGGATATCGTATTTTCCCCCCATATAAATTACTGGAACGGAGTTTCCGATATTCAGTTGAAAATGAGAGACGCGGCGATTTTACCCTGAAGGTGCAACAATGGAAAAAGCAAATAAAGCCGCCATTTTCAGCGCCGTTCTTTTCCCCGG
>JAAYKU010000191.1 GCA_012522275.1 Smithella sp.
CCCGGAGGCGGACGAAAGCGGAGACAGGACCACGGCTCCAGTGCGTTTCATGAACCGCCGGATGCGGAACCGCATGTCCGGTGGTGTGGGAGGACGGCGGGGGTGACCCCGCCTCCTACCCGATAGTGCCTGAACGCCTGGGTGATACCCTTACGGACATGATTTCCCTTGAAGCGGGGTGGTATAGATGCCGACTACCCCCGGCTTGCGCTAATCTGTTGCATATAAGCGCGACAGGTTGCGCTTGAAAATATCAATCGGCGTCTATGAGATATAGAGATAAGGCGAAAAACAAAGCGGGCTAAAGCAGTATGTTTCCGGAAGGGCAGGAAAGAAAAGTGACGATTTTTTCCGTGCTTCGTTGACTGGTTTCAGTGCATCCGGATCCATTGCTGTGCGGATTTTAATGCTGCTCTTCCGGGGGCGCCAGATTTCCGAAGGTGGTGAATCTGTCCAGAAAGGAGAGTTTGACGGCACCGGTAGGACCGTTGCGCTGTTTGCTGATGATGATTTCGGCGATGCCTTTGTCGGGGTTGTCCTCCGACTTATTATAAACTTCGTCGCGGTAGATGAAGGCGATTACGTCCGCGTCCTGTTCGATGGCGCCGGACTCGCGTAGATCCGCCATTTGCGGACGGCGGTTGGGACGGTCCTCGACCTTGCGGTTGAGCTGAGACAGGGCGATCACGGGTACGCGCAGTTCTTTGGCCAGCGCTTTGAGCGAGCGGCTGATTTCCGATATTTCCTGTTCGCGGGAGTTGGTATTGCTGCCTGCTCTCATCAGCTGAATGTAGTCGACGATAATCAGTCCCAGGCCGCGGTCCGCTTTCAGGCGGCGAGATTTGGCCTTCATTTCCAAAACGGTGATGGCGGGCGTGTCGTCGATAAAAAGCGGCGCTTCGGAAAGTCTTCCGGCCGCGGTGGTGAGCTTCGGCCAGTCTGTTTCACCCAGGAAGCCCTTGCGCATGCGCTGGGAATCAACTTTGGCCTCCGAGGCGAGCATTCTGAAGGCGAGTTGTTCTTTGGACATTTCCAGGGAGAAAACGGCCACCGGTGTCTGGGCCTCCAGCGCGGCATGCTGGGCTATGTTGAGAGCGAACGCGGTTTTGCCCATACTCGGGCGGCCGGCGATGATGATCAGGTCGGAATTCTGCAGGCCGGAGGTCATGTCATCGATTTTGTGGAATCCGGTAGGCACGCCGGTGATCAGCTCCTTGCGGGTAAAGAGATCTTCAATCGCCTTGAAGCTTTCCTTGACGATCTCCTTCATCGGGAAGAAAGAGGTGCGTATTTTATTTTCGGAAATTTCAAAGATACTGTGCTCGGCCTTGTCTAGTACATCATCAACATCGGATCCTGTTTCATAGCAACTGTTGATGATTTCCGTCGCGGACGCGATCAGTCCGCGCAGGAGTGCCTTTTCCTTGACGATTCTGGAGTAGTTGGCGGCGTTGGCGGCCGAAGGGACATTGTCCACCAGCGATGCCAGATAGGCCATGCCGCCTGCGGCGTCGAGCGTGTTTTTATCCTGGAGCGCGCTGCTTAGCGTAATCAGGTCCACCGGTTCATTGCGGTCGGCCAGTTCTTCAATGGCGCCGAAAATTTTACGGTGTGCTTCACTGTAGAAGTCCTCCCTTTTGAGAATTTCCTGCACTGCGTTGATGGCGGAATTCTCAAGCAGAATACTTCCCAGGATGGATTGCTCCGCTTCGATATTCTGCGGAGGGAGCTTATACAGTGACGGGTCAAGGTCTTTCATTGCTCGCCTACGACATTTACTTTAATTTCCGCATCTACACCCGCGGCAAGTTTTATCCTGACCTTGAATTCGCCCAGGCTTTTGATTTGCTCGTCATGGACAATCATTTTACGGTCAATATCGAATCCCTGTTCCTTGAGGGCTGTTTCGAGGTCTTTGGAGGTGACCGAGCCGAAAATTTTATGCTGATCACCTACCTTGCGGGTCAACGTCAGATTGATTTCCGACAGGCGGTCGGCCAGTTCCGTGGCGGCGGCTTTTTCCTTCTGGGCTTTTTGCAGCAACTGTTTTTTCTGAAATTCGAGAGCTTTAATATTCTTGTCATCCGCTTCCACAGCCAGACCTTTGGGGATGAGCATATTGCGTGCATAGCCGTCATTGACTTTGACGAGATCCCCGGCCCTGCCCAGTGAGGGGATATCCTGCTTTAAAATAACCTTCATCTTTAAAACCTCCTGACCTCCTGAATGTATGGAAAAAGTTAATCGGTTGCGTGATCTTTACGGAAATATTTGCGGAAATCAAACCAGAGGTCGAACAGACCAACTGTTGCTACTGCTATCATAAGCAGCTGCTGGAGCGCAATTAAAAAATAGACGATGATGCGGAAAAACATGGAAATATTTCTGCTTTGAAAAAAGAAGCTAACAATAGCAAGGCCTTGCAGCAGATAAAGAAAGGCTGTGACAAGAAAAAAATTTACGCCGGCAAAGCGCACAAAAGTATGAGGAAGAGCAATCATTCCCCCTGCGGCAATAAATACCCAGATCAGCCATGCTGGTGTCTTCCATTCAGACAGTTCCGAAAAGGCTGCAAGCTCAATGGCGTATTTTTGCAGTATTTTCCCGGCAAGCAAAATATTTATCCAGATAACGGATAACACCGAAACGATGCAGATGGCGGGAAATATTCGCAGGAAAAGCTCAATGATTGCGCCTTTGCTGTCTTGAATCGCTTTGATTTCCTCCGGCTTTAAAGGCAGTCGGCTGTAGAGGCCGATATTGAGATCTACTGCTTCACCCAGATATTTTTTCACTGCCTGTACAGGATTCATCGAAAGCTCGATACCGCTTAAAACGAAAAAAGCTGCAATCGCCGCAAGACAGACCAGCGAAGGAAGGAAAATCACCGTCTCGATGGAAGTGGCCGGCTTTGCGCTTCGCGCCATCACAATGCCGGCAAGTCCGGCTACAGCCGGTGCGAGCAGAGGGGAAAAAGTGTGCGTTAAAGAGAGAATGACGAAAATGACCGCCACAGCCGCGAAAAAAGCGTTCATTGTTTTCGCCCAGCCGTTGGCTATGGACAAAAGAAACATCAGCGCCGGCAGAGTCATAAGAAACAGCAGGCCCGCAAAGGGGAGCAGGCAGGCTGCCAGATACAAAAATACGATCAGCAAAAGCCGCCAAAACCCGCCCTGGATGGTCAGCAAATTTGACGTGGACAAGAATTTCAACCCGAGCTGAAAAGAAAACTGTTGTGGTAAAATCCGCGAATAAATAAAGACGCCGACGGCTGTCATGTTATATGCCGCCCGGCGCCTTGTCGGTATGCTTATCTGCCTTCCGCGTTGACGAAAGGCATGATGGCGATCGCACGTGCGCGCTTGATCGCGACGGTCAGCTCCCTTTGATGGTAGGCGCAATTGCCCGTGATTCTTCTGGGCATAATTTTGCCTCTTTCCGTAATGAAGTTATTGAGAATGACCGGATTTTTGTAGTCGATTTTAATATTGGAGTCTGAGCAGAAGCGACAGAATTTTCTTCTGTGGAAGAATCTCTTCTGGTACGGACGCGATGGTTTTTCTCTGGTCGGTGCAGCCATGATTATTCCCCTTTCGTGTTATTGTTTTCCGGTTGGGCGGTTTTCTGCGCGGCTTCGGCCAGCTTCAGACTTTCCGCCGGTTTTTCATCCGCACCCTGGGGTTCTATCTGCGTCTGTGAGCGCTTGGCTTCCGCCTCGGCAATTTCCGCATCGATGCCTTCGCGGGTCACAGAGCCTTGACTGGTGACGGTCATGAATTTCAAAATCCGGTCGTCGATTTTGAAATTTCTCTCCATTTCGGCCACGATGGATCCATCGCCCGCGTAATCGATAAAGACATAGAACCCGTCTTTTTGCTTGTTGATTTCATACGCCAGGCGCCTCTTGCCCCATTTTTCGGCTTTGGCGATGATCCCTTTGCGTTCAGTGATGATCAGGGAAGCTTTATCGATGATGGTATTGATGTTTTCTTCCGCCAGATCGGCCTTGACGATAGCGACAACTTCGTATCTTTTCAAAATTTCCTCCTTTCGGCTCTAAAGCCCGCGGTCCGCGCCGCGAGCAAGGGGAGACCCTATTAAATTGTATCGGGCATCTACAACAGACGCGCACAAAAATCAAGAATAATATTCGTGGCCATTAAAGCTTTTCGATGCTCTTGTAAGCCGGCCGGACACGTGTTAAAGGGAATAGCAGACTGTGACTCTCAGGTGAAAGGAAGCGGAAATTACCTCATGAAGGAAAAATATCTGAAATATAGAAAAGAAGTGCATGCCGCCGCTTTATGGCTGTCGGAGCATGGTTATTTCGGCTCTCTGCGCGGCTCCGGCGGCAATGTTTCGGTGCGGATCGACTCTGAAAACAGCATGGCCATAACGCCCTCGGGAGTGCGCTATACGGATATGACAGACGGGGACATATTTGTCGTAGGTTTTGATCTGGAGCTGCTCGAGGGAAGGCAGGGGCTAAAAGCCTCCATGGAGTCCGAAATGCACAGCGCCATCTACCGCAAAAGACCGGAGGTCAAAGCGGTTGTGCATACCCATCAGACTTACGGCAGCGTTTTTTCCGTAATCAATATGCCCATACCGGCCCTGTTCGATGAAGTGGCCTTGTCCCTCGGAACCCTGATCGAGGTTGCCCCCTACGCCTTTTCCGGGACGTCCGAGCTGGCCCGGAATGTGGAGGCAGTGTTATCCGGCGGCGCCAATGCCTGCATCATACAAAATCACGGCATCGTGGCGCTGGGTGCTTCGCTCGATCAGGCTGTTTTGAATGCCGAGCTTCTCGAAAAAACCGCCAAGATCTATCATCTGGCTTTGTCGTCCGGAAAGCGCCTGACAACTCTTCCGGCGGAAGCGATAGATATAATCGAAATGATCAGAAAACCGGCCGACGCGCAGTGAGGCCTGAGGTCGGCCAAGACTCATCCCGGACTGTTTTAGCCTGCTGTTTCAGGTTGGGTCATCCGGAGAGCCCTCCCAGAGAAATTGTTTTGTTTCGCTGACGATTATCTTGTTGAGAAACAGCAGGGAGATAAGATTCGGTATGGCCATCAATCCATTGGCGATATCCGCGAATGTCCAGACAGCGGGCAGACTCATCACCGATCCGAGCATGACCGCCCCCACCCACAAGAAGCGGTACGGCATGACGGCTCTCGGGCCGGCAAGGTATTCAGCGGCTTTCTCGCCGTAATAAGACCAGCCGAGAATAGTCGAAAAAACAAACGTCAGAAGTCCGATGGATAAGAACACGGGGCCGACAAATGTCAAATCAGAAAAAGCCGCCTTGGTCAGTGCCGCGCCGTTATAGCCGTGAACCCATTGGCCGGAGTTGACCAGAACCAGCCCCGTCATTGCGCAGATGACGACCGTGTCCCAGAAAGTGCCGGTTGAAGAAACCAGCGCCTGACGAACCGCGTTTCTGGTCTGCGCCGCCGCCGCGACAATCGGTGCGCTGCCCATGCCGGATTCATTGGAAAACAGGCCGCGCGCGATGCCGTAGCGTACTGCCTCTTTCATCCCCGCGCCGAGAAAACCGCCGATAACGGCATGGCCGCTGAAAGCGCTTTGGAAAATCAGTTTGAATGTCGCCGGAATGGTTTCGTAATGCATGATCAGCAAAAGCAGGCACCCGAGCATATAAAAAGCCGCCATGAAGGGCACCAGCCTCTGGCAGACCCCCGCGATGGATTTGATGCCGCCGAGAATAACGACCGCGGTGAGTACGGTCAAGGTCAGCCCGGTCATCCAGGGGGAAATGTTGAAGGTTTCCTGAACAAGGGAAGCGATGGAATTTGCCTGAACCGTATTGCCGATGCCGAAGGCCGCCACTGCCGTCAGCGCGGCAAAAATCAGCCCCAGCCAGCGGGCGTTCATGCCACGTTCCAGCACATACATCGGTCCGCCCGCCATCGAACCGTCCTTGTTGGTGATGCGGTATTTCAGAGACAGCAGCGCCTCTGCGTACTTCGTGGAAATGCCGAACACCCCCGTCAACCACATCCAGAGGATCGCGCCGGGGCCGCCGGCGGCGATTGCCGTCGCCACGCCGACGATATTACCCGTGCCGACGGTGGCAGCCAGCGCCGTAGTCAGGGCGCCGAAATGACTGATGTCGCCGGCGCCTTCGCTTTTGCGTGAAAAGGAAATTTTAATAGCCCGGATCAGGTAGCGTTGAATGAATTTGAGCCGGAAAGTGAGGAAAATATGTGTTCCGACCAGAAGAATGATCAGTGGCCAGCCCCAGAGAACATTGCTTATTTGCTGAAGAACGGATTCTATCGCCTGCATATACCCCACTTTCGGAATTGTGATGGTAATTTATATGGCAATCCGGTCTGAAAGGGCAATATAAAAATCGTCTGGACGAATTTTTATCTTTTAGTATCCGGCGGGCAAATGCGGGAGGGCGGGCTTTGTGTTGCCCGTCCCTCCCGCATGCCTTATTTGAGTCTCTCTTCGGACAGGTGAAGATGGTCCGTTTCTATATCCACCAGCGCCTCAAAAATCTGCCGGATACGTGGGTGATCTGCTTCCGCCGCCGCATTGCGGTAGAAGTTGATGGCCCGGGTCTCTCTGTCATGAGATTCTTTCAGGTTGGCTACATTCTGCGTGTGGCAGGAGTCGCCTCCCGTCGGAACAGTTTCGAGTTTAAGGATTTTTTTCCAGATGGAGGCGTGTTCCGCCTCGATCTTGCCCAGTGCTTTGAATAAAATTTTCCCCTCCGGGTCGTCGGTTTGGGCCGCGGCGCACATATAAAAAGCCGCATTGCTTATTTCCACACCCAAGGCGCGCTCGGCATTGGCGCGGTCTTTGGCGGTGAGCTCCACATCAAAATTAACTTCAGCCTTTCCGGCCTCCTTGATGTGTTCATCGTGAGCACCGCAAAAGGGGCAGTTCGGCGGCGGGCTGAAGCCGACATAGGCGTCGCCGCATATTTCACATCGATATAATTTTGCCATGTTTCATCCTTTCCCGTGCTGTCCTATGCTTTCCAGAGGCTGTGCAGATTACAGTATTCCCTGGCGGTAACCTTATCCGCCGTAACGGGGAAAAAAGCTTCCGGAGCCTGGCCCGGTGCCAGAAACTGGCGATAGGACCTGCCGTCGGCAATCAGCTCGATCCATTCGATGTAATGTTTTTCTTCCATCGGATGGGCGACGCTGCCCACTGTAACTTTCACTCCGTCCGCGAGTTTTTCAATGACGGGGACGTGTTTTTCATTGGACGCGTCAGTGATGTTTTCCTTAAGCAGTTTCATCGGCTGATTGCAGCACACCAGTTGGCCTTTACCTTCATGAAGCACTGCGACAATATTGCCGCACAAGTCGCATTTGTATATTTCGTTTTTAGCGGTCATCAAACATTCTCCTTTTTATTTAATTTTTATCAATCAACTTTCCTGAACATTTTTCCCTTTGCCGCGCAAATCGGACAGGCTTCCGGTGCTTCTTTTTCGACCGTGTACCCGCAGACCGGGCAGACATAGTAGCTGTATGCTTCTTGAGTCTTGTCAATATTATCGAGCATCTCCTGATACAGGCGAGCATGAATTTTTTCCACTTCGAAAGCGTAGGCCAAGGAGCGCTCAGCCTCTTTATTACCCTCGGCTTTGGCTGCCTCGATCATCGGCGGGTACATACTTTCGAATTCGTATCTCTCCCCGGCGACAGCCTCCCGGAGATTTTCCTTTGTCGAGCCAATGCCTTTGGCAGCCCGCAAGTGTGCGTGTGCATGAACAGTTTCCGCTTCCGCGGCCGCGCGGAAAAGTCTTGCGGCCTGGCTAAATCCCTCCTGATCCGCCTTTGCGGCAAAAGCCAGATATTTACGGTTTGCCTGAGATTCTCCGGCAAACGCTTCCATTAAAGCCTCCTGTGTTTTTGACATGGTTTTGTCCTCCTTCTTGTTTTTTTAAATAGTTTTCCTTAATCAATATTATTTTTGTACGGCTGTCATGAAGGTTTTGCTTTGCCTTTCTTGCTGCACAATAAACTAAATCGGAATGATTCTAAGGTAGTGATTGCTGTCCCCGGTATCCCTGAACCACTTTCGGGAAAATACCCGTTTAGTTGCGTCGTTTCAGACAGTCGCGGCAATACCCGTGAAACTCGAGCCGGGTTTCGGTCAGAACAAAGCCTGTTTGCCGGGCGATATTCCGGGGGTTTATTGAGTCCGGCATATAATAGTCCACAATCTTTCCGCAGCGGTAGCAGATGAGATTTACATGGTCGGAAAGATCAATATCATAGCGGTTTTCCATGCGATCGAATTCCAACTGTCTGATCAGGC
>JAAYKU010000192.1 GCA_012522275.1 Smithella sp.
AGTCCGGTTCGGAGGGAGGGGCGACGCAAATCAATGCGTCGTTCCTACCCCTATAGAATATAATGAGCAAATAGCTCGTGGCTGGTAGTCCATGGTTGATGGTGTGCTCCTTTATAGGGGGCCCAAGTGTATTTCGAGGAGAAGCGAGAAAACTCATAATGTCCAAGGCAAAAAAAAGAGGCGTTTTGAAAAACGCCTCTTTTTTTCACTGAAAGTATGCAGACTGTTTTACAGCATTTCAATTGCGCACGCCATCGATATGCCACCGCCGCCGCATAAAGTAGCCAGGCCCAGCGTTTTGCCGTGCCGGCGCATGGCATGAATCAGCGTAACCATAATGCGCGAACCGGTGGAGCCGACCGGATGCCCCAGGCCGATGCCGGAGCCGTTGATGTTAGTGATTTCACGTTTTATACCGAGCTCTTTTTCG
Source organism: Smithella sp. (assembly GCA_012522275.1). Lineage (GTDB taxonomy): Bacteria > Desulfobacterota > Syntrophia > Syntrophales > Smithellaceae > UBA8904. The sequence continues at coordinate 431 of JAAYKU010000192.1, forward strand.
CATCCCAGATACTGGCCGGCGAAAGCCTCGTTGAGTTCAATCAGCTCAAATGAATCTATAGACAGTTCCGGGTCATTTTTGAGAAGATTTTTCACTGCGGGCACCGGACTCAGGCCCATTACGGAGGGATGGCAGGCGCCGCGTCCGCAGGAGCGGATCCTTGCGATCGGTTTCAGTCTCAGTTCACGGGCCCTTTGAGCCGACATGATAATCATGGCGGATGCCCCATCATTGAGTCCCGAGGAGTTTCCGGCCGTAACCTTGCCCGTTTTGGGGACAAAGGCGGGCGGGAGGGCTTTTAGTTGATCCATTGTCAAGCCGGGGCGGAAATGTTCGTCTTTTTCAAAAATGACGGGCGGTTTCCCTCTTTTCTGCGGAATTTCCACCGGTACGATCTCATCTTTGAAATCACCGTCTTTTGTGGCGCGCTCCGCGTTATTGTGGCTGCGCAGGGCAACTTCGTCCATTTCTTCGCGGCTGATATTCAAAAGCTGTGCGATGAGTTCCGCTGTGTGCCCCATGATATAGGGTTTTCCTTTTAAGCTTTCAAAGGGCTGGCCTGATTTTACGGGGCCGTCATCTGAAAGAGGCATGATGTATGAGCCGCAGTGGAGTGCTCGGATCATGGCATCGACAAAAACCGTGTCCTGCAGGCGGCAGCCCCAGCGGGCGTCAAAGCTTACGTACGGCACGCCCGACATATGCTCCACACCGCCGGCCAGCACCGTGTCGGCCATGCCGGCTTGAATCATCGCCATGCCGGAAAGTACAGCTTCCATGCCGGAAATACATACACGATTAACAGTCACAGCACTCACCGTGTCCGGGATGCCGGCCAGAAGAGCGGCCAGACGTGCCGTATTGAGTGTGTTCGGGTGCTCGATACAGCAGCCGAAGCGCACATCGTCGATGATCGACGAATCAATTGATGCGCGCTTAATCGCTTCTTTCATGACCGTGGCCGCCAGGCGCGCCCCGATCACATCCTTCAGAGAACCGCCGAAAGTGCCGATAGCCGTTCTGCAGGCTGAAACAATAACCACATCTTTCATCGTGAAATCTCCTTCTGCTAAGTGATGACTAATTGACTGATAACAAACCGAAAAACCTCGAGACATCGAACAGGAACGTTGCAGACCGGCGGGACTGCCCCGCAAGAACCGAAAAGCTCTAATTTCCTAAATCAAAGCGTCGGACGTTGTCAAGGATTATTCAATGTGATGGTTTATGGCTCATAGCTCATAGTCTAAGGAAGCCTTCCTTTAGCCTCTATCCTCTAGCCTTTGCCCTTATATCCTTTTCCCATAACGAAGCAGGCTGCCGGCAGAGGCCCGCGGAATTTTCACGGGGTCTTTTTCTTTGACAGCAGGTATTCTTTCAAGGCCACCGCCTGGTTATGCTGTGTGTCGGACGCTGAATACAGCAGAGAAATGCGGCCGCGCACCGCCAGTTGACGGAGTTCATGGACTGTTTGAGGGTTCCCATCCAGTTCGGCAAAGTAGCGTTTTTTGAATTCCTGCCAGCGGGAGGGGTCGTGATTGAACCACTTTCGTAAATCCGTGCCCGGCGCCGCGTCCTTGAGCCACAAAGCGGCCTGAAGCTTTTCCTTGCTCATCCCCCGCGGCCACACACGGTCCACCAGCACGCGCGTACCGTCGTCCTTCGCAGGCGACTCGTAAACACGCTTTGTCTGAATGTCCATCTTCATCATTGCACCCCCTTAATTTCCGGTACGGACAAAGCAGGCGAACGGATCTGCCGCCTTGCCTCAATGAGAAATATATTCCTGGCAAGACGCTCTGCAGGCGCACAGCAACTCTTGCCAGCATAATGGTGCTGATTACGTCCTTTGCAGGAGATAAGCAAGATGAATCAGCGTTGTCCGGCCGGCGCGGTAATACTTCTTGACTCGCTCAGGCTTTGCTCTTATGCTCAAAACCGTATGAGGCGAGACGCAGTTGGGCAGTGCCGCTGAAATACCATTGCGGAGGGGACTGATGAAGATTATCGTTTGCCTGAAGCAGGTGCCGGACACATCGGATGTGAGAATCGATCCGGAAACACATACATTGATCCGCGAAGGCATCCCCAGTATTATCAATCCATTTGACATGTACGCGATCGAAGAGGCCCTTCGCCTGAAGGAGAAGTTCGGCGGTAAGGTTACGGCTTTGACACTGGGCCCCCCCCAATCTCTCAAGGCCCTCACAGAGGCTGTGGCCATGGGTGCGGATGAGGCCATTCAGCTTTCCGACCGTGCTTTTGCGGGTTCGGATTCCTGGGCCACTTCATACACTCTTGCGCTGGCAATCAGGAAGCTGGGCGAATTCGACCTCGTTTTATGCGGCAAGCAGGCCATCGACGGCGACACCGGGCAGGTGGGGCCGGGCATTGCCAGTCAGTTGGGCATCGCGCAGCTAACCTATGTATTCAAAATAGTCAACCTTGACCCGGAGGCCCGTCTGATTACCGTGGAGCGCCTCCTGGAAGAGGGGCGGGAGATTGTCGAGGCCAGGCTTCCAGCCCTCCTTACAGTACTTAAAGACATCAACCAGCCCCGCACCGCCTCGTTTATCAAGATTCGTGATGCCTCGAAGAAGAACATCCCCACCTGGAGCGCTGCCGACCTGCCGGGAGTGGATCCGGCCATGCTGGGGCTCAAAGGCAGCCCGACACAGGTGATTCAGATTTTCACTCCGCCCATGCGGACGGGCGGCGCCCAGCTTATCGAGGCGGGCACGGTGAGGGAATCGGCCGCGTTACTGGCAGATAAAATTATCGCAGAAAAAATTATCTGAGGAAAAAATATTGGCCCTGCTCAAGATCGATCATGACAAGTGCGTCGGCTGTGAAGCCTGTATTGACGCCTGCCCGTTTGGAGCGCTCAGTATGGTGGATGGCCTGCTTGAGGTCAGCGAGGCCTGCACGGCATGCGGCGCGTGTCTCCTTTCCTGCCCCATGCACGCCCTGAATTTGCTCAAAGAGCGTGAAGCGGAGGTCGCCATAGACCTTACCGCCTACAGCGGCGTGTGGGTCTGGGTGGAACAATTTCGCGGGGAGGTGGGCGGCATCCCTTTGGAGATGCTGGGGCAGGGCCGGAAACTTGCCGACCAGCGGGGTGTCGCGCTGACGGCTTGCGTCCTCGGGCACAAGGTGGAGCATATCGCCGAAAAGGCAATCTCCTGCGGGGCGGATCGCGTCTTTCATGTGGATGACCCCACTCTTGAGGCTTACAGGACAGGGCCTTACTCAAAAGTGCTGGTTGATCTGGTGCTGGAGCACAAACCCGAGGCGCTCATCCTGGGTGCCAGCTCGCGCGGCCGCGATCTTGCCGGATCCGTCGCCTCGATTCTCCACACCGGCCTTACCGCGGATTGCACCGGCCTGGAGATCGATACCGAGACGGGGCTGCTGCTGCAGACCCGGCCGGCCTTTGGTGGAAACATCATGGCGGCCATTGTCTGTCCTTATCATCGGCCGCAGATGGCCACCATGCGGCAGCACGTCGCACAGATGCCCGTGCCCGACCCGGGCCGCCGGGGGCAGATCGTCCCCGTGAAGGCGGTCCTGACGGAGGCGGATATCGCAACCCGTGTTATTGATTCCATCCTGGAAAAAGACGAAGTCAGTCTGGCGGACGCCCGTATTATCGTGTCCGGCGGCGGCGGTGTCGGCGGGGCGGAGGGCTTCAAGACAATACGCCTGCTGGCCGATGTTCTGGGCGGTGCTGTGGGGGCGTCACGTTCCGCTGTGGACAGGGGATGGATCCCCTACGCCCACCAGGTGGGGCAGACGGGCCGGACGGTGCGCCCCGACCTGTATATTGCCTGCGGCATCTCCGGGCAGATCCAGCATCTGGCCGGCATGAAAACATCCAGGGTCATCGTCGCCGTCAACAAGGATCCCCAAGCGCCCATCTTTGGTGTCGCCGATTACGGCATCGTAGGCGATCTGTTCGAGGTTGTCCCGGAGCTTGCAGAGCAATTTAGGAAGAAGCTCGAAAAAAAGTAAGCTTATCACACCCGGATACCCACTTTGCACCGGGATGAACTGCTGAAAACCCGTCATATTTCAGGACTGCCCGCGTTGTGCCGGTATAATCGTCTTTGATACAACCGGCTTTTTTTCACGGAAAGAAAATTATTCGATCATTGCCGAAGAAAGCTCAACGGTTTGTGGACGCTCACACTTGACGAGATCAGCTCGGCTCTGGTATCGTAAGTGCATAAAGGCAAAATCATTTTAGTCAAATTTGCTACATTGCCAAACAAGACCGAGTGATGCAGCCAGGGGTTGCTTCGTTTATTGATATTGGGCGAGAAAATAAACGGAACGTTTCAGGATGCTCCTTAGTTCCTGAATCAAGCGTTTAAGATGCAATCCCCGGTTGTGCCGAATAATCGCTCATCCAACGAATGGTCAGAAGGAGGGTTACCATGAATGATTTTGGGAAATTAAGAAAACAGATCGACGAAAATATTAATCAGCTGCAATCATTAAGAAAAGATAAAAAATATGCTGATGCAAGTCTGGTTATCGATAAAACCGAAGAAATGTGTGCAAAATTAAAACAGCTTGCTGCCAATTCGCTCCAAAATGGCATTGCCCATAGATGCACGCGTGATATGGGGGCTCTTAAAAAAATTATCGATGATAAAATACCTGCAAAATAACCGTTTCCCGAACCAGTCTTCATTGACTCTTTCGCAAAGTAAGCCGCGGTTTTTTTTGAAGATTTTATGATCCGTGCGCAGCCGCCGGTTTTCCTTTTGCAGACGTTGGAATTCCTCTTTTTCTGTTGTCATGTGCCCTTTGCCCGGAAATGTCTGATGGATTCCGCCCTCTAACCGCATTTTCTGTTTTTCCAACATCATGGCCTCGCTGCGAGTTGTGGCTTTGTGTGTCCATATTGCCTTCCAAGGCCCCTTGAATCGCTTGGTCGTCTTTGATCCGGAATAGTTTGGGTCATTGTGCTCGGATAA
>JAAYKU010000193.1 GCA_012522275.1 Smithella sp.
GCGCTTCCTTTTATTGTTTCGCCCCGGCTGTAAATAATATCACAACCGGTCCGTCGGCGGACCAAAAGGAGTTATTATGAGCGCGCCACTTGTCATCGCAATGTCCCGGGGGCGGGAAATTGTCCTTCTACCGAACATGGCCAATCGTCACGGGCTGATTACCGGCGCCACCGGCACGGGAAAAACCGTTACCCTTCAGAAAATGGCGGAATCCTTCTCGTCGATCGGCGTGCCGGTTTTCATGGCGGATGTCAAAGGAGACCTCTCCGGTGTCGGCGCGGCGGGCGTCGCCTCTGAAAAACTGCTCAAAAGGCTGGAATCCATCGGCATCAGCGATTTTCAGCCGCGCGCCAATACAACTGTTTTCTGGGACGTTTTCGGGGAAAAGGGCCATCCCGTGCGCGCCACCATCTCCGACATGGGGCCGCTTTTACTTGCCCGTCTGCTCAATCTCAACGATACCCAGACAGGTGTTCTCACGCTGGTTTTCAAGATTGCCGACGACAACGGCCTTTTGCTGCTTGATCTCAAAGACCTGCGGGCGATGGTTCAGTTCGTCGGCGACAATGCCCGACAGTTCACTACCGAATACGGCAATATTTCCACCGCCTCCATCGGCGCCATCCAGCGGGGGCTGCTGATGATTGAGGAGCAGGGTGGAAACAAGTTTTTCGGCGAACCGATGCTGGATATCGCAGATTTGATGCAGACCGACGGCGAAGGCCGCGGCGTGCTCAATGTGCTCTCCGCGCAAAGACTCTACAATAGTCCCAGGCTGTATTCCACTTTCCTGCTGTGGATGCTCTCCGAGCTTTTCGAACAGCTGCCCGAAGTGGGAGATCTGGAAAAACCGAAGCTTGTCTTTTTTTTCGACGAAGCCCATCTGCTGTTTAACGACACACCGCGCGTGCTTCTGGAAAAAATCGAGCAGGTCGTCCGCCTGATCCGCTCCAAAGGCGTCGGGGTTTATTTTGTCACACAAAACCCGCTCGATATTCCGCAGACCGTTTTGGCCCAACTGGGCAACCGCGTTCAGCATGCCCTGCGCGCCTTTACGCCCCGCGATCAGAAGGCGGTGAAAACCGCGGCCGAAACCATGCGCCCCAACCCGGACTTTGACGCGGCCGACGCAATTACACAGCTTGGCGTCGGCGAAGCGCTCGTTTCTTTTCTCGATGAAAAAGGCAGGCCCGCGCAGGTGGAACGCTCATTTGTAATTGCGCCCGGCTCTCGCCTGGGCGTGCTGACGGATTCGGAAATATCCGCAGCCATCAGACGCTCCACCGTTTACGGTCATTATGAAAAAGAGCTGGACCGTGAATCAGCCTATGAAATGCTGCGCGCCTCCGCGATGAAAGAGACATCCCCCCCGGTGTCTGTGCCCAAGGGGGCACGGCCGGCGCCGGAGCAAAGCGCCGACACAAGGCAGGCAAGTACTGGTGGCGCTCTGAGTGACATTCTGTTTGGCCGCACAGGACCGCGTGGAGGCAAGACGGACGGTCTGGTTCAGGCCTCGGCCAAAAGCCTCGCCCGGACCATCGGTTCCTCCGTCGGGCGGGAAATCGTCCGCGGTGTGCTGGGGTCATTGCTGGGGAAAAAAAGATAGCTGCAACTTCGCAAGACTCTGGGGTCTGCCTTACAGGCGGCGTGGCCCCGTGGCAATTGCATTGTCTGCGTCTCGCTATATAGCCGGATCAAGGGGCTTCAAACGGAAGCGGAACCTGCAGCAGGGACTGGTAGCACCGGCGGCAGGCTCTTTTTTGCCGGGAGCGTGCCCGGCAGGCCTCCAGGTCGATAAAATAACCAAACTTCGCGCACCAGACATTTTCCCTGGCGGCTTTTTGTGTCTGTCCTGCGCCGGGCTCATTTTGAAAACCAGCTTTTTTCATAAAATTAACAGCATGCCCAGGGCGGCTCTTCCATCGGAATGATGCGGATACCCCCGTCGTCTTGCCGCGGAGATGCGCCGCCGGAAGCCGAAATGATAGCCGTCGGGCATTTTCCGTGAGGCCGGCGCGGATTATTTCCCGGTTGCTTTCTTTTTTGCCGCCGGTTTTTTTGCAGTTTCCTTCTTCGGGGCCGCCTTTTTCACCGCGGCCGGTTTAGCCTTTTTCGGCTCCGCTTTCTTCTTCGGCGCGGGAGCGGCTTTGGGGGGAGGTTTGGGACCTTTGTTTTCCATCATTTCATCGCAGCAGATTATTTCAGCCATCGCGTAACCACATTCTTCATCTACAATAACTGAAAGGCCGCACACTTCACAAGTCAGAACGTCTCCGGGCTTTACTTTTGGCATGGGCACTCCCTCCTCGTTTTTGATGGACTTACGTCTGTTTTCATTCAAAATGATGTCAGGAATTTTAATTTAAAATATTTTATCTTTCAAGCATTGATTTAAGTTTTATTCATTTATTTTAAGGGTGTGCGGCTTTTATGGATTTTTCTGCCGGATAGTCGCAACCAAAACCGGGTGCCCCGGACAAAGGACATCTTGACATTACCCGCCGGTTTGTTATTGTTTTTTCCCACGGGGCAAAGCGCCGTTTTAACTCAACATGAACAATTTTGCGGGCCGCCTTTCAGACCCCTTCGTTTTCTGTTTACGGCCTGCCTGAAACTTTAGCTGATCTTAAAATTTATGGCCGGCGGAGGCCCGGGTGCAAACCGCCGCCACTTCATTCCCCGACAGGATTTGTAAACATGTCTTTTAAAAACGAACAGAAATACCGCAGCTGGGTGGAGGTGGACTTGGACAACTTTGCCGCCAACCTGCGTGAAATCAAAAGACTGATCGGTAAGGGGGCCTCCTTCATGCAGACCGTCAAAGCCGATGCCTACGGCCACGGTGCGATTGAAATATCACGCGCTGCCCTGCGCGAAGGAGCGCGCATGCTGGGCGTGGCCAACGCCGACGAAGGCATTCAATTGCGCGTCGGCGGTATCGAAGCGCCGGTAATCATTTTAGGTCCATCCACACACTCGGAGCTGAGCGATATTATCAAATACAACCTCACCCCATCCGTCTCCGACGCTGAATTTGCAACCGCACTCGATAGGCAACTGGCCAGGGCCGAACGCAAACTGGCCGTGCATGTGGAGGTGGACACGGGCATGGGGCGCGGCGGCACCATGCACACTGAGGCAATCGAGCTTATTCGCCATATCAGGAGCCTGCCGCACATCACACTGGAAGGCCTGTTCAGCCATCTTGCCGCAAGCGAAATACTCACGGACTGCAATGATGAACAATGGCGCCTGTTTTCGGAACTGCTCGATAAGCTTCAGCGTATGGGCATAGGCATTCCCATAAGGCACATGGACAACAGCGGCGCGATCCTGAACTACCCGGGCCTGGAGCTGGAAATGACGCGGCCGGGCATCATGACCTATGGCATCTATCCTTCGGAAGAAACCAAAAACAAGGCCCTGCTCGCGCCCGTGATGTCGTTTAAAACGTCCATCGTGCTCCTCAAGGATTTCCCCGCGGGCTACGGCATCGGCTACAACCGCACCTGGGTCACCACAGACAAAACACGTGTGGCAACCATCCCGGTCGGCTACGGCGACGGCTACCCGTTTGTCATGTCCAACCGCGGCGAGGCTCTTATCCGGGGCAGGCGCGCGCCGGTGATCGGACGTGTTTCCATGGACATGTGCACGCTCGATGTCACACATATACCCGACTGCGA
>JAAYKU010000194.1 GCA_012522275.1 Smithella sp.
CCGGCGGCGATTATCGAGGCGTCGGGTAATATGGAGCTCTATGACGAGGAGCTGAAAAAAGAAACATATCTGGCCGGCATTCACACGAGCTCTCCGGTGGAGATTGACGCCCGCGGGCCGAAGCAGACCATCGCCGCCGTGCGGAAAAAAATCAGCCGCATCGTCGCCCAGAATAAAATTCCGGTGATGCTCGGCGGCGAGCACAGCATTACACTGGGCGCGGTTCAGGCCGTAGCTGAAAAATATCCACAACTGACGGTTCTTCAGCTCGACGCTCATGCTGATTTGCGCGACTCATATCAGGGCTCGCCTTTCAGTCATGCCTGCGTTGCCCGGCGTATCGCAGAGTTTTGTACTCTTGTTCAGGCGGGCATCCGCAGCATGAGCGCGGAAGAAGGAGAATATCTTCCCGCAAGCAAAGTGAAGTCTTATGGAGCCGATTATATATTCGACAATTCAGGCTGGGTGGAAGAGGTCTGCAGCCATCTGAAAGGCGATGTTTATATCACGATCGACCTGGATGTATTCGACCCTTCGATCATGCCGGCCACCGGCACGCCCGAGCCGTGCGGGCTTTACTGGCGCGATGCGTTGAAGCTTTTAAAAACAGCCGCAGACCGCTGCAATGTGCGCGGGTTCGACGTGGTGGAGCTGGCGCCTTTACCCGGCATGGTGGCGCCGGATTTTATGGCGGCCAGGCTGGCCTACCGCCTGATGGGATATATAAACAAATAGACGCGCAGGCGTTAATTCATTGAAATGGAGACAGGAAAATTGAATTCAAGCGTACCCCAAAAAATATTTTTGACCAAAGGTGTGGGCACCCACAAGGAAGAGTTGCATTCGTTTGAGCTGGCGCTGCGTGATGCGGGAATTGAAAAATGCAATCTGGTGCAGGTGTCGAGCATCTTCCCGCCCAGCTGTAAATTGATTTCCAAAGCGCAGGGGGTAAAAGAGCTGCATCCGGGATCGATTACTTATTGCGTGATGAGCCGCTGCTGCAGCAACGAGCCCAGGCGGCTGCTTTCCGCGTCCGTGGGGCTGGCCATTCCGGCGGACAAGCAGGCATACGGATACATCAGTGAGCACCATGCGTTCGGCCTCAATGAAAGAGAAACCGGCGACTATGCCGAAGACCTGGCCGCCGCCATGCTGGCCTCGACGCTGGGGATTGATTTTGACATTGATGAAAGCTGGGACGAAAAAAAGGAGATATTCAAAATCAGCGGCAAGATCGTCAGCACGCGCAACTTCACCCAGTCAACTATTGTCAAGAATAACTGGTACACGACCGTCGTCGCCGCCGCCGTCTTCATTTTCTAGCGGCCTGGGCCGGTTTGAGCCAAATAACTTCTTGACAAACACAGTGTATGGTGGTCTAAAGGCACCCTGTTTTGAAACAGACATATCGCGGGGTGGAGCAGTTTGGTAGCTCGTTGGGCTCATAACCCAAAGGTCAGAGGTTCAAATCCTCTCCCCGCTACCAATGAAAACAAGCACTTGGGTATTTTGCTCAAGTGCTTGTTTTATTGCCTGAAAATAACTGCCAACTTTACCGAACATGGCAAAGTTAACCGGCCACTTCATTATCATTTGCTGTTATTGGAATTTGCCTGATTGTCAACCGACCGGCAAGTACATTTTAAACCGTATAAAATATTTCCTTGACAAGAGCCTTGCTCTTGTTTATAGAGCGTGCAAATAAAAAACAGGTATTTGAAATGAACAGGCATTCAGACGCAAACAAAAACTTTTTTGGCTACTGGTTTTATTACTATTACGCGTCGGTCTGCCTGTCGCTGGGTAGGGCTTGGTAAAGCATCAGTAAACCAACACAGCCATGGGGGACCGGAAAGGACGCCGCCCATGGTTTAAAAGTATCAAAAGGCCATGGCGGCAAAAGCCATGGCCTTTTTTTATTCAGGGGGTATGTATGATTATTGTTATGAAGAGTCAGGCGACGGAAAAACAGATTGATGATGTGATTCAATGGATTGAGTCGGTGGGCTACAAGGCGCATCCGTCCAG
>JAAYKU010000195.1 GCA_012522275.1 Smithella sp.
CGTTGTTTGCGATGAGGGGATGGCTGATAAAATTATAGCCGGGAACAATTCTGTCCTCGTCGATATCCTCATGCGGCAGGTAACCTGTATCAATCACCGCCACGACAATGTTTGCCGACCCGGTGGTATTTTCCCACGCGGCCGGCAGATTGACCGCTCCCGGCTCATTCTCCGCCGCGTGGTAGTGCCACTGGATATCATAGAAGTAGTCGTTGGGTACTTTTGTGGGAAACATGCGGACGTCCGGCTCGGCATATTTTACGGACGGATCCTTCATCAGGCACGCGGCCAGTTGCCGCGCCTCGGTAAGGGTCATTCTTTTGGGCAGGTACAGCACATGGCCGTCGCCGGACATGAAGCGTGCGTGCCTTAAGTTCATACTGGTTGCCGCCCGCAGTTTTCCGAGCCTGGCCTCAACGGCGGCCTGCGCACCGGCCTTGCGGGCGACTGCGGCCCGCACCGTGGATGCGTCTCGATACACTACAATCATCTTGTTTGTATAATCGCCGGCGGTTAATTTTTTTGGCGCGTCCGTATCCCGTGAAGCGCCTGCGCGTCCTAAGGGTGGCCAGGCCGTAACGATTGTTAAGAAAATCACAGCTCCGATGAACAATGCACAATAAAAAGCTTTCTTTTTCATTCCTTTTACTATGTCTCCGCGGTAATTATTAACGATCTACAGGTAACAGGTTATGGGTTATGGGCCGGAGGCGCGGGCCTTTTCCCGTTTTTCAACTTTGAACACAAAACATTGATCATTGAACATCTTTTCCATGACGCCTGCCGTCGATTTTTGTGTCACTTCTGATGTCTCATTTTCACATCCGGTTCCGCATAGAGCACATCCGGCAGTCGGGACAGCCTTGTGACAACATCTTTCAACTGTGTCTTTCCATCAGCCTCCCTGACGTAAAAAACATGGGCGCCGCCGGACATGGCGCGCAGGTAGAAAAGTTTCGCTCCTGCAGCGGCGGAAAGTTTATTCACGTATTGTCCAGAGGAAGGATCGGAAACATGGTCCTGAAACTTGATGATGATTTGCGCAGAGATATTTTTACCGGCTGCCCGATCAGCGGCTGTGCGCTCATCGGCGTCGCCGCCCGCTTTTGCCGTGCAACCAATGGCCACGCAAAGGCAAAGTAAAAAAACAAAAACCCGCTGCGGGCATCTCCTTTTCACGGCTGGAATAGACATTGGGGAATCACCCTTGAGAATCGCGATTATCGCCTTTTTCAGCCGTCAGCATGTTATGTCGGCTTTGCCATGGTTTTTACAGGATTGATGTTTTGCGGTCAAGCTCTTTCAGGCGCGCAGACGACGCGATTTTTTCAAAAACAGCTGGCTGCGACTCCTTTTACTGTGCAGAGTCAAATTATCTTTTTAACGGCTGGTATTCACGATTGTATCAGGTCGCAGTATTCTACTTTTTTCTTGCTTGTTATTTTCTTTTGTGTTAGGCCTAGCGCCGGTTTGAGGCTGGTAACGCCTCGCAAACCTTGTACACAAGCGTGATCAGATAAACAGGAAAACGGGCTTTGGCAGGATAGTCCAAAAAAGCATGCAGGCCGCCTCCGCAGGCGACTGAATATTTTAGTTTACATGAAAGGGGGATTGGGTAATGACGAAGGCAGAATTGATCGGGGTTATGGCACAGGAAGCTGACATCACCAAAGCGGCGGCGTCCGACGCACTGGATGCGTTTTTGGGAACGATTGCCAAAGAGCTCAAGAAAACAGGAAAGCTGGGACTGGTCGGCTTCGGCACTTTCTCGGTAGTGAAGAGAAAGGCCAGACAGGGCCGTAATCCGCAGACCGGCAAGGCCATGAAAATTCCGGCGAAAAAAGTAGTTAAATTCAAAGCCGGCAAGGCTTTGGCCGACAAAGTGAAATAGTGCATCATCATCATTTATTTTCATATAAAGGCCTCCGTGTAATTTAACCAGCGGAGGCCTTTGTGTATTTATCCATAAACATGCAGGAGTTTTTGTTTTGGCACTAAAAAGAATCCTCAGCGGCATGAGGCCCACCGGCAGGCTGCATCTGGGCAATCTGCACGGAGCGCTCGGCAACTGGGTGGAACTGCAAAACAGCGGCAACTATGATTGTTTTTATTTCGTGGCGGACTGGCATGCCATCACCAGCGAGTACGCCTCGACTGAGTCTATCCGTGAAAACGGTGTCAACATGGTCATCGACTGGCTGGCCGCCGGCCTCGACCCCGCCAAAAGCACTCTGTTTGTGCAGTCGGCAGTGAAAGAACACGCGGAGCTGTTTTTGCTTTTATCCATGATTACACCGCTGGCATGGCTGCAGCGCAACCCGACCTATAAGGAAATGCAAGCGGAGCTGACCTCGAAGGACCTGTCCACTTTCGGTTTTCTGGGCTATCCTGTGTTACAGGCGGCGGACATCATCATGTACAAGGCCTATGGCGTGCCGGTGGGCGTGGATCAACTGCCCCACGTCGAGCTGACCCGTGAAATAGCCCGCCGCTTCAATTTCATTTACCAAAAAGAGGTTTTCCCCGTTCCGGAACCTTTGCTTGCCGACGTGCCCAAGCTTCTGGGCGTTGACGGCAGGAAGATGAGCAAGTCTTACGATAACGCTATATACCTGTCGGACCGCGGCGCAGATCTGCATCAGAAAGTCACCTCCATGTTCACCGACCCGCAGCGCATGAGGAAAAAAGACCCGGGAGATCCGGATATCTGCAATGTTTTTACTTTTCACAAACTGTACTCATCGCCTGAAACCGTTGCTGAAATCAACCGGGCCTGCCGTGTCGCGGACATCGGCTGTACCGAATGCAAAAAAATGCTCGCCGACCGCATCGGCGAGCAGATGGCGCCCATCCACGAACGCATGGACTATTATCTGGAGCATTTGCACGAAATTTACGACATCATCGCCGACGGCAACGCCAGGGCGGCCGTTATCGCCCGCCGGACCATGGAAGAGGTAAGGGAAGCAGTAAAAATCTGAAAGCTTATGAACGAAGAGCCGACAACAGATTATGCCATCAAGCTGGACATTTTCGAAGGTCCGCTCGACCTGCTTTTGTATCTGATCAAAAAAAATGAAATCGACATCTACAACATACCGATCGCTTTGATCACCCGGCAGTATCTGGATTATCTGGATATCATAAAATCGCTGAATCTCGACCTGGCCGGCGAGTATCTGGTCATGGCCTCGACTCTGGTTCACATCAAATCCCGCTTGCTGCTGCCCGTTCCGGAAGATCCTTCCGATGAGGAAGAGGAAGGAGATCCCCGTTCTGAACTGGTCCGCCAGCTTCTGGAGTACCAGGCTTTCAAGGAGGCGGCCCAGGAGCTTTCCGCCAGGCCCATCCTCGAAAGAGACGTATTCAAGCGCGCAGGCGCGCTTGTGGATGATCAAAGCAGACCGGACGCGGACGAAGAGCTGGTGGAGGTAAGCATTTTTGAACTGATCGAAGCGTTTCATCAGGTCGTCTCCCGCCTGGAAAATAAAGAACTGCTGGAGATCGATCTGGAAAAATTGTCATTGACGGAGATCATCAATGATGTCATGGAGCGCCTGACGCGGGAAAAAAATCTGACTTTTGAAGAATTGCTGGGTGAAAAAAAAGATCGCCGCCGTATCGTTTATACCTTTCTGGCCCTGCTGGAGCTTGTTAAGTTGAAGATGGTCAAAGCATACCAGACGGCGGCCTTCGGCGTCATCCGGATTTTCCCGGCCGTGGAGTCGTAAATGGAAAATATTGCAGCGATCATCGAGGCATTGATTCTGGCGTCCGAAACCCCGCTGGGACTCGACAAAATATACTCCGTGCTGGAAGGCACGGACAAGGCGCAGATCCGTGAAGCTTTGAACAATTTGATTGCCGCCTACGAGCAGCGCGCCGCCGGCGTCACCATCGGTGAGGTCGCGGGCGGCTATCAGTTTCGCACCAGGCCCGAAATGTCGGTGTGGGTAAAAAAGCTCAAAGGCTCCAAACCCCCGACGCTTTCCGCGGCGGCATTGGAAACTCTGGCGATTGTGGCCTACCGCCAGCCCATCATCAAATCGGAAATTGAAGGGGTACGCGGTGTTGATTCCGGCGCCGCACTGAAAAGCCTTCTGGAAAAGAAGCTGGTGCGTATCATCGGCCGCAAGGACGTGCCGGGCAGGCCGATTATTTACGGCACCACCAAAAAATTTCTCGAAGTGTTCAACCTCAGAGAGCTGACCGACCTGCCCAGCATGCGGGAGCTTAAGGAAATCACCGAGCAGCAGGGAGTCCTGGAA
>JAAYKU010000196.1 GCA_012522275.1 Smithella sp.
CTGGAGATGGGCTAGACAGTTTTCGCGTCATGGCAAAAATCCGGCCGGCGGGGGTCAGGCAAGGATGGTTGCGGTCTTGACGAGCAGGACCCTTTTTATTTCTTCGGGAGAAAGGCAAAGGACATGCTCCATGAGATCCACGGGTCTGGCCGAGCCATGCTGGGCGTGGCGTAAAGTCATGACCACCTTTTTTTCCGGGATATTGATTTCCAGCCACTCCACAAAGGGGCGGATGTCGCGGCTGATGGTTTTTCCCTTTGCCTGCCTGATTATCGTAAAAGACTCATCGCCGAGAAAACGATCCATGCTTTCTTTCATGCGCCCGGCGGCCGTCTCATCCGTGTCTTCAGGCAGATAAATTTCATAGGCGAAACCGTAAAGAGCGCGAGACAGCTCCTTGCTGCCGAACGAAAGGGGCTCAAGCTGCGTAACTTGTACGCCTGCAGGCAGAGCCGCGTTTATTTCGTGGATGAGCGCGGCCGGTTCGCCTTTGTACTCCCGGGCGGTGACATCCGCATATTCGGCCAGGCTTGCCATGCCCACTGATGTTGCGGCGGCAAACGATATTTTCGGGTGAGGGTGGAACCCCTCCGTGTGGCAAAGAGTCAAGGAGCTGCGGCGCAGGGCGCGCGTGAGCGCCGCGGCCAGCTCCAGATGGGATAAAAAGCGCGCCCGCCCGGTTTTGGAAAATTTGAGGCGATAGACTTTTTCGCGGATGAGCGCCTCGGTTCGCGCCGCTTTTGCGGGCGCGGCGGCCCCGTCTTTTTCCGAAAAAATATTTTGTGTTTCCGAAAAGTCGCACACGCCGCAGGCGCTGCACTCGCCGTAGCGGCAATCCGACGTCTCTTTTCCATCGACCGCCTTCTGCCTTTCCGCCAGCAGAAAATCGCGGCTCAGGCCTGCGTCGATATTGTCCCAGGGAAGCGGCCCGGAAAGAGGGCGCTCGCGCAGGTATTCATCAATACTGATGCCGGCCTCCTCGATCGCCTCTGCCCACAGGTCGAAGCGGAAGAGTTCTCCCCAGCCGTCAAAGCGGCATCCTTTTTCATGGGCGCGCAAAAGCAGCTCTCCGATTTTTTCATCCCCGCGGGCCAGCACGCCTTCGAGCATGCTCATGCGCGCGTCATGCCATTTGACGGCAAGCTGGCGGTTGTTCAGTTTGCCGCGCAGAAAATTCTGTCTGGCCTCGGTCTCTTCGACGGAAAGTTGCCTGGCCCACTGGAAGGGAGTGTGCGGTTTGGGCACGAAGGTGGAAAGGCTCACTGTGACGCGGCCGCGGCGGCGCGTCGCCCGCAGCACCTGCCCCGTCAGCTCGACGATGCCTTCGAGGTCGGTATTCTCCTCGCCGGGCAGGCCGATCATGAAATACAGTTTGATGGATTTCCATCCTGCGGAAAAGACCTGGTCCACCGAGCGCAAGAGATCTTCGGCCGTGTTGCCTTTGTTGATGGCGCGGCGCATTTTGTCCGTCCCCGCTTCCGGGGCCAGCGTGAAACTTGTTTTACGCGTGCGTTTGATTTCTTCGATCAGCGTCTCGTTCAGGGATTCGACGCGCAGCGACGGCAGGGCGAGCGCGACCCTTTCGGCATGATGCCTGTGCATCAGCGACTGCATGAGCGGCTCGATGCAACTGTAATCGCCGGAGCTCAGCGCCAGCAGCGATATTTCATCATGACCCGTCGCAGCCAGCGCGCGGTCGGCCATGCTCTCAATGAGCTTCGCGTTTCTTTCCCGGTAGGGGCGCCACACCATGCCGGCCTGGCAGAAGCGGCAGCCGCGTGTGCAGCCCCGCGCGATCTCCACGACCACGCGGTCATGAACCGCCTGCATCAGAGGCACGACCGGTCGATCCGGATAAACCCTGTTGTTCAGATCGATTCCCTTTCGCTTTTGGATGATCTTTGTTTTGTCGTGCAGGGTGGGAACGTAAACGCCGTCGATAGCCGCCAGTGCGGCAAGCATTTTTTCACGGGTGAAATTTTTGTTTTTTCCGTCTTTCACAGCCCTGGCTATTTCGACGATCGCTTCTTCCCCCTCGCCGATGACAAAAGCGTCGATAAAGGCGGCCAGGGGGGCGGGGTTGAAGGCACAGGGGCCGCCCGCGATGATCAGGGGATGCCCCTGGGTGCGCCCGCTGGATGAAAGCGGGATACCGGCCAGATCCAGCATATTGAGTACATTGGTGTAAGAAAGTTCATACTGCAGCGAAAAGCCGATTACGTCGAAGCCGGCCAGCGGCCTGTGCGATTCCAGCGAGGTAAGCGAAAGACGATACTTCCGCAGTTGATCTTCGCGGTCCGGCCACGGAGCGAAACAGCGTTCGGC
>JAAYKU010000197.1 GCA_012522275.1 Smithella sp.
ATACCGCGATGAATTACGTAAACACGCCCGTCGGCGTCTGAAGCGAAAGCGGCACCCGTTCTGCGGTCGATCCCGGCCCGGGGGAAGTTCATTTCCACGATAATCGCAAGCCGGCTGTCTTTGCCGGGCCTGTCGGTTCCGAATGCGTTCCAATAGCGGACTTCCTGGACGGTTTGAGAAAAAAACCATATCCCCAGTTTTTCAGACCAGCGGACGCGTGCCGGAAAACTGGCCCCCTGATGGCCAAGTTTTACTTTAATGGCTTCATCCGCGAAGGGCTTGAATGCCCGGACAAAAACCTTCGCATATTTCCGGATCAGTTTTTCATCGTCAATGACCTTCAGCATTTTTATCCTCACCGGCCGCTGTCTGACACACTGTGTTCTTTTATCCTAATCCAGGCGTTTTTTGAAGCGGGTAATTGCGCCCGTAAAAACAAGGCCCCCGACAATGCTCATTAAAACATACTGAGGCCAAAGGACGTCGAGGCCGACGCCTTTGAGAAAAATGCCTCTTAAAATCACCAGGAAGTATTTAAGCGGATTAAGCCAGGTCAGCCACTGTACGGGCGTGGGCATGTTGGCGATCGGAAAAACAAAGCCGCTGAGCATGAAAAAAGGAAGAATAAAGAAAAAGGTCGTCATCATGGCCTGCTGCTGTGTTGCGGAAACGGTGGAAATGAACAGACCAATGCCCAGCGTGGACAGCAAAAACAGGCAGGCGGCTAAAAACAGAAGGGCGATACTTCCCGCCAGAGGTATCTCAAACCAGAAAACGGCCAGTGCGATGACCACTGTCAACTGAAGAAGTGAAATAATAATATAGGGTATCGTTTTCCCCAGGATTAACTCGTAGGGCTTCAAGGGCGTGACAATCAACTGCTCCATGGTGCCTGCTTCTTTTTCCCTTATAATGGCGATGGAAGTCAACAGCAAAGAGATCAGCATAATGACAAACGCCACAATGCCCGGCACGAAAAAGTGCTGGCTTTCTATGTTTGGATTATACCAGGTACGGATGCGCGCGTCGATCCTGCCGTAGTCCATCTGCATGGGATAAAGCTCGCCTAAGGTCCGGCGGTTGAACCGCTCCAGCACGCTTGACGTATATGACAGGCGCAACGCCGCCATATTGCTCATGGAGCCGTCCACGACAATCTGCACCGGCGCCGTCTTTCCCGCGCGAATCAGCGCCGCAAAATCCGGCGCAATTTTAATCCCCATATCTACACGTCCCTGCAAAAGAAGCTCTTCCAGGGCACTCTCCTGCGCAGGTGCATGTGTAATGTGAAATATTCCCCCGGCGGTAAAGGCGTCGGCCAGCCCCCTGCTTTCCACTGTCCGCGAGTGATCAACCAGTGCGACACGGATATTGCGGATGTCGTAATTGACCACATAGCCGAAAACGAGCATCTGAATCAGCGGCGCGGCAAAAAGGATCAGGCGGTTGCGTCTATCGCGCAAAAGCTGAATGAACTCCTTGCGTACCAGTTCACGGACACGCAGCACCTTCACAGCCCCTCCTTTTTGAGCAGAATATAATTGAGCGCCATCAAAAGCAAACTCATGCCGCCCAGCACGGCCATGGCGGGCCCCAGATAGCTCAAGCCTGTATTGCGCAGATAAACGCCTGCCAGAATGTCGATATAGTACCTTGCCGGCACCAGATAAGTGAACCACTGCAGCAGTACCGGCATGTTGATAATGGGAAAAACAAAATCGGACAAAAGCAAAGACGGCAGATAGGTGATCATGACCGCCGCCTGATTGGCCAGCAGTTGAGATTTGGCAACGGTGGAAATGAGCAGCCCCAGAGACAAGGCGCATACAAGATACAAAGACGTACCCGCGAGCATCAGCCAGAAACTCCCCTTCAGCGTTATGCCGAAAAGTATCTGCCCCAGCAGCATGGCGATAAGCACATTGGCCAGTGTGATAAAAAAATAGGGTATGGCTTTTCCCAGGAGCAATTCACCCGCGCAAACAGGCAGAGACTTTATGGTTTCCATCGTCCCCGCCTCGTATTCCCGGGCGATGACCAGTGCTGTGAGCAGCGCGCCCACAATCATGATGATGATCGCGATCATACCGGGAATGATGAAATTGCGGCTTTCCAGATCTTCGTTGAACCAGACACGCACCCGCCCGTCCACCGGCGCGCAGATGGGATCGAGACCCTGACGGTTTAAAAAAGCGGCCAGAAGCCGGGAGTTGTACGCTTCGGTAAAACCCGTCATATAGCCGCGCACCGCGCCTGCGAAAACCGGATCACTGCCGTCAATAATCACCTGTATCTGCGCGGCCCGGTCCGCTTTGATATTTTTCATAAATCCGGGGGGAATGATAATCGCCACAGACGCCCTTTCTGTGTCCAGAAAATCCGCGACCTGCTTTGATGAATCGATTCTCGCAATAATGTCGAAGTAAGGGGAGGCGTCAAGTTTTTCGACAAACTCACGGCTTTGCGGTGTTTTGTCGTAGTCGGCCACGATGGTTTTGATATGGTCCACATCGAGGCTCAGCGCATAACCGAAAAGGATAATCAGCAGCAGGGGAATGGCAAACGCCAGGTACAGGCTGCGGTAATCGCGGATCAGGTGATAAAACTCCTTGCGCACAATGGCCTTGAGTCTTGCCGGGTTCAAGTGCCCTCCCTCTTCATCAAAGCGACAAAAGCGTCGGTCAGATCAGCGTCCGGCTGTGCGGGGCAGGCCGCCCCGATAATTTCATCCGGTGTGCCCATCGCCACGATTTCGCCGGCGTTGATCATGGCGATGCGCCCGCAAAAGCGCGCTTCATCCATATAATGGGTGGTTACAAAAATGGTCATGCCGCTTGCGGCCAGACGCCTGATAAAATCCCAGAAATGCCCGCGGGTAAGGGGATCGACTCCGGAGGTCGGCTCATCCAGAAACAGGATCTGAGGTCTGTGTAAAAGAGCACATCCCAGCGCCAGCCTTTGGCGCCATCCCGGGGGCAATTCTCCGGTCAGGCGATGGCGGACGTCATTTAAACGCGTCATATTCAGTATCCACGCGGTGCGCTCAAGCCACCGCCGCGGGGGGATATTGTAAACGCCCAGATAAAATCGTACGTTTTCAGCCGGCGTCAGATCTTCATACAGGGAAAACTTCTGAGACATGTAGCCTATGGCCTGCTTGATCCCCTCCGGTTCACGAAGGATATCATAGCCGGCGACACTGCCGGTACCGGCCGTGGGTGTGATGATACCGCACAGCATGCGTATGGTCGTTGATTTGCCGGAACCGTTCGAGCCCAGAAATCCGAATATTTCACCTTTTTTCACTGAAAACGAAATCTTGTTTACCGCGGTAAAATCCCCGAACTTCTTTTCCAGCTCGCTTACGACAATCGTATCAGTATTGGAAAGTATCATCGGCCAGCCCCCTGTCCGCTTTTTTGATCCGGGCGACCACAGCCGCCTCCAGTGACGGGTAATCTCCCTGCATCAGAGCCGGCGTATTTTGCTCAAGGAGAACCCCTGCGTGCATCAGTCCCAGCCGGTCGCACTTTTTTGCCTCGTCCAGATAAGCACTCGACACCAGAATCGTCATGCCTTCACCCCTCATGCGGCCGAGCATATCCCAGAACTCCCTGCGCGACACAGGGTCGACGCCGTTGGTCGGCTCATCAAGAATCAGCAGTTCCGGCTCATGCACCAAAACACAAGCCAGGCCGAGCTTTTGTTTCATGCCTCCGGAGAGATTGCCCGCCAGCCTGTCCATAAAAGGCAGCAGGTTGGAAAAACCCAGATATTTTTCTTTACGCACAGCCCTTTGCGCACGGGGAATCCCGAACACATCCATGAAAAAATCCATATTCTCCTCGATGGTCAGATCGGGGTAAAGTCCGAAACGCTGGGGCATGTATCCGATAAGGCGTTTGATTTTTCTGTGCGCGGCAACCGAATTCAGGCCTCCGATATGGATTTCACCTGCCTGCGCCCTGAGCATGCCCGCGATAAGCCGCAACATGCTGGACTTACCCGCCCCGTCGGAGCCGACCAGTCCGAAGACGCTCCCGGCAGGCACGCAAAATGAAATGTCTTTCAGGACCTGAACCTGCCGGAAAGACAGGAAAACACCACTGACCTTCACATAGGCGCGAACATCACTCATTGATTCATCCATACGCGGCTTTGCTGATCACGATAGCTTTGCAAAAAACACCACCGACAAAGCGGGTAAATAAAAGAGGGCCGGCAATGGGAGCCTCTGACCACGAACCTCAACACGACGCGGTAGCCGGAGTTTGACGAAATCGTCACTCATGAAGGCGGGCGTCCGCGGGCATCCCCGCCTTCAGCTCTCGCAACGGGTTGTCGATGGAAACCTTGACCAGATAAACAAGTTTTATCCGCTCTTTTTTCGTTTGAATTATCTTGGGAGTAAATTCCCCTTCGGGAGAAACAAAGGCCACGATACCGGCAAATGTCTTGTCCGGAAAAGTATCAATTGTAACATCGGCAGATCCGCCCGGCCTGACTTTTCCGATCTGGGTTTCCGGGACATATATTTTCAAATCGACGCGCGACAGGTCGGAAACAGTGATGACTTCTCTTCCGGGGTTTACCGTCTCTCCAGGCTCGATATTCCTGCTGATCACCACTGCATCCATGGGTGATCTCAGCTGTGTGTAATCCAGTTGAACGGCGGCCTGATCCACGGCGGCCCTGGTGACATCAACCTGGGCGGCGGCCGCGTCAATGTCCCGGCGGGCGATATCTATTCTGACCAGATTGCCACGGGCCAGGTTAAGCACCGACCGGCTTTCATCGAGGCGCGACCGGGCAACGTCGTAGCCCAGTTTCATGGAATCGCGTTCTTTTTCCGTTACCACGCCCTGACGAAACAGTTCTTCGAAACGCAGATAATTCTTTTCGGCATCGGCCAGTACATCTTCAGCACTTTTCAGGCCGGCCTCAGCGCGGTTCACTTCCGCCGGCAGTGTTTTTGTGGCTGCCAGATAAGCCATTTGCGCCTGTTTTTGGGACTGCCGGGCACGCTCGAGGGCGGCGCGGGCCTGTTCGTATCGCGCCTGATATTCGGCACGATCCAGTTCGGCGACCAGCGCTCCTTTTGCCACATCCTGGCCTTCACGCACATACACGCCGGCAACGCGGCCAGGCGCCTGAAAAGACAGGTTGGCCTGAGTCGTTTCAATAATTCCGGAAAAAAAAAGATCGTGAGGGCCGGCGTTTTTTTGCGCGAAATAAACAACTCCTGCGACTCCTGCAAAAAGCAGAATAAACACAATAATGAGCAGTTTCTTTTTCAACTCATCCCCCCGTTCACTGTTTATCAAGGGCCCTGAGAACAAGCCGGGCTACCGCCTGGCCCGCCGATCCTTTCAGTTTTTTATCGAGGTTCTTCATGCCGGCAGGCAGCCACGGCTGCCTGTCTTTAATTGTCGCAGCCTTTTTGTACATCAGGATAGTGCCCATGATCATGCAGTGAATGAAAAAAGGGCTGACCTCCGTGAAGACACCTCTCTTTTTTCCGTCTTCGATAATTCCTGCCAGTATGGTCACTACCTGTGCCATATCTTCGAGCACGACACGCGGCAAATGTGTCCCGTCAGAGGCCACCTCGCGAAGCATAATAGGCGGGAGCTCCGGGTTGCTGTCCACGGCTGCGTCGATAACCTCAATGTAGGCCGCAAGCTTTTCACGGGGATGACCGGCCATGCTCACTGCAGTGGCAATCTTTCCTGCTACATCTCCCAGCACCTGGTGAATGACACCGGCGTAAAGTGTATCCTTGTCGCCAATTTGATAATAAAGCGTGGCTTTGTTGACACCCGCCCGGCCGGCAATTTCATCCATCCGCGCGCCGCTGTAACCTTTTTCGGCAAAAACGCCGCGGGCCGCTTTCAGGATTTTCAGCGCAACCTCTGTCGTGCCTGTCTTCTCCTTTTCCCGTTCCCTCACCACCATTTCCTCGATTTTATCACCGGATTTTTTTTGAAATTAATCCGCCCCCGACGTTTAGCCGCTGGCGACATACCGCACGGAATCACCCGACCTGCAGGCCATTTCCATCTGCCGCTGAAATGTTCGACCAGATGGTTTAACCAAATGGTTAAATATCTGCACAAAAAAGTCAAGCTGATTGTCGAGATTCACAAAAAAGAAAAGGCGCGGGGATGCTTTTCCATGCCCGCGCCCGAAAGACTATTTCTGCTTGTCGATCTGGATGAAGGGAACCGCACCGCCCGTCACGCTCGGCAATTTGCCGTCCCACTTTTCGATGGCCTTTATCTGCGCCTCAATCTGCCTGAGCTGAATCAGCTCCGGTGAAATCACCTGACGCTGCAGGCGCAACGCCTCTGCTTCGGCTCTGGCGGAAGTAACCTTCTGTTCCGCCTCCACCTTGATACGCTCAAGGTCGCGCTTGGCTCGCAAAGCGTTTTGCTCGGCCGTCTGCTTGGATTCAATAGCCTTATTAAACTCGGATGAAAATTCAAAATCAGTGATGGAGAGCTCCACGACCACTATGCCGTAAATTCCCAGGCGATCGCGCAGGTAGTTGCGCACCTCTGTTTTGAGGGTCTCTCGTTTGGAGATCAACTCTTCCGCCGTGTAACGGGCTGCCGCCGCCTTGAAACTTTCTTTCAAGGCAGGGTCAATCACCCTCTCGTTGTAATTGAGGCCGATATTTGCATACATTGAGCCTGCTTTCCCCGGGTCGAGATTGTAATTCAAAACCATCGTCGTCTGCACAGTCTGAAGGTCACGGCTGGCCGCTTCCGTCTTTGTTGTGGTTTTTTCTACCCGAATGGACATAAACACCACTTCCTCCGCCACCGGTATTTTGAAATGAGGGCCCGGGTCAACCACGCGGTTTACCTCACCAAAGCGCAACACTACACCTCGCTCACCCGCATCCACACCAAAATATGTCGCAATGATTAATATCAGGATCGCGACCGCCGCTACAACGATGGCCACTGTTTTCCCCGGTATTTTTTGCCCGTTCATGCCTCTAACCTCCCGTCTGTGTTTTCCCTGTTCATCCAGCCGTGACACTTGCTGCACGGCTCAATTTAAACCATATGAGTGGAGATGAACTTAGCAGAATTTCACTTCGTGTCAATATTTTTCGGCTGGTTGTTTTTCAAGCGTGCCATCTTTTTTTGTGTGTGACGATTTTTGTCTTTATCATAACGGTCTTTACAACAAAAAGATTTGCGAGAACAGCAGTTATCTTTTGACCGATCAGCGTACTCATGCTAGGGTGCGCGCGAAAAACCGGGAATAAGGTTCAACAATGCTTCATTTTCTGCCCGCCTGGCTGGTGGGCTCAATATCCATGCTTTTGCTGACTCTGAATGTAATCTTCTGGGTCATCATCCTGTTATTTTTTTCTTTCGCAAAATTTTTACTTCCTTTAGCCCCGGTTACCAGACGGCTGGACGGGATCTTGTTGTGGATTGCGGAAAACTGGATTGCCGGCAACTGCGCGTGGATGAAACTCACGCAAAACACCACCTGGGACGTCAGGGGAATCGACGATCTAAATTACCGGGGATGGTATCTTGTTGTCAGCAATCATCAATCGTGGGCGGATATTTTTGTTTTACAAAAAATCATGAATCGGCGCATACCGCTTTTGAAGTTTTTTCTAAAACGCGAATTGATCTGGGTGCCGCTGATCGGGCTGGCCTGGTGGGCTCTTGATTTTCCCTTCCTGCGACGTCACAGTATCGAATACTTGCAAAAACATCCCGAACAGAAGGGGAAAGACTTTGAAACCACACGAAACGCATGCAAACAATTTACCCGCATCCCGACCAGTGTCATGAATTTTCTTGAAGGAACAAGGTTTACCCCCACCAAACATCAGGCACAAAATCCGCCTTACCAGCATCTGCTGAAACCCAAGGCCGGCGGCATGGCGCTGGCTTTGAGCGTACTGGGGAATAAATTCCACTGTCTGCTCAATGTCACTATTGTGTACCCGGAGGGGATTCCGACCTTCTGGAGCTTCCTTTGCGGCAAGCTCAGGAAAGTCATCGTGCACGTCAATACCCGGGAAATCCCACCGCAGTTTTTAAATGGTGACTACGAAGGGGACAAAGAATTCCAGAATATGTTTCAGCAATGGGTCCGTGACTTATGGCAGGAAAAAGACGAGCTGATCGCAGACCTGCTCAACGTCACCCGAAGCTGATAATCGTTTAATCTCCGCCAAACTTCCCGCAGTCAACCCGGACCCGGATGGAGACACTTGCACCTGCCCCTGTAGCTTATTTGTTTTTCAAGATACGCACGGGCGGATACAGGTCAGTGGCGCCATACGTGGGGCAATATTTGTAAAAAGCGGGTCGGTACTCCGGTGCGCGCCCTTGACCAGGCTATCCGGGTGCACCAAAAAATAAAGCAGCAACCCCGTTCAGGGTTGCTGCTTTATGCGGTCGGAGCGTGATCAAAATCTATTCATCTGCTTAACGCTTTACAAAATCTGTCGCTTTCACAGACAGCCTGTGGACACCCGCCATCTCACGGGTAAAAATCACCATGAAGGGAGTCTGTCCGCCGGGGGGAACAATGTCTTGGGAAGCCTTCCCTTTATTCAGCCCCGACAGAAGCCCGCTTTCATCAAGATCTTCCAGCTGCTTATCAATCAGTATGTTGCCGCCGATGGTTTCTTTTGTCATCAGCAACGACCCGTCTGCATTGTACAGATTGGCGGCTATTTTAATTTCTGCAACGGGAAACGATGCTGTATTTTCGGCAACCCCTTCGATTATCCGAATGCTTCTGCCGAGCTTCGCGTTATAAACCAGTCTTAGACGCACGTTAATAAGTTTTATTTCCTTTGCAGATGCGCCGGGTATGCTCAAACCTGTCTTGAAAATATTCCCTAGCACAGGAACCGAAGAGCCGGAGAAAAACCAGAAATAACCTCCCGCAAGCACAAGCAAAAGAACAAGGATCAGTCCTATCCATTTGCCTTTTCCGGATCCTTTCCCGGCGGGCGCAAAATCGTAAACATCACTGTCGCTCTTCTTCTCAATCAGTCCATCCTGCAATGTGCTTTCTCTGCCGCTTCGTTTTCCCGCATCCGCTGGAGTCCGTGATTTTCTTTCTTCATCCAGCAATGCTTCCGTAAGCGGGGGACCTTCATACTTGACCGTGCCGTCATAGCGCGTCATGGTTTTAAAGCTTTCCAGAGGCTTTACCACCGGGGCTGAAACCGCCCGCGGTGTCACAGGTCTTTGATCATCGTCGAAATCAAACAGTGAGGACACTTTATCCGCCTGGTCTGCGCCGGTCTTTGTCTCCGGATCTGTTTTTTCAACCGGACGCTCCGGGATGAATTCGTCGATACCTGTAACATCATCCTCTTTTTGAAGCGTTGCATCCCGTGTGGCGTCGTCCGACCAGATCGACGGTTTCTCATCAGAAGTTTGAATTTGTAATTCATCGTCAACCGCCGCAGGAAGGGCCCCTTGCGGCCTGGTGCTGTCCGTCGAGGGGAAGGTGTCCAAGGCTTCATCTTCTGCGATAGTGGACAAAAAAGCGTCCAGTTCCCGCTTTTCCCGCACTAAATCAAACAATTCATTTTTGTTATCCATGCAATCGTCCTTCCGGAAAGTCGATCAGAGTTAATATTTTTCCTGCAACCGTTAAGCCTCTTTAGCTTCCGTCGGGGCTTCCTCTTCCCGATCCTGCTGTGGCCTTTGAGCCGGGATCCGAATTATATCATTGCAGTTGCGACAGATGAAAATCATGGCAGCACCCTTCAATTCCTCTGCCTCAATGACATACCTTTCCCCGCACTCCTCACAAAATATTATCATCTTACGGATACCTGTTTCAAGGGCCCGTCGAAAATTACGTGCCCATCGCCGACGGCCCAAACCCCGCAAAACGCACTGAAATATGCCAAAGTTCAACAGCTCCCTGCTAACGCGCGCTTTTCAAAAGGCGGATCTCTTCTTTCAAAGCGTCAAGCTCAGCCTGGAAATCCTTTTTAATCTCTTCCACCGCATAAACAAATGCCTCATGGGGGGGCAGTTCTTTCATGGCTTCAACCCTGCTTTCAATCTCCTGTTCCCGTGAGGGCATTTGTATCTCATCGGCCGCAATCGGCTCCTCCACAACAAACGCCGCCGGAGTTGAAGCCTCAAGCTCTTCTTCAACCATGTCATCCCCCTGTGCGGCGGCTGTCATAATGGGCTCTTCTTTCAGTAAATCTTCTACGACGGGCTCTACGGCCGGCTGTTCAACGTCTTGGCTATCCACCAGGATTTGAATTTCTTCTTTTTCATCAACAGCGGGCCTGTCCGCCCATGGCTCCATTTCCTGATCCAGGACCGGAACATCTTCAGTCGCAACTTCTCCGGCAGCTGTTCGCTTTTCGCCCGTCAGATCCGCGCTTTGTACCCATGCTCTGTATCTTCCGATGCTGTCGACCAAAATGGCCTGTTTTCTAGATTCGGGCATCCCGTCGGTAATCATGACATTTTCCAGCTGGTCATATATTGATAACAGCAGGTTTACGGAATCCTGGCTCGTGCGCACCCCGCGGACTTTCACATATCTTCCGAGGAAGCGCAAAATCCTCAAAAACCCCTGGATGGCGCGGTCGCCTGTGTACAATAAATACAGCTTATTTATCTCTTCCTCCAGCTGCACAAGGATATCGTCGTTGATTTCCCATTCAATGGACAAGATGATGCTTTTCATGTCTTTGAGCGGCGAGCTGTACACAGCGGAGGGAGGAGAGGTGAAACCTTCCGTCTGTTCGTCGGAATCGCCGCCTTCCGGAGCGGCCTCGTCAATGATTTTTTTTAAATCCTTTTGCTCATCGAGCTCGACGGCAGCGCCCGCTTCTTTTTCATCCGGCCCGAATATTGACGCAAACCGTTTCTCGATTTCGGTCATGAATTCTGATTTATCCTGTGCAGGCGCACCCTCTTCCCGCTGAAGTTCTTCCGTTTGCCCGGCAGTCTTTTCCACACTGTCGGAGCCTTCAGTTACGTCCGTTTCGACACTCGCCGGAGCCTCCGGAATTTCCGTATGCACAGGATCGCTGTCTTTTGCTTTCTGCGACTGATCATCCTCGGCAAACAGGCTGTCCAGACGGCTTTCCACTCCCTGAAGAAACGTTGATTCTTCTTTCATTTTCATTTTAAGACTCCTATTTCAGTTGCTTTTCCAGAGACGACATTGTCAAGTAAATAATTTTTTTAAGAGTCAGAACAACGTTTGTCCCTTCCACAGCACTGGCCTCAAACGTAGGAACTTTAA
>JAAYKU010000198.1 GCA_012522275.1 Smithella sp.
GATTTAATAACCGTGCACTCATGCATCAAAAAGCATGATGTTGTCAACTTCCCCGTGCAGAAAACATGATTCCCTTGTGCGAAGCAAACTACGCGCTGCAAAGTAAAATACACATGCAGGCAATCCGATAGGAAGCGGACAGATGTGTTTTTGATGCAAAAACCCTATGATTTCACGCTGTCTGGACGAAGCGAAAAGCGGTGTTTCAGTGGCACAGATTGTGCTGTTTTACGCGGGCAGCCATAACAACTGGCTTTTATTTTTTACGGAGGCGGGTATGAGCGTTATAGATGGGGCGGCCGCTGTCTTTCCGGGACAGGGCTCTCAAAGGCAGGGCATGGGAAAGGATTTCTATGACCGGATGCCTGTTTGCCGCAGTGTCTTCGAAGAAGCGTCCGATGTGCTGGGCTTTGATGTTGCGGCTATTTGCTTCGAAGAAGATGAAAGGCTGAATCTTACGGAATATACGCAACCGTGCATTGTGACTGCCGAAGTGGCCATGCTGCGGGGGCTTGAACAGGAATACGGCTTTAAGGCGGAATGTTTCGGCGGCCATTCGCTGGGCGAATTCACGGCGCTTGTCGCTGCAGGTGTAATGCCTTTTGCCGCCACCGTGCAGATTGTCCGCCAGCGCGGTAAATTAATGCAGCAGGCGGTTCCGGTAGGCGTCGGCTTCATGGCCGCTGTGATTTCGGAAGGGATAGACGTGCAGGCTCTGCGCGACTGTCTGGCCGGTTTACCGGTGGACATGGCCAATATAAATTCGGCCAACCAGGTGGTCATCAGCGGCGAGGCATCCGCCCTGCCGGAGGCGGAAGACCGCTGCAAAGAGCTGTTTCAGGCGCCGAAAACCTTCCGCTTTGTCAGGCTCAACGTCAGCGCTCCCTTTCACAGCCGTTTCATGAAAATAATTGAAGAGCCGTTCGCGGCGGTACTGGCAAGATTCAGCAGCTCGTTTGACGGGCGCAACGCCTCGCGGGTGACCTCGAACTACCAGGGCTCCTTTCACGAGGAATCTGTGCAGGCCGTCATCGGCAACCTGACAAGCCAGCTTTCCAATTCCGTGCGCTGGCGCGACAATATGCAGGCTCTGGCCGGACGCTCAAAGGCGGTTTATGAAATAGGGCCGGGCCGGCCGCTGCGCGATTTCTTCAAAACCATCGGCGTGGCGTGCGAGTCCGTCACAAGCCTTTCTGCGGCCGAAAGAATTTTTGCCGCCGGATAACAAACATCGATCAAAACATTTAAGGATGGAAGATTATGGATCTGAGCTTCAATGAAAATCAACTGCTGTATGTGGATACAGTGCGCAAGCTGGTTAAAAATGAAATTACGCCTCATATTCTGGAGATGGAAAAAGGGCATAAGTTCCCCTGGCCCCTTATCAACAAGTTATGGGACATGGGCATGATGAACCTGTGTATTCCGGAATCGGTCAAGGGCTTTGAAATCGACATTTTTTCCTCGGCCCTGATCATTAAGGAACTTTCCTATGGTGACACAGGTCTTTCCACTTCCGCAATGTGCAACGACCTGGCCAACGTCGTCATCAGTCAGCGCGGCACGGATGAGCAGAAGGAAAGGTTCCTGCGTCCGTTTGTGGAAAAGCCCCTGCTGGCGTCTTTTTGTCTTACCGAACCGGGCGCCGGCTCCGACAATTCTTTGATGACCAGCTTTATCGCCAAACAGGATGACGGCACATATGTGCTCAACGGCTCGAAGTGTTTCATTACCAACGCCTCTTACGCGTCGCAGTTTACGGTACTTTGCAAAGTCGGTAAACCCACCAGCAATTTCATGGCCTGCGTCGTGATTCCGGTTGAGGAGGTTACTTCCGCCAACCTTCCCGATGTGGGCGAAGGCACGCGGGAAATCGATGTCCCGACCGGAGGGAAAATAATTATCGGCAAACCGGAGGACAAACTCGGACAGAGGCTGTCCAATACAGCCAGTGTGACCTTTGAGGATGTTATCATTCATCCCGACCAGATCATCGGCGACAGGCGCTTCGGTTTCAAGTACATCATCGATGTTCTGGATTATGCGCGCCCCATGGTCGCCGCCATCGGCCTGGGGCTGGCCCGGCGCGCGCTGGACATCACCATCGAATATACCAGTGAACGCAAACAGTTCGGCCAGCGCATCTGCGACCTTCCCGTGGCGCGCGATATGATCATCAAGATGTGGAAGAAGGTGGAGCTGGCGGAGCTGTCGCTGATCAAGGCTGGCTGCAAAATACAGGAAAAAGCCAAAGACGCGGGCATCTACGCGTCGCTGGCGAAAAACACCTGCGCGGAGGCGGCTATTTTCTGTGCGACGGAAGGGCTGCATCTGCACGGAGGCTACGGCTTCACTACTGATTATGAAATATCCAAACTGGCGCGTGACGCGCACATTATCGATATTTATGAAGGAGTGCGCGAAGTGCAGGACATGATTATCGGCCGGGAGATTGTTTAAATATGTTGTATCTTCACGGCATGGGACATTTTCATCCTGACAATGTTCTTTCTAACCAGTTTCTGGTCGATCTGGATATCGGCACCTCGCACGAATGGATCGAAGAGCGGGTGGGGATAGTGAACCGCCGTACGGTTTTGCCGCTGGAATATATCAGGGAAACAAAAAACGCGGATTTCCGTGCGGCCTATGAGGCCAGGCAGTATAAAAATTCGCAGATGGCGGCGCTGGCCGCCCGTCAGGCACTGGCGCGCGCCGGCCTGAAAAAAGAGGATATCGGGATGATCGTCGCCGGCAGTTCGTCGCCGGACAATGTCGCGCCCGCGGAATCGTCCGCGGTGGCCGCTGAGCTCGGCATTGAAGTTCCCTGTGCAGACATGAATTCCGCGTGCAGTTCTTTCGGCATGCAGATCAATTTTCTTTCCAAAATGGTCCCGGAGGCTTTGCCGCCGTATGTGCTGGTCGTGGACTCGGAGACGCTCACCAAGACGGTGAATTATGCCGACCGGTCCGCGGCCGTGCTGTTTGGCGACGGCAGCGCCGCAGCGATTGTTTCCACAAAAGTTCTGTCACGGGCCGTATTTTGCGGATGCTGTTATGATTCACGTCCTTCAGCCTGGGAAAAAGTCGGCGTCAATCACGCGTGGCGGTTTTACCAGGACG
The DNA here is from genome assembly GCA_012522275.1 of Smithella sp. Taxonomy (GTDB): domain Bacteria; phylum Desulfobacterota; class Syntrophia; order Syntrophales; family Smithellaceae; genus UBA8904. Next base: position 3,124 of record JAAYKU010000198.1, read on the forward strand.
GAAACGCGGTTCAGGGCTTTGCCATCCGTACGACTACGGAAGGGGTAAAAAAGATGCAGCAGCAGTTTGCCGATGGGGCCGGGCGCTTTTTGTTTATCGGCCATCAGGCCAATTTAGGCATGCTCAAAACGGTTTGCGAACGCACGGGTATCGAGTTGGAAAACTGCTGGTATAACGTGGATCAGTTCGGCAACGTCGGCTGCACGGGGGCGCCTTCCGTACTGTCGGCCCGCTGGGATCAATTACGCCCCGGTGACCGGATTGCCATGTCGATTGTCGGGGCGGGCCTGTCCTGGGCGCATATCATGTTGCAAGTGGAGGAAGGCGCATAATGGACAAAAAAGTTGCCATTGTTACCGGCGGCGCCACAGGTATCGGCGCTGCGTGTGTCCGCGCCCTGGCCGCGGAAGGCTTTCGGGTAGGTATTCATTATCGCAAAAGCGAATCCAAAGCCGAGGAGCTGCGCGGCGAAATACCGGACGGTTTTCTCTTGCAGGCGGACCTGGCCGCGCTTGATCAGATTGACGCGATGATCGGAAAAATAAAAGAGTCCGCCCGGAGCGTGGATGTGCTGGTCAACAACGCCGGCCAGTCGATCAACGCCGATATCATTTCCATGAAGGTGGAGCAGTTCGACGAGCAACGCTCGCTCGCTCGCGGTGCGTGGTATCTGACGAAACGGGTTTTGCGCCAGTTCATGATGCGCAGCTCTTCGGGCAGAATCATCAACATCTCCAGTGTGGTGGGGCACACCGGCAATCCCGGACAGATTGTCTATACCATGGAGAAAGCCGCGCTCGACGCGTTCACGCGGTCTTTGTCCCAGGAGATGACGGGCCGTAATATTTTAGTCAACTCCGTTGCGCCCGGGTTTATCGAAACGGACATGACCGGCGAGCTGCCGGCGGAAGTTAAAGACCGCATCATGGCCAATATCCCGCTGGGGCGCATCGGCCGGCCGGAGGAAATCGCCGAAGTGGTTTCCTTCCTGGCGACGAAAGGCAGTTATATCAACGGTGCGGTGATTCATGTCAACGGAGGCCTCTATGGCGGCTGATGAAAGTATCATCGCGGAAGTGCTCGATCTGGTGCCGCAGCAAAGGCCGTTTCGCTTCATTGATGAGATCCTTTCTCTGAGTGAGGAGGAAATTACAGGCGCGTACCGTTTTCGCGAAGATGAAGTGTTTTACCCGGGACATTTTCCCGGCAGGCCGATTACGCCGGGCGTGATTCTCGTTGAATGCATGGCGCAGATCGGCGTGGTGGCGTACGGCATGTATCTGCTGGCCTGCCGGGAAAATGTCAGGCCCGCGGAAATGAAAAGCCCGCTGAGTCTGTTTTCACTGGCGGACGGGATTGAGTTTAAAGGGATTGTGTTGCCCGGCGAGAGGGTGATTGTCAGAGGGAGGAAAATATATATGCGCAAAGGAGCGCTAAAAGTTGATGTGCAGATGGAAAGAGAAAA
>JAAYKU010000199.1 GCA_012522275.1 Smithella sp.
ACGGTCAAATGCTGTTGGGGCTTGATTATGTTTTTAAAATATAATACTAGTCGCGGCGACTGAAATTATCGAAAAAAGATAATAAGCAATATGTATCAGGAGGGGTTTCAATGTCCAAAAAATTCGACGCGGAATTCATGAAAACCGACCGCCGCATCATCTCCCGTAAACTGCTGGCCGGTGAACTGTCGGAAAAGGAGTTAGATAGTCTTTTGAAAAAACTGCCCGACGTCGCGGAAAATGCCGAAGAAGTGTTTCTTGTCCCTGAAGAAGATTAACATGCTTATCGATTCCCACGCTCATTTAGAAATGAAAGAATTCGACCGCGACCGCAAGGAAGTGATCGAACGGGCCTCGCTTGCGGGTGTCGGAACCATAATTACCGTGGGAACGAACCTCAGCCTGAGCCGCAAAGCCTTGGCGCTAGCCCGCCAATATGAAAATATTTACGCGACGGTCGGAATTCATCCGCACGATGCGGCAAAAACGGACGATGAAACACTCGACGAGCTGAAAATGCTCGCACAAGACACGAAAGTCGTCGCCTACGGTGAAATCGGACTGGACTTCTTCCGCAATATTTCTCCCAGGGAAAAACAAACGGCGATGTTTGCCAGGCAGCTGGAAATCGCCGCAGAGCTTAATCTGCCCGTTGTCATCCATGACCGCGACGCGCATGAACAGACGCTCAGGATGGTGAAGGCCTCCGGCGTTCGCCGCGGTGTTTTTCATTGCTTTTCCGGAGACTGGGGCATGGCCAGGCAATGCATAGATCTCGGTTTTTATATTTCCGTCCCCGGAGTGGTCACATTTGAAAAATCCAAGGTGCTGCGTGAGGTTGTCCGCCAGGCGCCACTCGATGTCATTATGCTGGAGACGGACTGCCCCTATCTCACTCCTGAGCCTCATCGCGGCAAGCGCAATGAGCCGTCATTCATCGTTCATACGGCACGAAAAGCGGCCGAAATAAGGGGCATGCCCGTCGAAGAACTGGCGGCGGCCGCCACCGCCAATACGCGCAGGCTCTTCGGGCTGGACACGGCCCGCCGCAAATAGTCCGGGCGATCTTTGCCCAAATCTGATAAACAATCCGCTCATGAAAAACGAGAAGGACGAATCTATGAAAAAAGCCGTGGTTTTGTTGTCCGGCGGCGTCGATTCCGCCGCCACACTGGCTATTGCCAAAAGCCTCGGCTTTGAGACTTACGCGCTTAGTTTCCGTTACGGTCAACGCCACGGTATCGAGCTTGCAGCCGCCTCGCGCGTCGCACTCGGTTTGGGCGTGTCGCGCCACCTGGTTATGGATATCGACCTGCGTTCTATCGGCGGGTCTGCCTTGACGACCGATAAGGAGATCCCGAAAAACCGCGCCCCGGAGGAGATGTCCAAGGCCATTCCCGACACATACGTACCTGCCCGCAATACCATATTTTTGTCCTATGCCCTGGCCTGGGCGGAAGTGCTGGGCGCTTCCGATATTTTCATCGGCGTGACCGCGCTGGATTACAGCGGCTATCCTGACTGCCGTCCCGAATACATCGCGGCTTATGAGCGCATGGCCAACCTGGCCACGAGAGCCTGTGTGGAGGGGGGGGGTAAGATCACCCTTCACACGCCGATTATCGGCTTGAGCAAAGCCGGGATCATCCGCAAGGGTATGGAGCTGGGCGTCGATTTTTCCCTGACGCACAGCTGTTACGACCCGGCGGCCGACGGTGCCGCCTGCGGAGAGTGTGATTCATGCCTTTTAAGGCTCAAGGGATTTCAGGAGGCGGGCCTCAAAGACCCGGTAAGATACCAGCTTCGGGAACCGGGGCTCAAAGAGCAGGGTTGACTGTATGTATGCTGTCAAGGAAATATTTTATTCGATTCAGGGTGAGGGCTTTCATAGCGGGCGGCCGGCGGTGTTTTGCCGTTTTTCCGGCTGTAACTTGTGGTCGGGAAAAGAGGAGGACAGACAAAGCGCCCGGTGTTCCTTTTGCGATACAGATTTTACCGGAACGGACGGTGCACAAGGCGGAATATACCCTTCTTCTTTTGCACTGGCTAAAATTATTTCAGGGGCATGGCCGGGGGGCAGAGAAAAATCAGTCCGGCCTTTTGTTGTTCTTACCGGTGGGGAGCCGCTTTTACAGCTCGATGCCGCGCTGGTGAGCGACTTGCACAAAGAAGGTTTTGAAATTGCCGTGGAGACCAACGGCACAATCGCAGCACCTGAAGGCATCGACTGGATTTGCGTCAGTCCCAAGGCGGGCGCTGACCTGATGCAGGCGAGCGGAGATGAGCTCAAGCTCGTTTATCCACAGGCCGGGGCCGATCCCGCTGACTATGCCGGGCTGGATTTTCGCCATTTTTTCCTGCAGCCGATGGATGGACCAAGCCTCGGAGAAGCGATCCGCCAGACGCTGGATTATGTTCTGGCGCATCCGCTTTGGCGCATCAGCCTGCAGCTGCATAAAATATTGAATGTGAGATAGGAAAAAACAATGGAAATATTTAAAGTGTTTAAATTTGATGCTGCTCATCATCTGCCGTGTGTGCCCGACGGACACAAATGCGCCAAGGTGCACGGTCATTCTTTCCGTGTGGAAATCCATGTCCGGGGCGACGTTGACCCACACACCGGCTGGGTGATGGACTTTGCCGACATTACGGCTGCATTTGAACCGATCCTGGGTGAGCTTGATCATAAAAACCTCAATGCCATTGAAGGGCTCGAAAACCCCACCTCGGAGCGGCTGTGCCGCTGGATCTGGCACAGACTCAAGCCGGTATTGCCGCAGCTTTGCAAAATCGTTGTTTGCGAAAGCCCCGATTCAGGCTGTGTTTATGATGGAATAAATTGAGACCTTGCGGCAAACAGATGTTCCCGACGTGCCTGAAGCCGTCATTATTAAACAATTTGCATTTTAGAATTTAATGTATTAGCGTTTTCGATCGGGGGTGCCGTTGATTTTTTGATTCAGGAAAAACGGCTGAGATCATACCCTTTGAACCTGATCCGGGTAATGCCGGCG
>JAAYKU010000021.1 GCA_012522275.1 Smithella sp.
GGGGTTATGAACCGCGCCACGGCATCAGGATCGGTCGCCTCGCGGTTGAATCGGGCTATTTTGATCTTTATGAAATCATCAACGGAAAGCTCAGGCTGACGGCCGCCTCCGAAAAGTTGCTGGAAAAGCACAATCTGGTGCCGGTGCGTGAATATTTCCGCGCGCAGTCCCGTTTCAAGGTGCTGACCGATGAACAAATTGAAGAGATTCAAAAGCAGATAAATGAAAAATGGGAAGGCTATTACAAAAGTGACATATAGGCCCTGTGGGATTGTATTTAAGTAACCGGGAAGCATGCAGCAGCTTTATCCGGTTCAAGGCGTGTTTTGATTTTAATACCGGATAGCCCACCATTTATCAAAAGACAAACCAACGCTTAAAGTTGTCAGGATCTTGCACGTGCCTTTGCGTTTTTGTGTTTGGATTTTTCAGCATTTTTCTTGAAATGTTTTTCACAAATTGCGATGGTGGCCACAAACAAAATAATTTTGTGAAAATTTGAGCACCTCACGACTTGTTATTGAAATCGTCACCACAGAGATACATTTTCCAAGACCAGAAAGGTTGGGTGAAAAATGCTGAAACGATACCTGGACTCTTTACAAAAGACAATTAATCAGGGTGACGCGACAGAGGAAAGTCATTACAAACATCTCGATAATCTGATCCGGGAATTTGCCGCAACCCGTAATATACAGAAGGTCAACGTAACCATTTTGCCGAAAAAGACAGAGGCGGGCAATCCTGATTTTCGCGTCTGGGACGGCAAAAATCATATCACCGGCTACATCGAAGCGAAGGCCCTCTCAATAACGAACCTCGACGCCATCCAGGAAACCGAACAATTAAAAAGATATAGAAGCACATTTCCCAATGTTATTCTGACTAATTTTTATGAATTCAGGCTTTACCGGGACGGAGAGTTAATCAAAGCAACTTCTATTGCCCGGCCGGTTATTGCCCAAAAACTTTCCGTTACCCCACCGCTGGAAAATGAAGACGAGTTCATTGATTTATTCAATACATTTTTTTCATTTTCTCTGCCGCAGGTAAGATCGGCAAAAACGCTGGCTCTGGAGCTGGCCAAGAGAACAAAATTTCTGCGCGATGAAGTCGTCAGTATCGAGCTTGCCATAGAAGAGAAAAACGGGAAAAGGGCGATATTGGGGTTTTACGAAGCATTCAAAAAATATCTGATCGGCACACTGACTAAGCAGTCGTTTGCCGATTTGTATTCGCAAACTATCACTTACGGCCTGTTTGCGGCACGAACCCGTGCGGACAATTCCTTCAACCGCGAACTGGCTTTCAAATACATTCCCAACACCATCGGCATTTTGCGCGACGTTTTCCGGTTTATCTCTCTGGAAGAACCACCCAAGCCTTTGGAAGTCATCGTTGATGACATTGCCGAAGTTCTGAATGTCGCCGATGTCAACAAAATACTCCACGATTATTACCGCGATGGCAAGGGCCAAGACCCGATCGTTCACTTTTATGAAACATTTCTTGCCGAATATGATCCGGCCATCAGAGAAAGGCGTGGCGTTTATTACACGCCGGAGCCGGTTGTCGGCTACATTGTGCGCTCGATTCATCAAATTTTAAAAACCCATTTCAATCTTGCCGACGGTCTGGCTAGCTCTCAAGTGACACTGCTTGATCCCGCAGGCGGCACGCTGACGTTTCCCGCCGAGGCTCTCAAAATAGCGGTGAAGGAATACACGGACAAATACGGTGAAGGCGGCAAGACAAAACTTATCCGCAATCAAATCCTGCCCAATTTTTACGCTTTTGAACTGATGATGGCGCCTTACGCCATCGGCCATCTTAAAATGGGGTTTATGTTCGAAGAACTGGGCTACCGCCTGAAAGATGATGAACGCTTTAATTTATATTTGACCAACACGTTGGAAATGGAAGATTTGGCGCAGGTGAATATTCCGGGGCTGAGTTCACTGAGCGAAGAAAGCACCCTGGCAGGCAAGGTCAAAAAGGACCAGCAGATTCTCGTGATCTGCGGCAATCCCCCTTACAGCGGACATTCGGCCAATCAAAACGAATGGACGGACAAACTGTTAAAAGAAGACATTGACGGCGCGCAAAGTTACTATCAGGTTGACGGAAAACCGCTGGGCGAGAAAAATCCCAAGTGGTTGCAGGATGATTATGTAAAGTTCCTGCGTTTCGCGCAGTGGAAAATTCAAAAGGCCGGTTTCGGTATTGTCGGTATGATTACCAATCATAGCTATCTGGACAATACCACGTTTCGCGGCATGCGCCAGAGCCTGATGAAAACATTTAACGAAATCTACATTCTCGATTTGCACGGCAACAGTCTGAAAAAAGAAACAACGCCTGATGGCGGCAAGGACGGAAACGTCTTTGACATCAGGCAGGGCGTGGCCATTGCTTTGTTCGTCAAACAGAAAGCCAAAAAAGAGTGCAAGGTTTTCCATTCCGATTTGTATGGCTTGCGCGAAGTCAAATACGACTGGCTGGAGAACAAGAATTTCAGCCGGAAAAATTATCAGGCCATTCAGCCGGAAAGTCCTTATTATTTTTTGATCCAACGGGATACGGCAAAAATCAAAGAATATTTGAAATGGAAATCAGTCAATGAAATCTTTCCGGTAAACAGTGTAGGAATTGTTACATCAAGAGATGAGTTTGTAATTGATTTTGATAAAAATATCCTTAGAAATCGTATTTCGCAACTTGAAAACACGAAGCAAGAGGACGAAATTATCGCACAGGCTTATAATTTAAAAGATAAATCAAACTGGAAATTGTCGGATGCCCGCACACAAATCCAGAAATTGGATAATTGGGAAAGCTTTATAAAGTCAATTCAATATCGGCCTTTTGATAACAGATATATTTTTTATCATGAATCGTTGGTGGAGAGAACCAGACACGATGTAATGCGGCATATGCTGGAAAATAATTTAGGCTTAAACATTGTAAGACAAGTTAAGACAGGTGAAGCTTGGCAGCATTGTTTAATATCAAATACTATATCAGAAAGTTGTTATCTTTCAAATAAGACAAGTGAAATCGGCTATGTGTTTCCTCTTTATCTGTATAAAGACAAAATTCAAAAGAAATCACCTTTCCACACACTTATGCTTTTTGAGCCGGAAGCCGAATACGGCGGCAAAGACAAGATACCCAACATTGATAAAACCGTTTATGAAAAGCTGAATAAAACATACAAAAAGAAACTCGCGCCGGAAGAGATTCTCCATTACATCTACGCTGTGTTCTATAGCAACATCTATCGCGAAAAATATGCCGAGTTTTTAAAAATAGATTTCCCGTGCGTTCCGTTTACCGATGATTACAAAGTTTTCAAAAAGATGGCTGAATTCGGTCAGCAGCTTGCCGATGTGCATCTGATGAAAAGCGATTCACTCGATAAGCCCATCGCCAAGTATCAGGGCGGAGGCGACAAAGACCGGATTGAGAAAATCACTTACGTAGAAAAAGATAGCAGAATCTACATCAACAAAGAAAAACATTTCGACAATGTTTCGCCTGAACTCTGGAATTATCAGATCGGCGGCTATCAGGTTTTGCAGAAATATCTCAAGGACAGAAAAGGCCGTCACATGGACAACCCGCGGCATTATTGCCGTATCGTAACGGCAATCGACAAAACCATTACCCTGCAAAATAAAATTGATGTGATTTTTAATAATCTTGAAAAAAAATTAATCGAATTTCCGGAGCCGAAAAGCCTGTAGATTGATCTTAGAAGGAAGTATAGTAAACAATTCCACCCGTTGCTGTTTCTCTGACCGCGCCTTCGCGCTGGAGTTCCTTGAGGTAGACATACGTTTCGTTGAGTGCCATGAACTTTTCCCAGTCATCACTCGCGGTGCCGGCCGCGCCGAGATAACGTATAATATTTTTCGCACATTTGAGAAGTAGCCCTCAATCTGGTAAAGGATTTGTTGTTCAAAGGCAAAAACAATACCATCAGGAGGGCTACATATGTACAATAGCAAATCGTTGAAGGA
>JAAYKU010000200.1 GCA_012522275.1 Smithella sp.
CCGCCTGACCAGTCCCAACTGTATGTCGCGGCCGATCATGGCGGAATAGACATGATGCCCGGAGATTCCGACGATCGGCTTGCCGTAATTTTCCGGGCGAGCCATGGTTTTTTTCATCATGAGGAAAGTGACCCGTGATGAATGCTGTCTAATGTCTTTCGGCCCAGATTTTCATTCGGTTGGCTTCCCGGATGAGCTCTTCTTGAAAATCAGGGTGTGCGATGCTGATGAGAGCTTCCGCCCTCTCCCAGGTAGATTGACCTTTTAATTGCACCACGCCGTACTCTGTAGCCACATACTGCACAATTGAACGCGGTATCGTTACAATGGAACCAGGTTCAACCGAAGGAACGATGCGCGAGCGAAGCTGTCCGTTTTCGTCTTTATAGGTTGAGCTAAGAGCAATGATGCCCTTGCCGCCTTTGGACATGAACGCACCGAGAATAAAATCCAATTGGCCTCCTGTGCCTGATTTATGTCCTATTCCCACAGACTCGGAGCACACCTGTCCATACAGATCTACTTCGATGGCGTTATTGATGGCAACCACTTTGTTGTTGAAGGCGATTATCCGCGGATCATTGATGTAGTTGACCGGATAGGAGGCGCAGGTAGGGTTGCGATCCAGAAAATTGTAAAGCTTTTTGGTGCCCATGGCAAACGTATAGGCCATCTTGAGGTGATCCACTGATTTGTACCGGCCTGTTATACGGCCTGCATTATATAAATCGACGAATGAATCGACCAGCATTTCCGTGTGAACGCCCAGGTCCTTCAAGTCACTGTCGGCAATCATTTGTCCGATCAGATTGGGAAGCCCGCCGATCCCCAGCTGCAGGCAGGCGCCGTCTTCAATTTCTTTCATGATATGTGCGGCGATGCGCCGGTCCTCTTCTTTGGGCTCGGCCGGCGGCACCTCCGTCACCGGTGTGTTGTTTCCTTCGACAATGAAATCAACCCGTGAGATATGAATGGACTCCCGGTTGCCGCCATAGCAGTAAGGAACGGTTTTGTTGTCCTCAACGATTACTTTTTTTGCCTTGTTCAAAACGGCGCTTGTCAGTGAGTTGGCCAAACCGTAATTGAAATATCCATTGTGATCCATTTCCGCCACGACGACAAAGGCCGTGTCAAAGTCACGGTACTTGCGGATTGTGCGCGGTCCCTGGTGATAGCACAGGGGGATGTAGTTGCACATATTTGCATCATGAAGGCGGCGGGATATTTTGCCGAAATGCCAGTCGTTCACAATGACATGTTCACGTTTGGGATCCGCCTCCACAATTTTCGGAATTTTTGAAAAGCAAACACCGCGGACGTCGATATTTTTAAGCAGGGGAATTCTTTTAGCGAGGGCCTCATCGAGCGCCTCGGGAAACATAACAAATTCACCGTAAAATATCTTGTCGCCGGACTTGATGAAACTGGCCGCCTCATCAGCGGTGACCAGTTTTTCTTTGTACTCCACATAAACGTCTTTCATCATTTCACCACCATTATAATATTCAGTACGTAACCGTACATGTCGCCGGCATCTTAAGAAATCAGTCCTCAAGAGTCAAATAAATAAAGGGCGGCAGATTGTTGCGAATTAAACATATCCCAAACAGCAATTGAAAGCCGATGCATAGGCCCGTGTTGATATCCGGGTTGCGGATTATTTCTGCGCCGGCGTTGATTAACAACGCTGCCGGAAGGAGTGTTCTAAAGAAATATTTGACTTACCGGCCAAAGGCAATATAATCATGGATGATTTTTTCGCGTTGATTGCGCGGGCCGGCACGGTCTGCGGTCGGGTTCACGTCAGTTTTTGACTTCATGTCAGGGAGCGCAAAGATGACGGTCAGATCTGTGAGCGAAAAAAAACGGGACCGGGATATCCAGCTGCTTCAACAACAGCTCCAGGAACTCAGGCAGGCGCAGAGCAAAAGAAAGCAGGCGGAAGAAGAACTCAAGGAAAGCGAGCAGCGCCTCAAGAGCGTCATTGACGCCTCACCCATCCCCGCCTTCGTGATCGGCATGGATCACAAAATCATCTACTGGAATAAAGCCCTCGAGGAGCTCACCAAAATCAAGGCGGAAAGTGTTATCGGCACGTCCCAGCAGTGGCGGGCGTTTTACGCCAAAAAGCGCCCCTGCATGGCGGACCTGCTGGTGAGCCGCGAAAAAGAGAAGATCTCCAAATGGTACACGGGCAAATATGCTAAATCGAGGCTTTTGGAAGAGGCCTATGAAGCAATCGATTTCTTTCCCGACCTGGGTCGCCAGGGCAAGTGGCTGCGTTTTACGGCAGCCGTAATCCGCAACACGGCCCGTGAAATGATCGGCGCCATTGAGACACTGGAAGATATCACCCGCCGCAAGAAGGCCAAGGAAGCGCTGCTGGCCGCGCACAAGGAGCTCGAAGAGCGTGTACAGGCCCGTACGTCGGAACTGGCCCGGACCAACGAGGCGCTTCTGGCGGAGCTGCTGGAGCGCCGTCAGACACAAAAAGCTCTCAAGCAGACCACCGACCATCTTTCTTTGCTTTTAGAGTCTCTGCCGATCATTTCCTATACAAGAAAAATGGACGGAACTTTCAGCATCACTTATGTGAGTAACACCATCGAGGAGATCGCCGGCTACATGCCCCGTTGCTTTATCGAAGATGATCACTTCTGGATGGAACATATCCATCCGGATGACCGCGAGCGGATCGCTGCGGAGCTCAAGATCGCCATGGAGAAAGACACACACCACTATACTTACCGTTTCCGCGTGATGGACGATTCCTACCGCTGGTTTTCCGATTACTGGCGTATCGCCCGCCACCCGTCCGGAACGGAAAGTTATATCGTGGGGGCGTGGCAGGATGTGACCGAGGACAAAAGAATCCGCCAGGAAGGTGAGCTCAGGCTCCAGCAGATGATTCAGACGCATAAGCTGACCGCGCTGGGCGAGGTGGTGGCGGGCGTCGCTCATGAAATCAACAACCCCGTCAGTTTCATCGCTTATAATGTTCCCGTACTCGAAGAGATATGGAATATGGTGGAAGAGATTCTGTCGCGTTCAGATGTTAAACATCCGGACTGGGGCAAAAGGGGCTTGTCTTATGATGAGGTCCGCAAAAATATGCAGGAAATCATTCAGGCCTTTAAAATAGGCGCCAACCGCATCAGTCGCGTCATTACCAGTCTGAAGGAATTTTCACGCTCGGATGAAAGTGTTCAAAAAAAACGCTTTTCCGTCTCCGATGTGATCGCGGGCGCCCTCATCATCGTGGGCGCTCAGATCCGGCGGACCGTATCGACAATCAATCAGGAAATAGAAGAGCGCCTTCCCCCCGTTTCCGGACATTTTCAAAAAATCGAGCAGGTGATCGCCAATCTGCTGATTAACGCCCACCAGGCCATTCCCGCCGACCGCAAGGGTCTTATCACGATCAGGTGCCGCTACATCGGACGCTTGAAAGCGGTGGTGGTGGATATCGAGGATAATGGCAAGGGCATCGAGCGTAAAAACCTGAACCATATTTTCGATCCTTTTTTCACCACCCGCCGGGAGCTCGACGGCACGGGCCTGGGACTTTCCATTTCCTACGGTCTGGTGAAGGAGCACCAGGGCATCATCAGCGTTTTGTCGCGCCCCGGCAGGGGGAGCCGTTTTTCTGTTTATCTGCCCACGGAGGGGGGGCGCAGTCTTAATTTGTGCCCGGCTCTTTTGTGCATAGACCATAATGTAAAATATTTAAAGGAGCTCAAGGCAAACTTTGTTGACGCAGTCATCTGGCGCTCCGAACCGCAGGATAAGATGGAAGACATCCTCAATTTTCTTGCGGAAAACCCGGAAGTGGATATGATCGCCTCCGAGGTGCGCCTGAAGGGATTTGACGGGTGGGAGCTTCTGGAAAAGATAAGGGCTAAACACCCGCTGTTGCCGGTGATTTTCTACTCGGCCGATCGCCGGGCCCTCAAGCCTCCCGCGGGAAGCGGCATACAGCCGGATTATGTCCTGCATAAACCGTTTCATATCGAAAAGCTTCAGAAAGTTATTCACGACCTGGGAAGACAGCAGTTATGAAAATTCTGATTGTCGATGACGAGGAACTTTCTCTGACCTCTGTGCGGCGGGTGCTTAAATGGCGCGGCATGAAAAATGTCGAGATATGCGACAACGGCCGCGATGCGATCCGGATAATCCGCGAGGATAATTTCGATATTGTGCTTCTGGATCTGCTCATGCCGGAAGTTGACGGCATGCAGGTGCTGGAAGCGACCAAACCCTTCTGTCCGCGCACGGAATTCATTATCCTGACGGCGGTCGATGATATTTCAACCACGGTCAAAGCAATGCGCCATGGTGCATATGATTACCTGGTCAAGCCGGTGGACAACGAGCTGCTTTTTTTGTCCATAGAAAGGGCATACGAACGCAAGGGCCTGCTGGCGGGATTGTCGGCTACCGTCGCTTTTGAAGCAGACGGGATTCCGCCGGCCTTTGCCGATACGATCACGCGAAGTGCGCAGATGAAGTCGCTCATCTCCTACGCTCAGGTGATGGCGCTAAGCGGCAACCCTGTTCTGATCACCGGTGAATCCGGCACGGGCAAGGAACTCATGGCGCGCGGCATTCACCGGGCGGGGCCCGCACCCGACGGCCCGTTCGTGCCGGTCAATGTTTCCGCCATACCCGCCACCATGTTTGAAAGCCAGTTTTTCGGTCATGCCAAAGGGGCTTTCACCGGTGCGGACTCCAGCCACGCAGGCTTTTTCGAACAGGCGGATGGGGGCACGCTTTTTCTCGATGAGATAGGAGAACTGCCTGTCGGCCTGCAGTCCAAGCTCCTGCGCGTTGTCGAGGACAAAACATTTACGCCGCTGGGCGCGAGCCGTCCGGTGCGCGTTGATGTGAGGCTTGTTTCGGCCACCAACAAGGATCTGGACCGCGCCTGCCGGGAGGAGAAATTCCGTGTTGATCTGCTCTACCGGCTGAAGTCCGCCTATATCTGCCTGCCGCCCCTCAGGGAAAGAAGAGACGATATCCCGCTGCTGGCGGAATCTTTTTTGCGAAGCGCCTGCCTGAAACACAGAAAAAGTATGGACGGGTTTGCCCCGGAGGCCATGACGCTGCTTGCGCGCAGAGATTACCCGGGCAATATCCGCGAGCTTGCTCAGATTGTGGAAAATGCGGCTTTGCTGGCGGATGGATCCGTGATCCTTGTGTCTCATCTTGGAGGCGGGCCGGAAGCGCCAGAGACGCCGTCGTTGTCTTGCCGCACCCTTTGCACACTCAAAGAGAATGACGCGGCGCATGTCCGGTTTGTTCTCGATGCCTTGGGGGGAAACCGCGCAGAGGCGGCCCGTGTTTTGGGTATTACGCTCAGGCAGCTGCAGCGCAAACTGGCGGAGTATAAATGAAGCTTCCTTTCTGGTTTGTTTTTTTCATCTGTCTTTTTTTATTATCCTGTGCCGGCAGCGGACATTACAGTCCGCCTTCCGAAGGCGGGCCTTGTGTTTTGATGATTTCCGGTAAAAGCGGCCCGTCACTTTACGTCGAACATGCCCGTCGTCTGGCCGCTTCCGGATACACGATATTGCTTTACGACGGCAATGACTTTCCGGTCAATCAGGTGCAGCTGTGTCAGGCGAAGATACGTGCCGTTTTGCAGGACGCCGGTTGTTTATCAGCGCTAAAGCCGGACCGGGCGGCGGTTATCGGCTATTCTCTGGGGGGCGCGGTGGCTTTGTCCTGCACCGCCGCGATGGAAGAAGAGATTGTCGGTGTGATTGCCTATTATCCGGCAACCGCTTTGTTCGATGACCATGAAGGTTGTGTGGAAAGAATGCGTGTGCCGGTTCTGATACTGCAAGGTGAGGATGATCATTTTTTTAATTGCTGCACCGTAGAGCCGATCAGGGACATCAGTGACGCGGCCGCCGAACGGGGAAAACAGGTGCAACTGATCGTCTATCCGGGAGTCGGGCACGGATTCAACCTCGGGCCTTTCAAAAATAAAAGTCTAGATGAAGATTCCTGGAGGAGAACCCTGCAGGCGCTGGAAATATATTTTGCTCCGTAACTCAATGCTGGAGGCCCTGATACGCGGCTCAGTGCTTTGTATCAGGATTTTTTTATTACGACGCGGTTTCTCCCCGCGTTTTTTCCGCGATACAGGGCTTCGTCGGCTCGCGCGATGATCGTATTGAAATCAGTGTCATGCGTGAGCAGTGCGGAAATACCGATAGTAGCCGTAACTTTGATCACAGCCTTGCCCACGTCTATTTCTGTTGCGGCAAGCGCGTCGAGCAGTCTTGTGGCGATGATGGCTGCCTGCTCCACGTTTGTTTCCGGCAGTAGGATAATGAATTCTTCCCCCCCCAGGCGACCTACGACATCCATCGGGCGCAGCTTGTGCTTCATCAGTTGAGCCAAGCTGCGTAAAACTTCATCACCCGCCCCGTGACCATAAGTGTCATTAATATTTTTGAAGTGGTCAAGATCCATGATGCACACGGATAAAGGAGAGCCGGCACGCCTGGCTCTTTGTATCTCATGTGTGAAAAGGACTTCGTATTCGCGGCGGTTGGCCAGTCCTGTCAGATGGTCTGTCGAGGCCATTTCTTTGAGCTGATGCTCAAGGGCGCGGCGGCGGTCGATTTCTATGGCCAGTTCGCGGTTGATTTTTTCTGTCTCCAAAAGGAGGGCGAACTGTCTGCGTTGCGAAATTCCGAGGCGCATAGCGGTAGCGGAACCCAGCACAAAAGGCAGCATCAAAATGAAAAACAGTTCGATGAGGTTTACCGGGGTGGCTCCCATATGCCAGTTGGTTACCATCGTTATAACGACTGCGTACAGGCCTCCCGCGACAGCCAGTATAAATCTGATAGGTACAAACATCATCAGAAAAACAATTTGTATCATGATGAGGCCGATTATCCAGTAAGTCACCTCGGGCCGGAAATAAAAAAAGAGCATGAAGCCGGTAATACCGGCAAAAACAACCACCGTAACAGCCTTGCTGATTTTAAAAAAATCCGTGTCCGGCCTGATGTTTACAATGACCAGCATAAGTGAAAGCGCGATGATTAAACGATAGGACAAAAGATAGAAAAACGGCCTGGTCGTTCCAAGGGCGGTATAATCGGGCACAGCGAATAAAAGGAGAATAGCCGCCCATATGACAAGGACGATCCGTAGCTGTCCGGTTACTATGTTTTGAATGTGCCTCTGGTAAGCATCTTCCGTGCGGCGATTTTTAAACTCAGTCAGGTATATTGAGATTTCGTACTCTTCGGACGACGATTTCATTTCATGCGGCCTTCAAGTACTTTTATTTTAAATCGGAAACTTACTGATTTTATCGACATCGTGAAATCAACCGTTCGGCATACAATCCTTAATAAAAACCTCTCAATAGCGACCGGGGGCTTTTCAATCCCTCACGATCAGTACGGGAACGCTTTTGTCATGGTGGATCACCCCATAAGAGACGCTGCCTAAAACTGTGGCCGAAAGGGCGCTTCTCCCGTGCGAACCCATCACAATCATGTCCGCCTCTGCACGTTTCGCCTCTTTGATAATTTCCGCCACCGGGTACCCCATTTTGGTTAAAGTCCTGAATGTCACTTTATTTTTTTGACAAAGTTTCCTTACGTCCTCCAGATACTCTTCAGTAACTTCCTTCAGATAGTCCTCGACTGGTTCCACCATCTCTTTGGCAACTTTTGACGGCACGGTAGTGCCTCCCATGAAAAGACGCTTGTCGATAACGCTCAGGGCGATGATAGAGGCCCCCAGTTGCCGGGCGAGGTCAACCGCGAAGGTCGCCGCCTTCAGAGATGTTTTTGATCCGTCCACCGGTACGAGAATTTTTTTAACCATATCATCTCCCTCCATTATCAGAATTTTTATGGTCAGCCATGCACCGTTCGACCCGGCGAGCGGACTTGCCGAATCACTTGCGCGCGCCTGTCGCCTGCTGTTGCAAAAAAAACTGCAGGGTTTGGTTGCTTTACGGGTGATTCAGGGATTTGTTTTCCTTGATATCATTTCCGCCAGCGGGCCTCCCTCTCGCCAGACATGGCAGGTGTTGACCAGCATCTTCAGTGCGGCCTGGGCCGCGTCGGGGCTGAAACCGAACGGTTCGCGCGAGCGGTATGCCGCAAGACCCTGGAAGGCGGCCGGAGCCATGGCCTGTATAAGCTCAACCAGATGCGCGCATCCTTTTTTCCCACCTGCGATATTTTTCACTTGCTGTGTGAAACCCCTGGTGATGGCAAGCCCCCGGATGCGGGCCAGACAGCCGATGGTTTCCAGGCAAGCCTCGCGGGGAACGGACGTAAGCTCAACGTTTATATCCTCGACGAGAAGACTTGTGCAATCGACCAGCAGGCTGACGCTCATGTGATGCATGACGCCTTCGGGAAACATTTCATCCGTGACCGTGTGCGAGTTCTGGAAGCGCTCATCGCAAAGCGAGCCTTCCACAATCATTTTACCGGCACCGTATTCGTAGGTAGATGTTTCAATGCGGCGTGTGTGCAGCTTTTTCCCTTTTATATTTCTGATAGGCTCCATGAAATACTCCCTTTTGATGGCTGGTGCGGCCGGCCTTTACATTTCTTTCAGGAGTTTGTTTTCCGGCAACTTTTCCACCGCCTTGCCGAAAGACTCCAGCGCATCTGAAAGTGAAGTAAATTCTGGAGAGTGCGCGAAGGGCACATCATTGAGGCCCCTTTTTTCGAGCGCCTCGATAACATCCTTGATCGAAAGAGAGCCGATATCGCGCGCCGGCTGGTAGGCCAGCTCGCCGTTACCTTCGACTTTGGCGGTGGTAAGGATGTTACTTTTTTTCAGCCCGAAAAGAATTTCATTGGTAAAGCGGATGGGAATTTCCAGACGCGCGGAGATCTCGCGGGCGGTAGAAGGAGGCAAGGCGCGTGCGAAGTTCAAAACCAGATGATGTGTGATCTGCAAAGCCAGGAGAGTTTTTATTCTGTGGCTGGCCTGCAGAGCATCCGGCTCAAATTCATACGTGTCCACATTCTGGAAGGCGAAGGAAAGCTCCGCTCCGTACAAAACGATGAACCAGCTAAGCTGAAGCCAGACCAGAAAAAGCGGCAAAGCCGCGAAGCTTCCGTAAATGGCATTGTATTTGGCAACCCCTATTTGAAAAGTGATATAAACCCACTGGATGATCTGAAATATGCTGCCGGCGATGATACCGGCAAAAAAAGCAGACGAAAACCGCACTTTGGTGTTGGGCATGAAAATATAAATGAAAGTGAAGACTCCCCACAATAGAGCATAGGGCAGCAATTTCAGAAAAAAGAAAACAGCGGGACCGATAACCTCCAGAAATGTGAATTTTTCCACGATCGTTGTCATCTGCGCGGTGAAGAAGATAGTCAGGCCGATGGATAAAATAAGCAGAACCGGGCACACCAGTATCAGCGACAGATAGTCGCCGAACATGCGCCCCAGTGGCCGTTTTTCCTTTACCCCCCATATATCATTAAATGAGTCCTCTATCTGTCCGAGCACCTTGAGTACGGCCCACATCAGGATAATAAGACCGATGCCGGCGATGAGCCCTCCCTGGGTGTTGGCCAGCAGTGCGTTGGAAAACTCCATGATTCTTTGTAGAACGTCTTCATGGCCGGTCAGCCTTTCGCGCAACTGCTGTTCCATCAGCTTATCAAAGCCGAAACCCTTGGCAATGCCGAAGGCCATGGCAACAACAGGTACAATGGAAATCAGTGAATAAAAGGTCAGGGCCGAAGCGCGCAGGCGGCACTTGTCCTCGTCAAAGCCACGTACCGAAAGAATTAATACCCGGACAAGGTTCAAAAACAAAGATTTTCCCGGAGGAAGGGAACTGCGCCGGACCCTCCAGATATCGTGTTGCACAAAACTGATGATTTTTTGGAGGAGATTTTGATTGTTACTCATCGGAAGCCCCCGGCCCGGGTAATTTCACCGCTGTGGTCAGCCATGCACCGTGTATAAGGGTGTTCCGGCACGGTTTGTATTTGCCCGACGGCCTTTTTATGTAGAATAAAGTATAGAAAGAAGTGGCCCTTCTGTCAATGTAAAAGGTCATTTCTATGTGATTTGATTGTGGTTTATTAAAGATGCAGGTGAAAGGGAAAAGGATAAAGGCTCTCAGGATGAAATGCACAGACGCGGCGGGTGGACAGATAGAGGTTCCGATGTCTGAATAGTTGGATGGCTGAAAACAGGCACAGCAAAATACTTTGTTTCCTGGCAAGGCGACGAGTGTGTCAAGTTTTTTCTTTAAAAGCCGATATTGAGTTCTGAGGCGAGCTTTTATGTATAACCGCACTGTGTCATTTGCCTGCACAGAAGAGGGAATATGTCTCCAAAAAATGATGATTCATCTTGAAGGGACAAGATGTGCAATTTAAAAATGTATAATTTTATGATTCATCTATTTTGGCGTTATGCTGTCCGCTATTTTAAATTTTACGCAAATATCTGTAAAGTTCATGGATATTTAAGTAATAATCAATAATAACATCATGTTACAATTAGGAGAAAGCAGTGAAGCTACAAAATATCATGACTCAGGCAATGTGGCGTATGTATGTTTCGACCACAATGTGAACAATTAACAAAAAATGTAGTCATGGCATTTATATTGCTTTGTATTACATAATTGAGTTTTTAGATAAAACAATGTTAATTCAAAGAAGGACCACATGGAACGGGAAAAGATCACTATGAACCACACGACAGACAGACAAGTATCCTATGAACCGAAGACCGCCTCGCCGCACAAACAGGTAAATTCTCAGGCAGATTCGCATGCGCAGTTGACGAGTGCGCTCAACAGTCTTACTGTTGCTTTGAAAACCCTGGAGTCAAAGATTAAAGAGGGTGAATCTACCCCAGATTTTCCATTAGCCCATATGTTGGTTTACGTTGCTCCACGTGGCAGGGCTGATGCATTAGCCCACAAGCCACAAAACCAGGCTCGTTTCCTTCGTGGAACAGACAACAGCAAATGATTATTA
>JAAYKU010000201.1 GCA_012522275.1 Smithella sp.
CATTCGCCCGGCCACAAAACAAAATAACTGAAAACGGCCCGCCCTTGTCGGGCAGAAGGCAACACTCAGTATGCGCTCGGGGAAAATTCGATTGGTAAGTGCCGGGCTGAAGGTTGAACCAGGAACAAAACATGAATAGACAAAGGGGAGGGAAAAGACGGCACTCAAATGATTTATACCGAACAGATCCCGCATCACCCCCATTTTATAATACGCTTCTCCTAGGTGAGTTTTTGCCGAAGCCGCAGCTGGTTGATCCTGTTTGACAGGCATGGTCATCAATGGTATTTTTCTCAAGACAATGCCCGCAACCCCCGGATGCCGCGCGCAAATATTCATCAGGAGACGAAATGAAAAAACAGACTGTTCTTTCCAGATTAAAAGAGAAAGAAAGACTGGCAAGACGGACTATTATCATTGACGCGGCGGAAAAGGAATTTGCGGAAAAACCGTTCCAGAAAGTAACCATGAGAGACATCGCCAAACGGGCGGGCATCTCGCCGGCGCTGATCTATCGACATTTTCCGGATCAGCAGTCTCTTTTTGCCGAAGCTTTCATGAAGGGAATCGGCAAAGTTTTCGAAAAAATATTTGTCACGATTGACGAGTCGGCCGACGGCGCGATCGAACAGGTCATTTCAGATTTTATCGAATATTTTACCTTCAATGATCAATACTTTCAGATGATGATGAAATTTCTTCTCGGCGGGCCGGTCGATGCCGAGCTTTTTGACAAGCTCACAAAGATTGAACGTGAAATCCTCGGACGCTTCGACATCATCTTCAAAAAAATGAACGTCGACGGGAATCTCCGCAGCCATTCCCACACACTTTTTGCCGCTCTTATCGGCATTGTCGCCACTTTCAGGAATCATCCCGAAAAAAATACGCAGCAGGTTCTGATGCACAGACAGAAAATAGCGGCCAACCTGTCGAAATTAATCAGGAATGCTTGATTGCCCCCTCTTTTGGAAATATCATCGTAATACATCTTGACAATTAAACGTTGTTTTTGCATACAAACATTGTTTACATTTGTGAAGGCAGCTGCCCCGCCAAGGGAAACAGTTTCGTAACATTTTGTAATAATTAATATTTTCTCTTTGTGTTTATTAAAATTCAATTCAGGATGAGCAGGCTATGGAAAAATTTTTCAATCCCGAATCAGTAGTTGTCATCGGCGCGTCAAATTCCCCTTTTAACCTGGGGGCGACAATCTGCAACATACTCAAGGATTATCTCGACTATACGGGGGCGGTTTATGTGGTGAATTCCAAAGGGGAACAGGTAAACGGCTGCCCCGGCTTTTCATCAGTACCCGCTCTTTCGGCTGTACCGGATATGGCGATCATCATCGTGGCGGCGCGCCATGTCCCGGGCATCGTCAGGGATTGCGCTGAAAAAGGCATCAAAAGGGTCATCATCGAAAGCGCCGGTTTCGCCGAAGATGGAGCCGAAGGCGCCGCCATGCAGCGCGAGATTGACGAAGTCGCCCAAAGCAGTGGCATGCGCATCATGGGCCCCAACTGTCTGGGCACACTGAGCACACGAAATAAATTCTGCAGTTTCTACGGCGTCAATCCCAGTCTGGTCGAAATGAATCAGATCTTTGAAGTCCCGGGCAATATCTCCTACATCATCCAAAGCGGCGGCGTCGTCGTGCTGGTGATGGAGTCCCTCTACTATGATCTGGTCGGCATCAACAAGGTGGTCAGCATCGGCAACAAGTGCGATGTGGATGAGGCGGACCTCATCGACTATTTTCAGAAGGATGAAACTCAGGTCATCGGGATGTACCTGGAAAATGTGGCCGATGGGCGCAGACTCATGGAAGCGGCCGAAAAATCGCGCAAGCCGATCCTGGTTTTCAAAACGGGTAAAACTCCTGAAGGCGCAGCGGCCGCCACATCTCATACGGCCGGCATGGCCAATGACGATCTTATATTTGATTCCGCCTGCAGGCAGGCCGGAATGATCCGCCTCAAATCCATCGACGAGCTGCACTCGCTGCCGAAGATATTCACACAAATGCCTCTTTTGAAAGGAAACCGCGTAGCCATGTTCACCAACTCCGGCGCTTTCGGTTCCATTGCAGCCGACCTCCTGGCGGAGGCGGGCCTGCGGATGGTTACTTTGTCGGACCGGACTCAGGCCAAACTCAAAAAGGCGGGACAGGTTTTCAATGTCAAAAACCCTGTGGATATCGGCCCGGCACCGCCTCAGACTTATCTGGACATCTTCGAGATTCTCCTGGCCGCCGATGAGGTTGACGGTCTGTGGCCGCTTTTGAGCGTCTGGCAGACTTTCGTGATCGACTGCCTCGAGGAGCTGCTGAAAATGTGCCGGCATTACGATAAGCCGGCGGCTATTTATACGCCCAACGCCATAAGCAAGTCCATTGCCATCCGCACCGGACGCCGGATTCCCATCTTCGAGACAGCCGAGCAATCGGCAAGGGCCCTGTGTGTTTCCTTCATGTTTTATAACTCTATGCGCAAAAGAGGGGGTTTGGAAAATTGTGAAATATTTGCGGCTCCGGGCATGGAGTAAACTCACTGACAGCCGGTGATCTTCAAAGAATAAATATCAATCTTTGTCCCGCGCCTCCTGGATTGGCCGGCAGGACGCGCTTTCGTTTGATACAGGCAGATATTTCCCGCAAAACACTTTCTTTTCATAAAATCACAGGTGTGCTTATTTCCGGCAACGAATCTCCCTCGTACAAGACTCTTTCCAGAAAAAGCCCGGACGGAGGCGCGGTGCAGCGCGCGGGAATGTCCGAATATCTATTCAACATTGATTTCGCCTCGGCCGCCTGAAGGTTTCCGCGGCCGGCCTCAACTGCTACACCCACGATGCGTCTGACCATTTTCCACAAAAAATGAGATCCGGTGATGCGTATCGCAATAATGTCTTTAAACTCCCGCAGCCCGATGTGTTCAACGGCTACTTTGGTCGAAACATTTTTATCCATTCTTTTGTCGGCAAAGGAGGAAAAATCATGAAACCCCTCAAACACGCCCAGCGTCTGCCTCATCGCAGGGATATTAAGGTCGTCTTTGACCCACCAGACATATCTTTTGGCAAAAGCCGTGCGCCGCCTCGCGATCAGGTACAGATAGCTGCGGCCGCGGGCCGAGTGGCGGGCATGAAAACGCGGGTGTGCGTTTTCGACAGACAGCAGATTGATGCCGGAAGGAAGCAGATCGTTGAGGCCGGTTTGCAGCGTTGCACAGTTAATTTTTCTGCCACACTCCAAATGTGCAACCTGGTGCAGGGCATGAACGCCCGCGTCGGTACGGCCGGCTCCCTGAATATCGACGGCAGTGCCCAGTAATTTTTCCGCGGCCGCAATCAGCGTCCCCTGAATGCTTTTGGCGTTTTTCTGAGACTGCCAGCCCCTGTAGCCGGTACCATCATATTCGAGACAAATTTTATACTTGTTCACGGCGCGCCCTCTTCCGGCAAGGGCTTCAAAATATTCATAGCGGCGATATTATCCAGCAGCGTGCCTGCGGTCCTGTCGGCATTGACCAGTTCGCGCCCCGGCTGCAAGGTGGTAATAACAGCCTGCCCGATGATTTTGCGCCCCTCGCGTCCCCGCAGGTCTTTGGTCCGCAGACCCCAGATGTTGTGAAAAATAAGAGCACGGCCGTCTTTGGAACCGATGTAGAGCATCACATGGCCTTTGCGCCACAGCAGGCTCAGATAAGGAACACCTTTTTGAAGTATCACTTTTTCCTTTTCTTCGGCGGAAAGTCCCTGCAGGTCAATAAAAATACCTGCCTCCCGAACCTGGTCCTCAGAGTGTCGCGGCAGCCAGATGCCGAACACGGTAAAAAAATCACGGGTCATGGCGGAGCAGTCCCTGTTTCCGTAAAGCCCCCCCCATCCATAAGGCTCACCGATCATTTCATTGGCGATGCGGACCGCGTTCACACGGGTTAAGCGCAGCGGCTTGGCCGCCGCCGCTGCGGCGGGAACATAGCCCGGCCTGATCATTGCCTGTCCGTCCGGACCGGCCACGGCGACGGACACCTCCGTTTTATCCGGCCTCCCATTGATCATAGGGAAAATGTGCCCCACGGATGACATAAACACGAATCTGCCGCCTTCATCGAGAACCGGCGTCCGGTCACGGACAATGACGGCGTAACGGCCCGACTCCCATCCTCGCGCAAACTTCTCGTCCACCACGG
>JAAYKU010000202.1 GCA_012522275.1 Smithella sp.
GCATTTTCTCATACACTCCATCGGGTGCCGACGCAGCATTTCACAAAACGGGAAACGCCGCGAAAATTAGCATAAATCATCGCTTCCGTCCAGCATTAGAGAAGCTGCGGGAAGCATGCGGCATATCTTTCGGACCCCGCAATTTTAGCCGCCACCTGGAAAGACCCCAGAATGCAGCCCAAAAGTCCCGGGGCGACCGTATTTTGTCCTGCCGAAAAAAGCCCCCCTACCGACAGTCTGCTTACAGAGGCAATTTTCATCAACTGACCTGCCGAGCGCAGCAGCCCGTAGCAGGCCCCTCGCGGGCAGTTCACATAATCCCTGACGGTGAGCGGCGTGAAAACATCCAGAATGCGGAGATTTTTAAAAGGACCGAATACATCTTCCGCCCTGCCGAGAACCTCGTCGGCGATAAGCTGTTTTTTTTCTTCATAGGCCGCGCCGCGCCGTCCGGTTATTGTTTTCTCCCAGCTCTTCCAGTCATTGTACGCAGAGTGGGTTATGGCCGACAACAGGTTTACGCCGTTGCCGGCATGCCTGAGTTGATAGAAGGTGCCGTCCTCAATCACACCGTGCCGGTTGTGATGAAGGCGATAGGTGTTATGATCCGGCACAAGATGAGCCGAAGCGTCAACGCCGGCGTGAACGACTACCACCCCTTCCGTTTCCTGAAGCGACAAGATACGCTCGCGCAGCGTCGCGCGCAGGTCAGCTTCGGCAAGCAGGCCGGCAATGACCCTGGGATGAATGGCAGCCACGATTGCATCCGCCGGCAGGTCTTCGCCGTTTTCGAGGAGAACGCCCTTCACTTTGCGGCCGGCAACCTCGATCTTTTGCACACCCGCACCCAGCATCAGCCTGCCCCCCAACGAGGTGAAGCGGTCGATAAAAACATCGGCCAGACGGTTGCCTCCGCTTTTGGGGCGCCACGACGACAACAGGTAGCCCGCCAGCACCATGTGGTGAAAAATCACCGGACATTCGCCGAGCCCGACACCGATGAGCTGGCAGGGAACGGCCAGGATCGCCCGCAGGCGAGGCGAGGCGCCAAGCTCGTCGAGCAGTTCCCCCATGGGCCGGAACTGATCCATATTCTGAAAGGGATCTCCCTGGTTTAAAATGAAAGACGGCTCTTTCATCCTCCGGGCTGTCTCCCGCATGTTTTTCATGAGAATATCGAGTGCTTTACCGTCTGCAGGGCAGGCCCGCCTCAGATTTTCCTCGTAGGCGTCAAGACCGGCGGGCAGATCGAAGACAAAATCATCAAACAAATACCGGTCGACGATACCTCGCCCGCCCATGCGGAAAAAGAGGTCTTCCACGGAAATGCCCAGTGCCTGAAACATCTTCCCCAAAGGCTCGTCATCGCCCAGGGCGCCGACATAGTGCACGCCCACGGGGCAGTCAATCCCACGGCGCACATAGGAACGCATCAGGCCGCCCGGTAAGTGGTTTTTTTCCACAATGGTTACACGGTAGCCCAGAAGCAGGAGAAGTATTCCCGCCGACAGCCCCCCTACCCCTGCTCCGATAATCAGAATGTTGTCGCCTTCAATGCGGTTTTTCATTGACGCCCCCTGCATCTTTATCCTGCGGCAAGGATTCATCGTCGGGCCTCCCGGCCTCGATCAGAGTCATGATCAGTGAGAAGTGGAAAACTCCCGGTGCGTGCAGTTCAATAGCGGCATACGGGTCGGACATGCCGCCCGCAAGCGTTACACTGCGACTGAGCACGCCGTTTTTTGTGTATTTCATGAGCCGAATGGTGCCGTCTCCTGCGCGGACCGTATCGAGCAGCCCGTCATCCGTCCGATAGCGGCACACTGGGGCGCCGTCCGCCAGAGTCCCCTTCTGCACGGACGCGGACCGAGGCGCCAGAAAAATCATTTCGATATCGTCTATCATATTCCGGGCGAAGCCTTCCTTGTCCAGAGGCGGCAGCGCGCGGCCGATCTCCAACCCCGCAGGCGAGGCCGACGCCTCGAAAAGCGCCATCCCTTCGGCGGACATCAGCGCGCAGGATATGCTGCGCGACGCCGGGTCAACAAGCGTCACACCGATCACGGCTGTTTTCGCTTGCGTGCCGCGGCGCACCTCAATGGCATGAATGAAGCGGCTTTTTGTCTGAGGATAGGGAAAAGGGCAGTCAAACGTTTTACCCGGCGTCGCTAAGGAAGGTGTAATTTTCGGACCGGGCGCACATGATGCCGCAAGCAGGACGACGGTCAAAACAAGCAGCCTCTTCATGGAGCATCCTGAAACAGTGAGGGATCGATCCGCCGGTTGATGACCACATTGGAAAAATCGATGCGCGTCTCCGCAGTGGCGCTTTCCACAATTCTGACGGTTTTAATGGATGGCTCCTTTCTGGAGAGGGTAATTTCGATTTTTTCTATCATACCGGCCATGTTCTTTCCTGCGGGCGTCATCGTTACAATCGTGTCCGCCCCTTCCTTAATTGAGGCCGTAAAAGACGGATTGGCATCAAAGTGCCCTTTCATCCAAGCCGCCACTTCCGTCAGGACCACCCCCATGGCCTGCGCGCCGCCTGACGTATCCTCAATTACTTTTCCTCCGGAGACCATATAGCGCCGGGTATTGCCTCCGCTGGAAAGCACGATGCTTTTAAGAGGTCTGCTGTATTCCCAGCGGATGGAATCGGGCGCGGCAAAATAAAATTTGCCTTCTGAAACAAGCGGCCTGGCAAGAATTTTCATGTGCTTGTGCTGGACAAAATCCGCGGATATTGTAGAAATGCGCGCCGCGTCGCGCCGCAGTGTAACAAAATCATCCGCCTGTGCCGCCGCCGCCCACAGCAGGCCCGCGACCGCGAAAAAAATGAATGTTTTTATGGCCGCCGCATATCTGTGCATCAGGCCATCCCGCCATTGATGGAAATGACCTCGCCCGTGATAAAAGACGCGTCTGCGGAGCATAAAAACCGGATGACGCGGGCGACTTCTTCCGGTTTGCCGACGCGCGCCATCGGAATCATGGCTTTGATCATGCCCGCGTCCATCGGCATGGAACTTAACATGTCGGTTTCAATGGGACCGGGTGCGACCGCGTTCACACGGATGCCGAAACGGGCCACCTCTTTGGCCAGCGACTTTGTGGCGGCAATCAGCCCGGCCTTGGCCGCTGCATAATTGGACTGTCCGCGGTTGGGAGCCAAAGCCGAGATGGAGGAAACAGACACGATGGAACCGTTTTTTTTGCGCACCATTTCGCGCAAAACGGGTTTGGTCACATTGAAAAAGCCATTGAGCGTGGTGTCGATCACCCGCCGCCACTCGTCATCCCCCATCATCATGAAAAGGCCGTCCGCCGTGACTCCGGCATTATTTACCAGAACATCGATTTTTTTATATTCCGCAATAATTCCGCCCAGTGCGTTTTTTACTTCTTCTGTATCCGCCACATCAAACCTGGTTATCCGCCCGGTGCCGCCGGCGGCCTGAACTTCAGATAACGTTTCGGCGGCCGCGGCTTCGCTGGAATTATAATTGATAATTACATGATAACCGGTTTTCGCCAGTTCCACAGCCGTTGCGCGCCCGATGCCCCTGCTGGCCCCTGTTACAAGGGCAACTTTTTTTTCATCCATGCCTCGTCATGATCTCCTTTGCTCGTTTGATTCAATCTCAGGGTTCAGGCGCAGAGCCTGAATAACCGCTTTCACCAGAACATCCTCACCCGCTTTCACGACACCCTCCACCACGGCGTAGTCGTCCATCACATTCAGGCTTTTGACACTGACTGCGACCTTGGTTCCCACCGGTACCGCATCGATTTTAAATTCGGCGGACTTTATTCCCACCAGCCAGCCTCTGATCCCATCTTTACCTTGTTTGCGCCTTTTGTTGCCCTCCACAATCGCCGCCGTCTGCGCGATCGCTTCGATAAACACATAGGGCTTGACCGCATGGCCGTCGCATGTGGGCCAGCCTTTATTAACCACGGCGGCGGTCAGGCCGAAGTCGTCTGCCAATTCAATAATTTCCGTTATGATTTTTATCGGTTCGCGGTGCGGAATCAGCGATTCGATATAAGTCATCTTAAAGTCATCCTTTTTTTGTGTTCAATAATGGGAAAACAGACAATAAGTCAACCAAAAACATTCCCGGCGGCACACCACGCCGCTGCCCGGATGCGGCGCAGCTCATACTCCACGACCGGACAGCACAAAACCAAAAAACCGTCATTGCTTTTTTTATTTCTTTCCTATAGACAGGTTAAAAATTATTTGCGATTTAAACGATGGCACCCCCAGAAGAAAAAGACCCCTTCGCAACAGCATACAGGAAAATATTCGCCCCGTCGAAAGCGCTTCTCCAGAAAGAATTCACCCACGCTGGTTTTACCTACGGCGAAATTTTCGAGCTTGCGGCCGGTTTGAAAAAAAGCCTGGCGCGGCGCGGCCCGGAAAAACTTGTCTGCCTGTGCACGGAAAACAAGGCGGTCATCACCGCCTCGATTCTGGCCTGCCTGAGCGGGGCTTTCCGGATAATCCTGCCTCATTCCTTTTCCACGCAGGCGCTGGTCGAACTGTACGAGGCGGCAAGTTTTGACGCGATCATCTCCGACCGCCCGGAAGAGACCCACGGCATGGAGGTCATCATCCCCACGGCGGGAAACCCGGATGATCTGAAACCGGACAATCTGCGTCATCCCGACGACCCTTTCCTTAAGCTTTTTACGGGAGGGTCAACCGGCAAGCCCCGGCTCTGGTCAAAATCGCCGCGCAATCTGCTGGGCGAGGCTTTTTATCTTCGCGACAAATTCGGCCTGAGTTCCAAGGACTTGTTCATTTCGACCGTGCCGCCCTACCACATTTACGGCCTTTTGTTTTCGATTCTTGCGCCTTTAGTCTCCCACGCCCGCGTACTTCCGGAAATTTACACCTTCCCGCAGGAGATTATCACCACAATCAACCGCAACAGGGCCACCGTGCTGGTGAGCGTACCGGTACACTACCGTTGCCTGAAAGTGGATAATCTGGACGCTCCGTCTCTTACAGCAGCCTTTTCCTCTTCCGGCGTTCTCACCCGCGCCGATGCGGCCTACTTCCTCAAAAAGACAGGCCTGGGCATACATGAGATCTACGGTTCAACGGAAACAGGCGGCATCGCTTTCCGCAATGTCACAGAAAACACGGAAAGCTGGAAGCCGGCCGATGTCGTCTCCTGGAAGCTGTCGGGAAAGCGCCTGGCGGTCCGCTCCGATTTCGTGTCGAGCGAAATGGAAAAAGATACCGAAGGTTACTGCGTGACGGGCGATGAGGTTAAGCTGTATAAAAATGACCGCTTTCTTCTGCTGGGACGCGCCGACGGCATCGTCAAGGTAGCCGGCAAGCGTGTCGATCTTCTGGAGGTGCAAAACAAAATCCAGACTCTACCCACGGTACGCGACGTTGTGGTCATCGCCTTGCCCGCCGAAAAGGGGCGCGAAAACGTCATTGCCGCCCTGGTAGCCTGCGACCTGACGGAGGTGCAGCTTCGGAAAATGATCCTGGAGAAGCTCGAGCCGTACGCCATGCCCCGCCGGATCAAGATTGTGCGCAGTGTGAACCGGACGGCTACCGGTAAAATAGATTTCCGCAGCATCGAGCAGATTTTTCTCGGCGAATAAAGTTCAAATCTTCTCCCAGCGCGAAGGACGGCGGGCGACGGTCCGCAGATACTTTACCTGCGGATGCCCGAAAACCATCATGAAAATAACCGACTCATCCTCTTTGAGGCCGACCCTGTCTCTTAGTCCGGGCGACACGGCAAAAGCGAATGTGCCAAATCCCATCATACAGGCGCCCAGCCCCAAAGAATTGATCATCAGCTCCAGATGACCGGCGTTAAAACATCCGTCCACCTCATTGCCGGTGCGACTCACAATTAAAAGCGCGTGTGGAGCTGCATGGAAAAGCAGATCCTTCTTTTTGGATTGATAAACTTTCCACCAGTTTCTCCAGATGTGCTGATAATCCAGATATTGGTGAGGCATACGCATCTTTTCCCTGTCCACGCTTTTCACATCCAGCCCGGCTAGCGCCTCGAGCGCCACAGGCGTAATTTCGCGAAGTGTTTCAGGCGACAGCACAATGTAGCGTAAAAGCTGCGTGTTTGCACCGGTTTGCGTGTATCTGCCCATTTCAACAATCCTGGCGATATCCGTGTCGCTTACAGGCTCGTCTGTGTACTGGCGGACGCTGCGTCGGAATTTGACGAAATTGAGCAGCCTCTCCGGCTCGATCTGGAACTTGACGGGGTCGTCATATTCCAGAATTTCGGACGGGTCATGGTTTTGTGGCGGCCTGGCCGCGCCGGTCGGGCAGACAGCCGTGCAATGACCGCAAACTATGCACCACCTGCCGTGGACGGCCTTTGCGTCCCTGATGGTAATGTTCGCGGCCGGGCAGTCCGCCGCGCAGGCGCCGCAGCCGATACATTTTTCAATATCCACTTCGATCATAACTGTCTCCTCAAATTATTTTCATCACGGGCGTGTGAGGCTTTTTACAGTCGATTCCACGCCGCGCCCTTTTCATCAGCCGAATTTTATACCCTTTCAGCCTCATTAAGTGCTAACATCGGCCCGGATAGTAATCTACACAAGGAGATATTGCAATGATCGGAATGGACATGACAGGAAAAGTGACACTGGTAACGGGCGCGGGCGGAGGTATCGGCGGCGGTATCGCGGATGTCTTTGCCGCTGCCGGAGCGCTGGTTTATGTGGCCGACATGGAGCTCGACGACGCCAGGGCCAGGGCGGCGCAGATCACCGCTAGGGGCCTGACGGCGCGCGCCGTCCGGCTCGATGTGACGCAAAAAGACGAGATCAACGCCCTCATGGATCAGATTGTCAAGGAAAACGGTAAAATCGACCATCTCATCAACTGCGCGGGCATCGTTTACAGCAAGCCTTACTTAGAGTCCAGCGATGACGAATTTCGCAAGACGCTGGAAGTGAACCTCATCGGCGTGGATAACTGCTGCCGCGCCGCGCTTGGACACATGATTAGCCGCAAGGAGGGGAAAATCGTCAATATACTGTCCGCATCTTCGCGTATGGGAAGCGATTTTTACACCCATTATTCCGCATCCAAATTCGGCGCGCTGGGACTCACCCAGGGCATAGGGCTTGCGGCCGCGCGCTACAACATCAACGTCAACGGCATCTGTCCGGGCATCATCGATACCCGTATCGGTGAAAAACAAGGAGGTACTCTGTCGCAACAAATGGCAAAATATTCAGGCAAACCCGAAGAGCAGATGAAAGAAAACATCCGTAGAGCCATACCCCTGAGGCGCTTCCAAAGTGGCGAGGACATAGGCTACATGGCGCTGTTTTTGTGCTCGGAGCTGGCCAAAAATATCACCTGCCAGGCAATAAACGTCTGCGGCGGCATGAGGATGAATTAAA
>JAAYKU010000203.1 GCA_012522275.1 Smithella sp.
ATTTCGTTTTCCCTGAGATTACGGCTTTTAATGGAAATGTGACGGCTCTGGTTCTGAGAGATTTTTTCCACCGCCCAGTAGGCCATGGCAGGTGAAAGAAATCCTGCCATGGACTGATGCAGTATATTGGAAACACCGGATTGGGGGGATGATATATATCTTCCTACCTCTCTGGCCAGATCGGGGTTGCCGGTGCGGCGTTGCATGTATTCGTGAAAGCGGTTGACCTGTGACTGTGTAAGCCAGTGTCCGCGGTCGGTGACTTCATAACTGGCGATTCCAGCGTATTCCAGAAGTTCAGCCGTATCCAGGTTGGGATAATAATTTTCCAGATACTCCAGATAAGATTTGGCGATCAGGCTGTTATATAGACGCTCTTCGGTCATTGCTTTGGCGGTTCCTCATACCTGATTCGGAATTTACGCCTCATGTAATCCGTGAACAATTCACTGTAGGGATCGCCCGTCATGATCCACAGCTGATACTGTTTGTCTGCTTGAATGCCTTCGCGGGCGGGGTAGTCGGCGGGATAAACAAGGACGGGGATCTGCCGGACACAGTAGAGGGAGCTTAAGCTGCGCAGCGCTTCCTGAAGCACGGTCCATTTCAGAGCGTTTTCGTCAATGACGAAAATATGAATGCCGTTTAGCAGATCGGAGAGGTTTAAACCTAAATCTGATTGATTGACAATGAAAAACGCCAGGTGTTTATCCCCCCGGCACAGGCAATATCTGCGGCAGCCTCTTTTAAAGCTGCGGCTTTGGAATTTGTCTTCCAGCGGCCCCATGTCGAGCTCAGGGCGGAAGGCGTCGAAAAGCAGGCCGCCGGACGATTTTTCATAGAAATTTCTAAATACGCTGAAATCATCAGGGAGGCATTCGCGCAGGGTGAATTCGTCCGGCAGTGCCGCTGTGGATGTGGATTTGTCGAAGTGCAGATAGGAAAACAGATCGAGCGAACTTCCCGCAGGATTGTTCAGCTCGCGGGCGAACCCCCCGAAGATACGGTCCACCAGTTTGTTGTCCGGACGGTAATAAGTCATCACATATTTCATGTCGAAAGAAGCGAAGCGGTGACAGCCGTTGAGAAAATGCATGATCTGCCGAAGCACCAGCATGCCCGGAACCTTGCTCTCCAGAGGCCTTGCCGAAAAGTGATGGATGACCCATGATGTCGGGTAGGCATGAACCATGGCGATGTGGCCGTATATTTTGCCGTTTTTCTGGTAGGTGAAATGCCGGGCGATGTCCGGACTGTCCTGATACAATTTACGGTAGGTTTTTTCAAACGCTTCCCGATGTGGATAGAGATGCTGGTATTTCTCGCCGTAAATAAAGCCTGTGTCAAAGAAAAATTCCCACAGGGCATCCATGTCCACCGCTGTGGAAACATGAGCCCCTGCGTCTAAGTGCATGCCGACAAGATGATTCAGGCGGGTGTACGAGGGTACATCTATATCCGTGATGGCCACGCCGCTTTGCATCATATTGTTTTTCGTGTCCTCCGATTGATATACCACCTGAGTCGAGCATTTCATTTTTATGATTCCCGCGTAATCGATGGTTGCCTCGGGAATGACCATGCCGGCCATCAGGGTCTGCTGCGCGAGCGGCTCTTTGATGGAAAAACCGGAAGTGGAAATATCGTATATGTCCCTGGAAACACGCTCCTGTGTGAGGGGGTGGAGGAAGCTTATTAAAAATGAAGGTTTGATGTGCCGTCGGGGGTTTCTGGTTGGACGTTGAGGATAAAGATGCATCTTCCGGGCGACCGGCTTATAGACGGCTTTCCGCTCTGACGTGTTCATGCCGTTGCGGATCAGTTGACAGGTGCCTGAAAACAATTTCACATTGCCTCGCGTAAGATCGATGAGGGCTGCTTCCGGAGGCTGCGGGCCGGTTTTACCCGGGTTGTGTGCCAGACGGATCCCCAGTGCGGCGGGGGAAAAATCGATCAAAGCGCCATGGTGCTTCCTGCCGTTTACTGCAATGCTGCAGGTGATATCGCGGCAAATGCTTCGTCTGACCGAGCGGCAGGTCTTGATCAGGCACTCATCCGGCAGTGACGCCTTAAGGGTCTGTTCATCGAGCGCCGTCGATTCAAGGGGGGCGAGGATAGACTGCAGGCCTTCATCGATCATTAAAAAACGTGGGCGGTAATCAGCCGGTACGGCATCGGTGTTTCCGGGCATCAGGCGGCAGGTTAAATTGTTTCCCACACACGGATGCGGTCGCGCATGAACCAGAATGTCTTGGTTGTCGCGTTCATGGCGGAAAATAATCGAGATCAGGCCATTGGTAAAGTTGAGGTAATTGAGTTTGTTGATGAGCTTGTTCAGCGGAAGCCGCTTTTCCGTGCCGTCTGTCGTCATAAGATTTCCGTTGCAAAAAAGGAAATGCGCGGCGGGCGTGGTCTGGTCACTCAACAGTCCTTTTGTTAAAGCATTGTGTTCTTTCATCAAGCCATTCCCCCTTCATCTTAATCCATTAAGTAGTGTGCTTGCCTGACAGGGTCTCTCCTGACTTAATACGACACGGAGGTTTTATAGCTGAAACTTAAATAAATTGTCAATGTTAAAATATGTTAAGGGCAGAATGCGCTTGTGGTTTCAGGGTAATTTTGACACAATGTGTGCAAAGCAACTCAAAGCCCACAAGAAGGAGTCTGCAGCATGCACGAACAAAAAAACATATTCCTTGCCGTTTGCTGCGCGGTGGTGGTGATCATCTGCAGCTGCTCTCCCTATGAGCGTCAGGTGGTGCCTTTTCAGGCGCCTCAGGCAAGTCCGAATGCGGTTTATATGGACGGTGCGGTGATTGCCGCTCGAAGTTATGCGAAGTCCGCCGAAGCCAAAGCCGCCTTTGGTTTCGACATCAGAGAAGCCGGCATACTGCCGGTGCAGGTTGTTTTTGACAACAAAAGCGGGCATCCCCTGATGATCATCGCCGAGCAGACATTTCTTGTCGACGCGGACAGCAATGTCTGGCCGGTGCTGGAGCAGAGCATGGCCTACGACCGGCTGGCAAAATATACCGAGTTGGGCAGAGTCGTTCCCGAAGGGGCGAAAAGAGGACTTCTTTTCGGCGCGGCCGGTGCCATGATCGGCGCGGCTATCGGTATTGTCACCGGCACGAACGTGGCCGCGGCCGCCGGCAAGGGGGCTGCGGTCGGCGCGGTGGCGGGCGCCGTTTCAGGCGGCGCGCAGACGGTCATCGACCCGTCGGAGGTGCACTCAAGAATCAAGGAGGATTTACGGACACGAAGTCTGCAATACAGAGCGGTAAGGCCCGGCGAGCTGGCGCACGGTTTCATTTTCTATCCGGGTGAGGCAAAAACGGCCAAAGTGTTACGCCTGCAGATCAAGCAGACGGATACGGGCAAGATATCGACCTATAATATGAAATTACAATAGACTGTTCGGCCCGTGGTTGTGCCGGCTGATTATCTTATAATTTTACGCGCAAGTCGGAGCGTGATTGGATGCGCTGGTGAAAGAAGCTTCTATAGCCATAAGTGGTGTAATATTTTTTCTCGTCGGTATGATCCGCCTGTCCTCGGCCGTTCAAGGCAAGATGTCCGCAAGGATCAAGGAGCTTGCCCGCTATGCCGTGGATAAGCCTCTGTACGGGTTGATTACCGGAATTGTCTCCGCCATTGCCTTTCAGAGCTCTTCTGCTGCCACCGTTCTCACCGTCGGTCTGGTAAGCGCAGGTTTAATCAGTTTTTACAGTTCTCTGGCCATTGTGCTGGGGGCTGATATCGGGACGGCGCTGACAGTACAGTTGATCGTTTGGCGGTTTACTGAAATATCCCCTCTTTTTATTTTATCCGGCGGGATTTTGTGGTTGGCGGGAGATGGAAAATATAAAACTGCCGGTGAAATGATTTTTTTCTTCGGTCTGATTTTTTTCGGTTTGGATCTTGTCCGCCAGGCCTCCGTACCTCTTAAAGAATCGCCGGCTGTCCTTGAATTTATCACCCGTACCAGGCACCCTCTTTTAGGCGTAGCCATCGGCATGGCTGCCGCAGCCCTGGTGCAGGCGTCCGCGATTCCCATCGGCATTCTGGCGGTTTTGGCGCAGCAGGATTTGATGCTTCTGGAAAACGCCTTGCCCATGGTGCTGGGGGCCAATATCGGCGCAACGATCGCGGCCCTTCTGGCCGGAACGGTCGCCAACGTAAGCGGCAAAAGGACTGCTGTTTCCCATCTGATCTTCAAGTGCGCCGGTGTCGGGCTTTGCCTGATCTTCCTCCCGGTTTTTGGCGGTATCCTGAAATGCCTGTCGGCCAGCGTCGCCCAGCAGATCGCTCTGGCTCATTTTTTGGTCAACCTGGTTATCGTTGCCGTTTTTATTTTTGTACTGCGTCCCTTTTCAATACTTATGAAAAAGCTGCTACCCGGCGAGGACGAGGATTTACCGATCTGGCCGGAGTATATCAACCGCAAAGACCTGGCTGATCCCGTCAAGGCCCTGGACCATGTCCTCAAGGAACTGCGCCGGCAGATGAAGCTGGCGGAAATCATGTTTTGCAGAGCAACCGAATTGATGTCCCACTACCGAAGGGGAGGGGAGAGGGATATCGCGTATGTCGAAATGGTGGTCAACAATCTGCGTGAGCAGATTGTTAAATTTCTTTGGCATGTGTCCGGCAGCAGGTTATCTGCTTTACTTTCAAGGAAGATATTCGCCTACACGGCCATGGCCGGGGATATTCAAAGTATCGGCAACCACGTTGCGGCAATCGGTACACTTGTGGCGCAGCAGGCGTGGGGCAATACAAAATTCAGCATTTACGGTGAAGATGATTTGCGTGAAATCCTCGAGCTGGTCAAACGTAATTTCACGGACGCATCGTGCCTGATGGATCAGTTCAATGTGGAAACGGTAAAGGATGTCTTCGGTCGTGAAGAAACAATCGATGTCCGCGTCAAAGAAGCGCTGGAAAATCATCTCAAACGCTTCCATCAGCGCGAATGCACCCCGGAGGCGGGTCCCATCTTTGTCGAGATGCTCGGGCACCTGGAGCGCATCTCGGATCTGTGCAATAATATCGCTGAGCATGTCTGGGACATTCAATAGCGGCAAGGACGGATTCTGTTTATATCGAAATGTTCATGTCCTATCTGTTTTGGGGCTTTGACTGTCCAATCATCATCCACCATCAACCATGAGCCACGAGCTACGAGCTATCAATCATCTGACTGCACACGGTAAGCGTTGTTGATTGTTTTATGCGCGGCGCCGTTTTCAAATCTGAAGACTTCGTTTCCCTTGACACCGGCTGATGAATTTTCTAGATTCAACTCATGAATGTCCACACGCAAACGATTTCACTCAATACACAAGGCTTTTGTGACATCATTGACATCACGCCCGCCGTGCAGTCCGCTGTTGCGAAATCACATGTTACCGACGGGCTGGTGACAGTTTTCTGCCCCGGCTCCACCGGCGCGGTGACCACTATTGAATATGAGCCCGGTGTGTTGCGGGACTTAAAAGACGCGCTCGAAAGAATCGCTCCGGAAAACATCCCCTATCAGCATGACCTGCGCTGGGGTGATGGAAACGGCTTTTCGCATGTGCGGGCCGCCCTGATGAAACCGTCGTTGAGTATTCCTCTGGCCGGAGGCAGGCTGACTTTAGGAACGTGGCAGCAGATCGTTTTTATCGATTTTGACAACCGTCCCAGGGACAGGCGTCTGCCGGTGCAGATACTGGGGTGACGCTGATATCACAATTCGCACCCGTCACGCTGTGGTGAGCGCATTGCTGATTTCGGCCGCGGCCGCGACCAGCAGGCGGATATACCTGCCACGCACCCCTTCGGGAAAACGCGACGTCGGCAGTACGACGGCCAGCGCCGCGACCTGTGAGTTTTTCCAGCCCATAACCGGCGCGGCAATGCCGCTGCCTCCGACAACAAGCTCGTCAACCGACTGAGCCCATCCCTGTTTGCGGATCCTGGCCAGCTCTTTGCGCAGTATTTTCGGGTCTGTGATGGTATGAGGCGTCATGGCCGCCCGCAGGCATGGAGATGTTTTTCTCAGCCAGATTTCCGGAACATCCGTCGCGAGCCAATGTGCCAGAGCCGCGTTGACATCGGCGGGCTTTTCCTGTGCCATCCAGTGCCCGCAGTGAATGAATACCTCGGATA
>JAAYKU010000022.1 GCA_012522275.1 Smithella sp.
GCCGCGTTGACATCGGCGGGCTTTTCCTGTGCCATCCAGTGCCCGCAGTGAATGAATACCTCGGATAATCTGGAGCAGGCCTCACGCATCGGCTCGGCAAAGGAGGAGCTGACCGTCTGGCAGGTCTGATCGTAGATTCCGTGCAGAAAAAGTACAGGCATGTCCAGCCTTCCGTTATTTTTGACGCTTTCAGCGTAGGCCGCGTTGAGTGAGTCATTGACGTAGTAAGAGCCCGGTCCGAAAAAGCCGGTGCGTTCCAGCGCCGCGACGTATCTGCTGAGATCTTCTTCGGTAAGCACTTTTGTGTCGAGCGGTACATCCGGTGCTTCGGCGGCTCCGCCGAACCAGCCACCTTCCTTACGGACAAAAGCGGTGCGCGACGGTTTACCCAGCCCGCGGGGACTGCCGCTGCGAAACAGAGCTTTGACGGTATTTAGCACGTTAGCCTCGAATACGGCCTGTGCTTTGTCGAATTGTTCTGAGTAATATAATATATATTCCCACTGTCCTGCCGGAAATTCGTTTTCCGGATAGATTGAACGGTCTATTCGCCGCATGTAACTGTCGATGTGGGAACCCCCGGGAAAGTACGGTACGCACAGGCTGGCCACGGCGTGGCAACGCTCGGGGTGATGGCCTGCTATGCTCCACACAACCGGGCTGCCCCAGTCATGCCCGACCCAGACGGCCCGGTCATGCCCCAGACAGTCGAGCAGTTCGATCATGTCTTGCACGATCTGCTCCAGGGCATAGTCTTCATGCTCAAGGGGGGCACCGGAACGGCCATAGCCGCGCATATCCGGCGCGATCGCCCGAAAGCCGAGGTTGCCGAAGCAGGGCAGTTGATGCCGCCAACTGACCGACAGCTCCGGCCAGCCGTGGACGAAAATGACCGGGGTTGCCTCAGGTAAGCCGCATGATAGATAAAAGGTGGTGTGTCTTGGCGTTTTGACGACATGCTCTGTAACCGGGAAGGTCATTGTTTACGGTGCTCCTTTGTGAAAAAGCGATGTATGCGGAAACAATAATATGGAAAACCAGACGGCCAGTCAAGCCTGTTTATGGTTGATCTGCAATCGTGTGGTTGTCTTTATTGGCCGTGCGCCGGTAATGTGTTATTTTAAATTATCTGTTTTTGTACGTGCCATGTCGTTCTTCTTTGTTTTCACCACGTCTCTTCAAAGGCAGGCGCGTTAAAACAAAAAACACGATTACGCCTGCCGTATGTGGTAAAATCTTCATCGCCTTTAATTTCTGCGTTTAAATATTTGATTGCTTTTTTCGCGGTTTTCGAATAGGTGAACCCTTTTGGCGCGGCCGGACGCATTTGGTGTGTCCGGCGCAGGAAAAGACCCCGGGATGAGGGTTGTGAAAATACGGATAAAGGAGACAATGCATGAACGACAGCAGCATGACCAATAATAAAAAACTCATTTCGTGGGTGGAAGAAATGGTCGGACTGTGTAAGCCGGACAGGGTTTACTGGTGTGACGGAAGTGAGTCCGAATACAACGCCATGATCAAAACGACGGTTGACAGCGGCGTGGCGACGCAGTTGAATCAGGAGAAGCGTCCGAATTGTGTTCTTTTCCGGTCTGACCCGTCCGATGTGGCGCGTGTGGAAGACCGCACTTATATCGCCGCGCGGACAAAAGACGAAGCCGGCCCGACCAACAACTGGATTGATCCTGACGAATTAAAAAAGACCATGCGGGGCCTTTATGACGGCTGCATGAAGGGACGGACGATGTACATTATCCCGTTCAGCATGGGCCCGGTAGGTTCACCTATTGCTCAGGTTGGCGTGGAAATTACAGACTCTGCATACGTCGTGGCGAATATGCACATTATGACACGAGTAGGGCGCAGGGTGCTCGATGTGCTGGGGGAAGACGGTGTGTTTATTCCCTGCCTGCATTCAGTCGGCAAGCCCCTGGCCGAAGGCGAAACGGACGAAGGTCTGTGGCCGTGTGCCCCGATGGAGAAAAAGTATATTTCTCATTTCCCGGAAGAAAAAATGATTTGGTCGTTCGGTTCCGGCTACGGCGGTAACGCGCTTTTAGGCAAGAAGTGCTTCGCGCTCAGGATCGCGTCGGTCATGGCGCGTGAACAGGGCTGGATGGCCGAGCATATGTTGATTCTCGGGATCACCAATCCCGCGGGAGAGAAAAAATATGTGGCGGCTGCCTTTCCGTCCGCCTGCGGGAAAACGAATCTGGCCATGATGATCCCCACCATTCCCGGCTGGAAGGTGGAATGCGTGGGCGACGATATCGCCTGGATGAAGTTCGGGGCGGACGGTCGCCTGTACGCGATCAATCCTGAAGCAGGCTTTTTCGGCGTCGCGCCCGGCACGTCGGAAGAATCCAACTACAATGCGATGAAGTCCATTGACAGAAATACCATTTTCACCAATGTTGCCCTGACTGAAGACGGGGATGTCTGGTGGGAGGGTATCGGCTATGATGCTCCGGCCGGCAAAATTATTGACTGGACGGGCAAAGAATGGACCAGAGACTCAGGCCGTGTCGCGGCCCATGCCAACGCCAGATTCACGGCTCCGGCCAGGCAGTGTCCGGCGATCGATCCGGACTGGGAAAATCCCGCCGGTGTGCCGATCAGCGCCTTTTTGTTCGGCGGCCGCCGGCCCACGACGATTCCGCTGGTGCATGAGGCTTTCCACTGGAACCACGGCGTGTTTCTGGGCTCGATTGTCGGCTCCGAGATCACCGCTGCGGCGATTTCCTCCAGCATCGGCCAGGTCCGGCGCGACCCGTTTGCCATGCTGCCCTTCTGCGGCTACAATATGGGCGATTATTTCAAGCACTGGATTGATATCGGCACAAAATCATCGCCGGAGAAGCTGCCGAAAATTTTCTACGTGAACTGGTTCAGAAAAACGGACGACGGCAAATGGCTCTGGCCCGGCTACGGAGAAAACAGCCGTGTGCTGAAATGGGTTTTCGAGCGTTGCGCAGGAACCGGCAGGGCCAATGAAACCCCGATCGGCTTCATGCCCCCCTCCGACGCGATAGACACGACCGGTTTGAGTGTCAGCCGGTCAGACATGGATGAACTTTTAAACGTCAACAAGGAAGAATGGAAAGAGGAGGTGGCCGGCATCCGCGAGCATTACGCGAGATTCGGCGAGAGGCTGCCGGCAGAGCTGGTAAAGGAGCTGGAAGAGCTGGAAAAAAGACTGGGCTGATTTTTATGGTTATCCCGGGATGATTTAGACAAGCAGTACATATCGGATAAAAAAACAGGCCGGCAGGTGATCGATGATCGTATGCCGCCTGTTTTTTTTATTTAGACGGGTTCAGCGGACGGAGTCTTCGCGAAGCCGCCGGTTGATGATTTCCGATTATGGGTTACGGGCGGCGAAGCGATCTCTGGTCGTTTTTCCGCTTTTTTGCCTGTATCATCTTTGCGCTTGCGTTGTTTACAAGAAGCTGTAATATTCTTTGGGATTTTCAACGAGCCTGCAACAATTACGGAATCAGGATAACGAAAAAATGCCTTCCACAACTGCGCCATTGCCTTCTTCTATAAGTCCCGCAGCCGCGGAAACGCTCGTGACCGTGCTGGGCGTCGTTTATGTGCACCGTAAAACCAGCGACGGGGGCGATATTTACCTCACACAGTTCGGCCTTCCCGTGGCGGAGCTGCTTGAGCCGCAAAACTGGTACGAGAATTCCTGGTTTTCCAGCAGGCGTCAGAGGCTCAAGGGCACCAGTGCCGTCTACAGGGTGCCGACCAGGCCGGTGAACGGCGCTTCCCTTGATCTGGTTGTAAAAAACTGCCGTGTCGGCGAGGATGTACCGCTCGACACGCACACGCTCATGGAATTCATGAATACAGAGTTCAACAGCCCGTGGGAGGAGTTTTCACTTGTTTTTGAAATGCGCGAGGGACTTTACGGGCCGCCGGAAACGGTTATCTCAACGCAACTGCCGCTGGCCATCTATGTTCCACCCGATACAATGCAGCTTTGGCAAAGCGGCCGCTCAACGGACAAACTCAACCGCATCCACGCGAGGCATCCGGGTGTTTATGTCGATATACTCAAGCAGTACAAGCTCATTTATCAGTGGATACTCGGCAAAGACATTGTCGAAACACTTCATGACGCGGGGCTGACAAGGCAGGAGGCGGATCCGATTGTTGCGCCGCTTACCCTGAAAGCCATCTCGGACATGGAGCGCAAAGGGTTTTGTGTGGCGGACATGAAGCCGGTGCATATCATTCTGGAAGAAAAGCAGATCGACCTTATCGAAAGCGTCAGGGGCGATGACCGGAGCACAGCGCAGGCCAAATTGCTGGCCGGGATGATCGAGGCGGGAGATTATTCCGTCATCGATTATGAACTTCTGCTGCGCACGCCCGAGCATGAGCAGCTGGTGAAAAGCCGGAAGCGCCATACCTATCATGACGATCAACGCAACCGGTGGCATCCGGCCGAACTGCCCGGCCACCTCGGCGCAGCCCAGATCATGGGCGTGCCCTACATCCACGGCCCGGTCGAAAGCACGGGCGGGTATTTATGGGTGGTCGGCCGTAACGGCCGCCTGTTCGATTACTTTCTGCCGGAGCGCTGGCGTAGAATTCATTCCTGGAAGCTGTCTAAAAAATCGGCCATCTATTATACTCTTACTAAAGACCATATTCATATCGTATGGAAAGTATCCCGCGTGGGTGAAGAGGCGGTTGTGAAAAACAATGGTGACGGGTGCTCCAGAGCCCGGGAATACGGATACAACAGTCCGTTTGAAGAGTTTGCCATTGCCCAGTATCTGAATGACAAGGGGATTCCTACTGTTTATGTGCGCGCGATTTATATGACCGGCAGCACCAAAACAGAGCTCTCCGGCGATACCGGAAGATATGAGTCACACCGCTGTCTTTTAAACAGCCGGGGGGAGCCGCTTTTGCGGGAGGATCGCAATTTCATTTCCATCCGCGGCTTTTTCAACGGCACGGACAGTTGGGTGGCGGGCGAGGGCGAATTATTGAAGCCTATGAATCTGGTTCAAGCGGGGGCGGAAGGCGTCATCTCCGCCGAAAGCGCCGTGTTTTTACGCGAGCAAGTGATCGAGCGTCTCGGACGCATCGGCGTTGATGGCTGTCTGCTGGAGGCGGACGATCTGATTATTTCGCTCGACTCAAAAAACAATATCATTATGACA
>JAAYKU010000204.1 GCA_012522275.1 Smithella sp.
GGAGAGCATGGGAAAGGGCACGCCGCCTTTGACCATTTTGGACAGCTCATGATCATCCCACATTTTATGAACAAACACACTGTCAACGCTCATGGAAAGGACTTCCACACCGAGCTTCTGGAACTCGGGATATTTCTCCGCGACCGCGGAGATTTCGGTCGCTCAAACAAAGGTGAAGTCGCCCGGGTAGAAACACAATACCACCCATTTCCCCAGGTGCTGGGATAACTGAACATTGATAAACTTGCCCTTATGATACGCAGGCGCCGTAAAATCCGGCGCTTTTTCGCCGACTGTAACCATACTTTTGACCTCCCTGGTAATTTGCTGTTGTGTGTCTTCTTTTTTTGCTTCGGGTTTTACACCGACCGGTCCGCCGGTTGGCCTGGCGCAGCCGGCCTTGAATTCTTCGGCCATAAGCTCATAACCTCCTTTAGTTGATTTTGTTATTTCTCACGCGGATACGGCCACGCCATAATTCCGCCTTCCATCACCTTCACGTTTTTCCAGCCGCCGGCCTCCAGTGCCAGGGCCGCTTCATAGCCGCGCAGTGATATTTTACAATAACAGATGATTTCGCGGTTTTTGTCTTCGGGCAGCTCACCCAATCGCTTGCGCAGCGCACCCAGCGGGATCAGCGTCTCGCCGATGCCCAGGCGCATTTCCTCGAACTCTTCCGGCCCGCGCACGTCGATAATAAAGAGCTTTTCACCCGCCCTGACCTTTTTGTAAACCTCGCGGCAGGTAATGCCCGTCATTCTCCCTTTCACTTTGTTTTGTATGATATGCGCGGTGGCAATAAAGTGATCGATCGCCAGAGAAAAGGGCGGCGCATAGGGAAGGTCTGCGTTGATCAGGTCTTCAAGGGTCAGCTTGCCCTGAATCGCCATCGCCCACTGGGCGATCTGCTTGGCGACATTGCCCGGCCCGATGCACTGTGCACCCAGTATGCGGCCTGTTTTGGCATCGGCGGTAAGCTTCGTAACCAGAAGCTGACCTTCCATAAAGCCCGGCTTGTCGGGGCCGGCGTTAATAACTGTGACGACATCCGTCATCCCCAGGCGCCCGGCCGCCGTCTCGGAAAGGCCGGTGGAGCCTGCCGCGTAGTCAAACACCTTGCAG
Organism: Smithella sp.; assembly: GCA_012522275.1. Taxonomy (GTDB): domain Bacteria; phylum Desulfobacterota; class Syntrophia; order Syntrophales; family Smithellaceae; genus UBA8904. The sequence continues at coordinate 1,123 of JAAYKU010000204.1, forward strand.
ATGCCGGTCTGGATCGTGCCGGGAAAAGTCACGCAGTTGGTGGAGGCGGCGTTCTCGCCCGCCACGCGCCCCTGAAGGTTGGCCAGATCGCCATAGGGCGCATGCACCTTTTTGCCTGTAATGCGGTTTGTCGTCTCCACGCAGTCTCCGGCCGCATAAATATCCGGATCGGAAGTCTGCATGAACTCGTTGACGTCGATGCCGCCCAGCTCACCTATTTTCAGCCCCGCCTCTTTGGCCAGTTTCACATTCGGGCGCACGCCGATGGCGATCACCGCCAGTTCGCAGGGAAGCTCCGTGCCGTTTTGCAGCTTCACGCCCGTGAGCCTGCCGTTTTCCCCCAGAAAAGCGGCAATCCCGTTGTCGGTAATGACGTTGGCGCCTTTGCTTCTGACATGATTTTCAACCAGTTTGGCCAGCTCCCAGTCCAGAAAGGTCAGAAGCTGCGGGAGCAGCTCGATGACCGTGATTTCGATGCCTGCCAGTTGCAGTGCCTCGCACGTTTCGATGCCGATGAGCCCGCCGCCGATCACCACCGCTTTTTTGATTCTCCCCTCGTCGCGGATCGCGCGCAGGAAGTCCGCGTCTTTCATCGACTGCAGTGTGGTGATACCGTCGAGCTCCACACCCGGCACAGGCGGCATGCGGGGAACCGCACCGGTAGCGATGATCAGCTTGTCGTACGGCATCGTGCCCGTCTCGCCGCTTACCAGATTTTTATAGGCCACGTTCTTGCCGGCGCGATCGATGGCCGTCACTTCCGTGTTGACCCTCGCTTCGATGTCTTTGGCGTTGAGGTAAAACATCGGGTTTCTCACCACACCGGCGGGTGTGCATAGAAGCTGGTTGCGGTCGTCGAAACAGCCGCCGACATAGTAGGGGTAGCCGCACGATGCCATCGACAAATCCGTGTCTTTTTGCAGGATCACCACCTGCGCGTCATTGTTGATCCGACGGGCCTTCGCCGCCGCCTTGGGGCCGGCGGCCGACCCGCCGATTACAAGAATTTTTCTTTTTTCGGTCATGGCCTTCTCCTTTCGGAAATTTTATTGGTTGTCAGCAACCAGCCTTTTCAATCCTCGACGCATATTTTTCTGTTTATGACAGCCGCCAGTGTCATCACGGCAAGCATGATCACGACACACGAAAGGATAAACAGCATAATCACGGCAAGGTACTTGAAAAAACCGAGACTGTTGTAATGATACATGACGATGGTGGCGATTGTCAACGCGGCCAGCGGAAAAGTGTAGGCCCACCAAGACAGATAGTATTTGATGCGGGCCAGCATTCTAAGCTGGGGAATCATCAGAATGAAGATGAAAAAGCCGAAGTAATACAGTACCCGCGAGAGATTGTCGAGTGTGCCCGTCATTTTGACCTGCGCGATAAAACCGACGGCGGGCGGTGCGATCATGATAAACAAAGTGGGCAAAAGCCGCTCGGGCAGAGGATTGTGAAAGATGAGCCGGTACAGCAAAATAGTGAACAGGGCAATCCAGAAAATAAGGCCGATACTGAAGAAAAACCACAAAATCTCCATCGGCGCATAGGCAACACCGGAAATAGGCACAAGCATGTTTCCGACCACCGGGATGAACCACGCCGGGCTGATGTGGTTGATTTCCAGTGCGGGGTGCCGTACCCAGATGGAGATGACCGCCACACTGAAGAAGAAATGGGCGACGGTGCCGACAACCCACAGCGTCCGCGACACGCCGGGATAAATATCGAGCGTCGAGATGCTCAGCAAAATGACACTGATGGAAATCGTCGGGAAAAAGGACAATTTGGTGATGTTTTGAAATTCTTTTTTGATTTCCTCCCCGTGCACAAAGGCTTTTATCAGGTAAATCACACAGATGACTGAAAATACGGCCGCCGTGATCAACAGGAGCACGAAGCCTGTACCGGCCGGCCACGAAAGCAGTGTCTCAGCGCGCTGCCAGGCAATGGCGGCTCCGGCCAGGCCCATGACCACGGCAAAAAAAGAAATCGGAAAGTTTTTCAGGCGTTCGTTCATTGGAGAGTGTTCCCTTTTTTGGAAGACCGTCTATCAGTGAACGGGCAGCGGCGCATTGATTTAAGTCAAGGTGCCGAATATTTAAAAAAAGAATTCCGGCTCCCGGCGAGGCGAGGTAAAAGCCTCCTCCAGTTCCTGCTTGTGCCACAGGTAGTTTGGGTCATCGAAATACTTTGCCCCGGTTGGACAATATTTAATACAGGCGCAGCACTTGATGCATATCCCCGTTATCGCTGACGGGTCGTCTTCATCGATGGAACCCATGGGGCATAAACCGACGCAAAGTCCGCAGCGGATGCAATCGTTGCTTGTTTTGGGAACTACTTTAAGAATGGAAACGGGACTGCCGTCTTTGTCTTTGGGCTGGTAGTAAGGACGGTAGGACCGGTCTCCCGCAAGCGATACGCACTCCAGCAGAGTTTGTGTACTCAGCTTTGCGTAAATCCGTCGGGCAAACTCTTCGACTTGCACCATATCCTGCGCGTCGGGACGGCCGGCGCCCAGAATTCTGGAAAAGGAATGCTCGCCGATAAACGCTCCTGCGGCAATGACCTTAAACCCGCCTTCTTCCAGAATATCTTTCCACTCGACAAGCGCGTCGTCATAATGGCGGTTTCCGTAAACCGCGACCGCGATGGCCCGCGCGCCGTTTCCCCTTAGGGTCCGCAGGTATTTGAGCAGGAGATTGGGGACCCGGCCCGCGTAAACAGGGATTCCGGCCACCACAAGATCCTGCCCGCCGAAAGACGCGGGTTCTTTACGAGCGCCCGGCAATGTGAAGTCGACATCCTCAACCTCTTTGCCGCCGGACATTCGGGCAAGTCCGCCGGCGATGCCGGTCACTATTTTTTTTGTCGTCTGCGTGGTGCTGAAAAAGAAAGTTTTGACGAAAACATTTTTCATCTTGGGTGCGCCCCTGGCGGCAGCAGATGGATCGGCTCCGGCACGGTTGTATATACGTTTTTAATTAATGTGCTTTCCTGCCGGCTTCACCTGCCCGGCCGCATGTTTTCGGGCATCTGCACAACCACGACTTCGCCTTTGGCACAGATCTTTCCTTCGGCCAGCACTCTGGCCTCCACCACGGCGCGGCGGCCTTTGATTGTCTTTACGCTCCCGCGGACTTCCAGCGGCACGCCTGCCGGCGTAGGCAGCAGATAGTCCACATGCAATGAGGCGGTCACAAACCGTACCGGAGGGTCTGAGCCCATGTCTCGGCCTTCCGCCTTGTATTTCGCGGCAGAGGCGATACCGGTGGAGTGACAGTCGATGAGCGAGGCGATCAGCCCGCCGTACACAAACCCCGGAATTGCGGTATGGTAGTCGCGCGGTGTGTAAATGCAGACGGCCTCATCTTCACCGTCCCAGAAGCTTTTGATCTGGAGCCCTTGTTCATTGAGTGAGCCGCAGCCATAGCAGTGGCTCAAATCATCCGGGTAGTAATCCTGAAATGCTTTGGTTGTCATAAGCTGCCTCTTATACAGTTTGGGATAAAGTGTAAAAACAGATCCTCTGATTATCCGGCTCTTCGTTCATTACCCGCTTTCCGCAAAGGTCAGTTTTGTGCCGGCCATATTCAAAATAAACTGAGCGGGCATTTTCTTTTCTATTTCCATAATCGCCTTGCGGCCGGTGCAGTGCGTCGGAATCACATAGACTGGATCGAACTTTTGCAACTCGGACGCGGTACGGTCGATGATCGGTTCGAAAAAAGGCCCGGACAGGTGAAAGCCGCCCATGACGGCATAAACCTGGTTTACGCCCGTTACATCAATCGCGTACTGTAGCGTGTTGATAATGCCTGCATGCGCGCAACCGGATAGAATCACCAGGCCCTTACCCCACAGATTCATCACGATGGATGTATCGTCCTCGATGGGATCCGGCACTTCCTCGCCGTTTTCGAGGCGATGGGCAATGGGAAAGCCTTTTTCAAAATCCGTCCGCCGCGGAATGCCGCCCAGAAACAACACAGTATCACCCAGCATCGGATAGGGACTTTTCGTCTCCACCGGATCGAAGCCCGCCTGAATGATCATCTGTCGGGTGAGTTTCGGGAAATACACTTTGATCTCTTCACCGAACTTCAAATAGCGCGGCTCCTTGAAGGCGGCCGGATGTAAAACCAGTGGCAGATTCTTTTTGCCGATGGCCGCGCCGAAGGCCGCCATGGCGCCTGTGTGGTCGCTGTGGCCATGCGAAAGGGCCGCCGCTTCCACCTGGCTCAAATCCAGGCCCAGCGTGGCCGCGTTTCTGGCCGCTCCGTCTTCGGAATAGCCGAAATCGAAAAGCAGCGTGCGGCTTTTTCCCTCCGCCGTCACTTTGACGAGCGCCGAAAAACCGTGCTCGGCCAGAACGGAGGCTTTGATTTCTCCGTCTCTGAGTGCTGTCGCCCTTGAAACCACGGCGGAATTATCCATTGCCGTGATTTCAATGTAGTTATCCTGCAGCGTCCATATTTCCACACAGTCCACAGGTTTTAACGTATGCTGTTGTTGCGTCATGTTGCCCCTCCCGTCATGTGTGTCAGGTTAAAACTTCGTCGGCCAGCCGGCCAGAAGATGCCTGCCGATACCCTTAGTTTTTGACCCGCGGACGATTTTGAGAACTTTGATCAGATAGTCGCGCGTCTCGCACGGGTGAATGACATCCTGTATGCCATAAACACGGGCCGCCGGATAGGGTGACGAATCAGCCATCATCTTTTCGACGAGTTTCGTACGTTCGGCCTCCGGCAGACTGCCGAAGACAATATCCGCGCCTACATGCGGGTCCATGAAACTTATTTCCGCCGTTGGCCAGGCGACCATAAAATCCGCGCCCGCTCCCGCGGCGCACATGTTGACCAGCGCCTGTCCGTAACCTTTGCGCACCAGAATGGTTATTTTGGGCACGGTTACCTGAAACAGGGCCTGCAGATTGTTGACCACTTTGGCCCCTACACGTTTTTGTTCCGCTTCCAGACCGGTCAGGTGACCGGGCGTATCCACCAGAAAGACGAGCGGAATGTTGAAAGAGTCGCAATGGCACAAAAAACTTGTGGATTTTTCCAGTGCATCCGTGTCGGTGGCTCCCGCGTTGACGATGGGGTTGCTGGCGATGAAGCCCACTGTATGGCCCCCCACGCGCGCCAGGGCCGTGATCAGCATTTTCCCGAAGGAGGGCTTGAACTCCAGGAACTCGCCCCCATCCACGATGCAGGCAATGATTTTATGCATATCGTAGGCACGGGTGCGCTTTGCGGGAAGAATGTTCATGATCTTTCCAATGCGCTCTTCAGAACCGCCGGGAACGGGGCGCACAGGTGGAAGCTCGCGGCTGTTGGACGGCATGTAATCCAGATAGGTTTTAATCAGGCGCAGGCAGTCATCGTCGTTTTCCGCCACCTGATCGGCGATGCCCGTAAGGCCTGAATGAACCTGCCAGCCGCCCATTGCTTCGGCAGAATGCTGCTGACCAATGGCCTTTCCCAGCGCGCGTGGTCCGGAAACGGCAATGGACGCGCCTTTGACAATGATGGTGAAGTCCGCCAGACAGGATTGCCAGTCGGGAACACCATGGCAGTCACCCATCGCGGCCATCACGTACGGGACCTGGCGGAAATGACTGTAACCGAATCGGGCCGCGTCGGAGCCGACGCCGTGAAAGAGCATGCGGCTTGAGTCCTGCAGATCCGGAATGCGCTGGCCGCCCGCCTCGCCCAGCCAGATCATCGGGTAGCCGTACTCGTAGAGCTGACTTTTAAAAATACCCATCTTCTTGTTATTGATGGTGGCGCTTGAGCCGGCCAGTACCGTAAAGTCATTGGCAAAAACACCCACCAGTCGGCCGTTTACCGAACCGAAGCCGATGACCAGCCCATCGGCGGGAGTTTTGTCCTCCATGCCCGGAACGTCGGAGGTGCAAAGCGCACCCAGCTCCATAAAAGAGCCTTCATCGACGAGACGCGCCACACGCTCGCGCGCGGTCAGGCGCCCCTTGTCATGCTGCTTTTGAATTTTGGCGGCTCCGCCTTGCGCAAGCGCCTTTGCCTTTTCATTGCCAAGCGACCTGATGAGTTCATTGAAGGCCATGTCGGTTCCTTGTCTTGCAAAAAATTTAATGATCGCAGACGTTGGCGCCTGTTACGAGCGTGCCCGCAAAGTAGTCCTCGATGATCTTTTCCGGCGTTTCGGCCGGCGCTCCCACCAGCACCTTAATGCCCCGGCCGGCAAACAGCTCCTGGGCACGCTGCCCCATGCCGCCGGCGATGATCATCGTCGCGCCCCGCTCGGCCAGCCACGCAGGCAAAAGCCCCGGCTGGTGCGGCGGCGCCGCCACTTCTTCCGTTTTAATGATTTTTCCGGTTTGTTCATCCACATCGACCAGCGCGAAACTCGCGCAATGGCCGAAATGCATCGCCAGTTTTCCTTCCGCCAACGGTATTGCAACTTTCATCATACTCTCCTTATGCGTTTAATTTTTTATTTTTGTCCGGGTCTGTGATCTGACTGATAATCTGCTGCATGATCTTGCCGGTATTCGTTTGGGCAAATTGACCGATAAAAGCTTTGCCGGAATCCGCGGCCCGGGCGACATCCGGGTCGATGGGAATCGCCCCCAGAAAAGGCACGTTCATATCGGAGGCTATCTGGCGTCCGGCCCCCTGCGGTAAAATCTGCGTGAGCTCCCCGCATTTGGGACAGACAAAGCCGCTCATGTTTTCCACAATGCCTAAAACCGGCACGTCAAGGCGTTTACAGAAACTTACCGATTTGCGCACATCCACCGCCGCGACTTTCTGCGGCGTGGTCACAATCACCGCGCCGGTAAGCGGCTGGATAAGCTGGCACACGGACAGGGGCTCGTCGCCCGTGCCGGGGGGCGCGTCAACAATCAGATAATCCAGATCGCCCCAATTGACATCTGTGAGAAACTGCTTGATGACACCCATTTTCATCGGGCCGCGCCAGATAATGGCATCATCCGGGTTTTGCAGCAAAAACCCGACCGACATCACCTTAAGCCCGCCCACTTCCACGGGCAGCAACTCGCCCGGCTCTCCCTTGAGCGCCTGCCCCTGTATGCCCAGCATGGTGGGGATGGAAGGCCCATGAATGTCCACGTCCAGAAGGCCCACGCGTTGACCGGCCAGCGCCAGCGCGGTGGCCAGATTGACCGCCACGGTGCTTTTGCCGACACCGCCCTTTCCGGAGAGCACCACTATTTTATTTTTTATGCGGCACAGCCTCGACTCCAGGCGCTGACGGTCGGCAAAATCGTGCTCGCTTTCATTTTCGCGGCGGTTTTTCGTCGCGCAACTTGTGTCCGTGCATGAACTGCATGTTTTTTTATCTTCCACTTACTCTTCTTCCTCCTGTGCTGAATAATTTTTCATCCTTATGAATCAGGCCGCGGGTTTTGGAAATTTCAGCTTCGCCCATAACTGCCTGATATCTTCCGCGCTGGGTGCATCTATTTCGACGACGGCTTTATTTTCTATTTGTGCCCGGGTGACGTCACGATCATAGCGGATGCGTCCGGCAAGCTCCGCCCCCAGCGCGAGCGCCTTGTCTTCAATGCGCTTGGTCATTTCCGGGTTGATATCCCATTTGTTGACGCACACGGACGCGGGAATCTGAAAATGGGCGGCCAGGCCCAAAACCCGCTCGAGGTCATGCTCACCCGAAACGGTAGGCTCCGTCACGACAAGAACCTGCGAGGCTCCGGTAATGGCCGCGATGACCGGGCAGCCGATTCCGGGCGGCCCGTCAACAATCACCATTTTACGGTTTTCCTCATGGGCCACACGTTTGGCCTCGGTGCGCACCAGCGACACCAGCTTGCCGGAGTTTTCCGCCGCCACTCCCAGCTTCGCATGCACCATCGGTCCTACGCGGGTATCGGATACAAACCATTGCCCGCTTAAGCTCTCTGGAAAATCGATGGCCTCATCCGGACAGAAATGCACACACACACCGCAGCCCTCGCAGGCGATCGGATCGACAATGAACACCTCCCCGTGGCGCTTTACCGCCTCGAAGCGGCACAAATCCTGACAAATGCCGCAACCGCTGCAGTCGTCAGGGCGGATCACCGCTTCATACCCGCTTCGAAAATCGTGACTCTCGCGGATATGCGGTTCAAGCACCAGATGAAGGTCCGCCGCGTCCACGTCGCAATCGGCAATCACCGGATCCTCCGCCAGCACCGCCAGCGACGCTGTCACGCTGGTTTTTCCCGTACCCCCCTTGCCGCTGATCACCACCAGTTCTTCCATTTATTTCACTTTCCTTTGCCTGTCTTGGCTTTTATCTTTTAATCGCCTTCGGCCCCCGTACGGGCCTGCCTGGCTCCTCATCCGGATAATAATTGCCCCACAGAGGGTCATTTCCGTATTGACGCCACCACCAGCGGTTATAGTCTTCCCAAAAGTCCAGGATGCCGAATTCTTCTTTCATCAAAGCTGTGAAGGCACGGTTGATTTCCTGCATCCTCGCGTGCGCCTCCCCGTCCGTGTTAACATCCGGATGCCAGACTTTGGCCAGCTCCCGGTAGCGTTTTTTCGTCTCTTCCGCTCCGTCGCGGTCGGAAAGACCCAGAGTTTTGCGCGCCTCGTCGATCATGCGGTTACGGTTCATGGCGCCTCTTCGTTTTACGACCCCGTAGTATATACAAAGCCGCTTCTTCCGGATTTTCGCTTTCAAAAACGTCCTCGCCGCGGATGCCCAGATAATATTCTGTATGCAGTTCGAAATAACGCGAGGCTTCATTTTCCACGGCCTTTAGATCCGTGTGGCGAATATGGTGCATATATGATTGCGGATCCAGCTTCATTGCCTTGAAAAATACCGACTCAGTGTTGAGCAGCATGGCAATCATCTTCCCTTCCGGGCGCAAAACGGCTTCGGCCCGCGCGAGCGCGAGACGATAGTCTTCGACAAATTGCAGCGACGCCACAAATATCACCGCATCAAAAGACGCATCGTCGAAAGGCATCTGTTCGGCGCGGCCGACCACACCGCGCAGAGCATCGGGCGCACAGGCCAGGGCTTCGGCCGACACATCCAGGCCCGTCACCTGAAAGCCGCGTTCCAGAAGCTCCCCTTCGATTATTGCCGGTCCGCAGCCGACGCTCAAGATATCTTTCAGCCCTTCGAGATGAGTCGCCAGATAAGCGCCCTCCCGACGGAAGACCTTCTGCCAGAACTCCTCCCGGCAGGTCTGGACATATCTTCTTATTTCTTCCGCGCTGTCCATTTTATCCTGCCACCCTCACGAAAGATGAAAAGGTCTGCCAGGTTTCCTGAGCGCCACCAGGACATCCTGATGCGCGCCGGGGTGTATGCTGATGAAAAACCCGTGTTGTTTTAAAAAATCTCCGGCCGCGCCGATGGTGGCCTCACCCACCTCGTGCACCCTACCGTCCTGGGCGTGAAGTTTGTCTAAAACCGCCATACCCTTTTCATTGAAATCCGCCAGTATTATTTTCCCCTCGCCTGAGAGCACCCGCATCATTTCTTTGACGGCCGGCTCGAGCGAGGCAAGATGATGAAGCAGGTTCACCGCGAAAATGACGTCATAGGAGCCGTCCTTGCAGGGAAGCTGTTCCAGATCAGCCACCTCGAAGCTAACCTGAGCGTCAAGCCCGTAATAGGCGAGATTCATGCGGGCGTATCTTTGCTCGCCGGCTGAAATATCGCAGGTGGTGAAGCTGAAACCGGCGCGCGCCAGCGTCAGTGAAAAATATCCTTTCCCTGTACCCGCCTCCAGTATCCTTCCGGAAACGGGCAGAGCCTTTTCAATGACAAATGACCTTTCCTCATCGACGTCATATCCCAGCTCGCGATACAATTCGACACGCTCCAGATAGCGCCTGTTGTTTTCCGCAAGTTCCTCTGATGATGCAATCATAAAAACACCTTTAACAATCTCCGTCCGGCCAGCCGTTTTGTGCAACCGCCTGCCGGTCAGGGATTCTCCCTGGAGATCCTGTAAAAAACTGTGCGTCCGCTTTTTTCGGCGGCCACATGTCCTGTCTTCAAAAAATTATCCAGCCTTTTGGCCGCGTCATGCGGATGGAGATTGAGTCCCTGCACGATCCCCTCGAGCGCACAGGGACGCCGGGCCAGCAGATTCAGAATATCCGCGTCCGTTGCGTTCGGTACATGGTCGGCCTGCTTTGTCAGGCTCACTGTATCGGCCAGGATCTCAACTTCTCCGTTAAAAAGGCCGGTCAGTTTTTTCAATTGTCCTCCCTCCACCGCGCAGGCGAAATCTTCATGGGAGGGCCGGCTGACGGTATTGATCTGTATCTTGTCCGGCTTGATCTTTTCGGCCCATGACGCGATTTTTTTCACTTCCGCACCGAGCCCCGTCACTCCGGAAACCAGGAGCACCTCCAGCCACAGACGATTTTTACGCATTTCCCCGAACTCGATGAGTCCTTCCACCATTTGTTCGAAAGAAATGTCCGGATGGGGGCGGTTGACATATTCGAACAGGGGCGCGTCCCCGGCGTCGAGCGACGGGATGACCAGATCGGCCGGCAGAAGATCGCGGCGCAGCTCGGGCAGATGCAAAAGCGTCCCGTTGGTGATCACCGCCACCGGGATATCGGTCATCTGTTTGATCCGGACAATCAACTCCCCGATCGGCGCATAAAGCGTCGGCTCGCCGCAGCCGGCCAGACTGATATAGTCACATGAGACACCTCGGGCCAGTTTTTCTTTCAGTTGTGCCAGCACGTCCGCCGCGTCAACATAGTCGCGCCTTTCGATTGTCCTGTCCGTAGTTTTCCCCAGTTGACAGTAAATGCAGTCGCAGGTGCATGTTTTGAAAGGAACAAGATCGAGCCCCAGTGAACGGCCCAGCCTGCGCGAAGGCACGGGGCCGTATATATATTTGAAATCTTCCCGACTCATCTCAATCACCACAATGCGCATCAGAACAGCGGGAGGCAGCCCCGCAGCAGGTCCGCCCTGTTGTTTCCAGCGAGCAGTTGCCTGCGCTTGGCCCGTGTGTGTCCTTCATCAGAAAACCGGTCCCGCCGCTGATCAGCCTGCGGACTTCCCGGCCGCATGCGGGGCAGGAGCTCACCGGTTCATCGTTCATGCTCTGGCGCCGCTCAAATTGCAGGCCGCAGCTTGTACATGCGTATTCATACGTAGGCATGTTGTTTTTCTCCTTTAACAGACATCTTGCGGATCTTTTGCAGCAGATCCTTAAAAACAGCTTCATATTCCGGCAGGGCATCCACCATCAGAATGCCGCGCGAATAATTTTCGGCTATCCGCCGGTCATCCGGAATCGTAAGTAAAATGGCAATATTTTCTTTTTCACAAAACTCCTGGATGCGACGGTCGCCTGAACCCATACGGTTGACGATGACGCCGAAGGGCAGTCCGAGCGCGCGCACCATGTCAACGGCCAGCACCAGATCGTTGAGGCCGAAAGGCGTGGGCTCGGTCACCAGAAGCACGATGTCCGTCTCACGGATGGCGGCGATCACGGGGCAGGAAGTACCGGGCGGCGCGTCCAGAATGACGTCATGTCCGGCCGGAATCGCCTTTCTGACTTCTTTGATCAAAGGGGGAGCCAGCGCCACACCCACGTCCAGGCGCCCGGTCACTAAGGTGATGTTGTCCGCCTGCGATGTTTCCACCACGCCTATGCGCCGGGGGTGCTCCGTAATCGCTTTTGGCGGGCACACCAGCGTGCAGCCTCCACAGCCGTGGCACATTTCCGGAAAAACCAGCGGTGTGGTGCCGAAAGTGACAATCGCAGAAAACCGGCAAATCCTCGCACACAGGGCACAGCCGTCGCAAAGAGCCTCGTCCACGCGAGGCACAGGCAGGCTGACTTCCTTTTCTTCATGGTCTGTGGTTGTAAGAAACAGATGCGCGTTGGGCTCTTCCACGTCACAATCCGCCAGAAAAACATTGCCGTCATAAACGCGTGCCAGGTTGACGGCGACGGTGGTTTTACCCGTGCCGCCCTTTCCGGAAGCGATGGCTATCTTCATCAGGTCTCCTTTTTTTTCACCCACAACAAAGGGAATATAATATCGCTGGTGCAGCACGGCACCCAGACAGCGAGGAACAAAAAGGCGGCGATCAAAACGGCCGTGACCACATCGAGAGAAGTCCCCAGCGCCATGGTGATATGGAAAATCGACGCCCAGGTGCTGATGAGCACATGGCCGGCATGCGCGATTTTCGTGTGCGAAACGACATAGCCCAGGCCGATGCCGGCAAAAGCCAGCGGATTCACCAGCCACCACTTTTCGATAAACCCCAGATGTACACCGCGGTTGGGAAGATCTAAAAGCCACTCGCCCACAAAGGGGATCAGTGAATCGCTCAGTGTGGCGACTCCGATAGAGCCGATATAACCGACCAGCAAGACGCGCCAGATATTCGATCTGGTATGAATCCGGTACATGGAGGTGGTGACCATGGCGCTCAAAAGTACGTGCAGGGGGTGAAAAACCCAAAACAGTGTGTCGGCAATGACCCGCGGCACCTGAAACTGAACGAACGACGCCATGATGACTATACCGGTGATTGTCCCGAACGATGTAAAGGGAGCGTGCGTTTTGAGCTCATGGGCGATCTCGGATGGTTTCATTTCGTCTTGTACTCCCTCCTGCCCCTGACCCGGGCAGTTTCCTCATCGACTTCGTCCTGCCAGCCGCTTTTTTTCACGTCATACAGGTCGAACTTCTCGGTGTAAGGTTTGATGTCCAGAAGCGGTGTGCCATCGAGGATGTCCGCCCCGTCGAAATGCACGACATTGTCTTCAACTTTAATCAGTTCCACCACACTCAGGCCGATCGGGTTGGGACGGAAAGGAGCACGCGTGGAGAAAATTCCCCGGTCAACATCCTGCAAAAAAGGCTTGACGGTCAGCTTCACCTCGCGGCACTGATGAAAAAAGTAGATCAGATAAACGTGCGAAAAGCCGTCGAGATCTTTCAATCCCTCGGCAAATTCCGAACACACCTCGGCATAGCCCCTGCACCCCCGGGCGTAAACCGGCTGAATCGGCGTTTCCTGGGGCGATGTGTGTTCGCTGCGGATAACGCCGATGGCGCGGCAGACAATAGGGCCCGGCTGACTCATGACCAGTGCCCTTCGACATCGGCGTCGGAAGCTTCCTTAAGTTTTCCGGCTTTGTACAACTCCAGGGCCTCGCCCGTCGTCGCCGCGTTTGTGTTGTAAATCTTGATCCCCGCCGCCTGCAAAACCCGGAAGGCCTTGGGGCCGCAATGGCCTGTGATGAGCGCCCCCGCGCCCAGACGGGCAATGTTTTGCGCGGACTGGATGCCCGCACCCTGCGCCGCGTTGAGGTTTTGTTGATTGTCCACGATTTCAAACGTGTTTGCGTCGAGATCATAAATCATGAACTTCGGAGCCCGGCCGAAACGGCTGTCGAGCGCTGCCGTCAAATTATTGCCTGATGTCGTAATCGCTATTTTCATTTTTTACCTTTCCGTAAAACAGCGGCACAAAATGCCCGATAAGCGGTGACGCTGTGATTTATTTGCACTTATTATTTACTGTCTGATCATGCCCGCGCCGCACTGGGGGCACTTAAGCTCAATGCAGGGAAAACCTCGCTCATGCGGCTGTGTGTGCCCGCAACTGGTGCAGCGGCAGACACCCGTCGCGCCGGCGGCGGCCGGCCCGCCCATACGGCCTCTTCCTGCGCCTGTGCGACCCTGACCCCGGCACGTGCCTGCTCCCGCACCCCGGCCCATGCCTCTGCCTCCGCGACTTACCGGACTCATGTAATTCCTCCTTTCCGGCTTATGTCTCTAAAACACAAAAACGGCCGCGGCAACCACTGTCGTGAAATCGGCCGTTTTCAATACAGCGGACTGCGTTGTGTTGCGTGTCCGGACGATTTTGCCGCTTATCTTGAATAACTCTTTTTTTTCATCCCAGCTTTCATCGACGCTGAAATCGATCCCCAGCGTGGAGGCCAGCATGGCCGCCGCGAGGTCCTCCGCGTAATCGCCGGTCTGCTTTTCGGTAAAGCCGAAGGAATGATGCTCGCTGATATACCCGTAGGCGTTCGTGTCCTGCGGCAGGGCACAGCCTACCGACGCGGCCAGAAGCCTCTTGGGCTCGTTGGAACAGCAGCGGCTCATGACGCAAAACGTGATCGCGCCCGGCTGGAGCCTTTTGAGCCCTTCAGCTCTGGAAATGATTCTGCAGCCGGGGGGCACGATGCTCGAGACCTGGACGAGATTGCATTTTTCGATACCTGCGTCGCGCAGCGCCAGCTCAAAGGAATGAAGCTGCTCGCGGTGCGTGCCGACACCCTTTGTGAAAAACAACTCTTTGGGAATCGATCTGTTCAATATCTTAATCTCCTTTTCTTCGAGATGCCCCGCCCGTATGAGTGACCGACAGGGTTTTCACAGCGGTTAAAAACATCCCGCCTGTAATTTCATTTCAATTGCATCTTCAAATCCGCAAGCGCCTTTTTCGCCTCGTCAACGCCGACATATTTTTTCGTCTCCGAAGAAGGGCAACTGATAACGCATGTCGGAGTGGCGTCAATTCCTTTTTCCGCGATCAGGGCATTCAGTTTCACGAACACAGGCTTTTCGTCCATCTTTTTCCACGGGATATTCATCGCCTTCAAGTATTCGACAAGTTCTCCCTCCGAGCCCGCGCGGTTGATTTGCGCGGCCTGAAACAGGCTGCGGCGCAGACGCAAAACACACTCCGCATCCGGGCTGGCGTGCGCCCCGTAAATATAATACCTGGCATACAAAGGCGAAAGGCGTGTGGCGGGAATATCGGCAAAGACAATCTTCACCTTACCGGTCGCCAGAAGCTCTTTAATATCCGCCTCCGCGCCCGTGTCGAGCAGGCGGCAGGGCCGGCAGAAATAATCGGAAAACAGCATGATTTCACAAGAACCATTCCCGAGGGAGGGAATTTCCCCCGGCTTATCCTGACCATAGGCGGGGGTCACAGACCCGGAAAAAGCCAGCACGATAAACAGATACCCCAAAACAGCGGCCCCCAGCAGGGGAAAGGAACGTATCTTGAGCGGCGGGAAGTGTGCCTCGCCCAGAAAATACAGCCATATGCGGCGGCGATTTTTCCGCCAGGCGGAAGGAACTTCGTAATTAATGATAAACATCAA
>JAAYKU010000205.1 GCA_012522275.1 Smithella sp.
GGGGATGAGCATTCCCCGAGAGAGGACTTTCACCTCTCTGATCGCGCCCGCTCCCGGGCGCACGGATACCGGCCTTCGCCGGTATGACGATGGTGACGGCTTCTTTACGATTACGACACAGTCTCCCGGCGTGGGTGGCCCGCTTTAGCGGGCCGGGGGTGGATGTTTTTCACATTAGACTATGAGCCATGAGCCACGAGCTATAAGCTTCTTCCCCATAACCGGGGCGTCAGCCCTTCATAGCATCATCGATGGCGGCGTCCATGCCGGCCTTGATATTTTCGATGTCCGCAAGAGTTTCCCCCAGCACCATACCGGTAATCACGCTTTGTCCCCCACTCGCCACGGTGCCTTCATACAGACGGATGGGAACAAAAACACTCTCTTGTGAATACCGCCGGATACGCTCCAGAGCGGGGGCAAGCGCCACTTTGCAAACCCGGCTCCAGGATTGAGAAATGCGGGCGCCAGCCCTTGCGGCGGCCGCCTCGTGCAAAAGCACCTGCGGCGTACTGGAGCAAAGACGGAAATTAAGATCAAAAACGAATGCCTGCCCGGAAGGGGAAAGCCCGATATCAAAGCCGACAATCCCCTGATACCCCATCCGGCTGCCGCGCCTTGCGATCTGTGCGGCAATTGCAACGATAAAATCGGGCGGCAAACTCTCCGGGGCAATCCTGCTTCCTGTCTGTTTAGCCGGCCGGTCAAAAAGCTGGGTTGCCGCGCCGAGATAGCGTATGCCGGATTTGCCGGCAGCGAAGCTCAGACACCAGCAATCATCGACATTTACCGCCTCTTCGAGCCGCACGCCGGTAAGCACTTCTTTTTGCAGATGCAGAAGCTCTGCCGTATCTTTACGGCAGGCTGCATCCGGGCAGTAATAAACATCCCTGCCCGCACCGTTACCGCCGTCGCGGCAGGCCTTGATAAAGATTTCCCGCCCCGGTAAAAAATCGAACAGCTCATCGAGCATGTCCACTGAAAGCAGTTGATGACGCGGTTGATATTCGCTTTCCACCAGCCGGGCCAGATTAAACTTGTCATTGAGGTATGTGTATAATGATACAGGTACCAGAAACGACCCATTATCGCGCAGGGACGGCGGAGGCTGATAGACGTAGGCAAGTTTCTTTCCGCTTTCACAATGCTTGCGGGCAATGGCCACCGCCTCTTCTTCCGTTTCATATGTGTCTATACGGGCAGGGGGCTCCAGGCCCGCCTCGCGTAAAAAATCGAGAATCAGCGGCGTGACCGTGTTTTGATGGCAGACAAGAGGCATGTCCCCCATGACGGCAACGGTTAAACCGGTCATGGAATCGAGCTGAAAGTGCTGATTTGCAAACGATTGTAATACGTTCCAAGTGCTGCGCGGCGCAAATACGGTTTGCGCCGGGTGCAGTTCGGAAAAATCCGTGGACGGCCTGACCGGTTTTAAAGAGCTCATTTTGCCCCCTCCAGAAAGTATTCCAGGCCGGAGGAGAGCTTGAGCATGTTCGGGCTGTGCCCGTCCCCCCGCTGCCGGGCAGCCATGGTCGGCGTTTTGTTCACATCCAGCAGGACAGCCTCGCCGTTTACCATTACATAATCGAACTTGCCGAAATCTACCCCCAGCCCGCGGCGGGCCTCCCTGACGGAGTCCGGCACGTCGTCGATATAATCATAGTGAGTTATTTCCGTGGCCTTGACCACCGGGCTGGGGCTGAACATCCTGACACAATACTCTTGCGGACCGAAGAAAACCCAGACACGCAGCGCATATTCATCCCCTTCCTTTTCAGGAAGAAATTTTTCTACTACCAGGTCGTCTCTTGTCCAGACCCAGGCCGGAACCTGTTGGGCCCCCTCCAACACTGCGTATGAGCCGGGCAGAAACAGGCGCGTCCATCTCCAGGATATTTTCCTCTTCATGAGCATCAGATACAATCGCCGTTCAATCTTGGAAGCCGATGAAAACCGTTCCGGCCAACCGAAATAATTGGCATTTGTTTTAACCATCACCGGCCCGCTATAATTTGAATCACGGGTCAAAAGATTGCGGCTGATACGTCTTTTGGAGATATCCAGTATGGAACTGTTCAAAAAAGGGCGCCTCAGCGGGTTTTCCGGCAGCCGATCTGTTGCTATCCAGGTGCGGTCCATATGCACAATGCCTATGTCCGCCTCCAGGGTTTTCAGCGGCCCGACGGAAATTTTATGCCCCTGCTCCCGCCATATTTCAGAAAGCTTGCCGATCAGGCTGTAGGGGAGAAACACTTCATCCGGCAATGTTACAATTTGAATATGCGCCATTTCTCAAAAATATCCATTAAAGATTGTCTGCTAAAGGATCAGGGCAAAATTCGCTATTCACAGCTTACAGTTGTGAGTATAAAAGAAAATACTCCCGAAGTCCAAACCGGCACGACCCATAGCGGGGAAGAAGAGCCATCAACAATCAACCATGAGCTATCGGCTACAAGCTGCGAGCTAATTGCTCTATTATTCTCCACCCCCGACCCTTCGGGCCACCCCCGCCGGCGTGGGACATGAAGCGGTGAACTTCACGTTTTATTGACCGTTCATGCTGAGCCTGTCGAAGCATGAACGAAAAACCACGAGCTATGAGCCATCGGCTATCGGCTGAATTAACTCAATGCGCCTCGTCCCAGTTGAGACCGGAAGCAATCTCGACCTTCAACGGCACTTTGAGCTTCACCACTTCTTCCATTTCATTTTTGACAAGTTTCATGACGTCTTCTTTTTCCGCTTCCGGCGCTTCCAGCACCAGTTCGTCATGTACCTGCATGATCAGGCGTGCCGCATATTGATTCTGTGCAAGCAGGCGGTCGATATTGACCATCGCCACCTTGATGAGGTCGGCCGCGCTGCCTTGTATGGGGGCGTTGATGGCCATGCGCTCCGCGAACTGACGAACTGCGGGAACATTGCTTTTGAGCTCCGGCAGGTAGCGACGACGATTTAAAATCGTGCAGACAAATCCGTCTCGTCTAGCCTCTTCCAGAATGCCGTCGAGATAGTCGCGCACTTTCTGATAGCGGGCGAAATATCCGTCGATATACGTCTGGGCGGTCTTCTGGGAAACGCCCAGCTCCTTGGCCAGCCCAAACGCGCTCATGCCGTAGAGAATACCAAAATTGATGACCTTGGCCTGCCGGCGCATATCGGGGCTGACCATTTCGGGGAAGACGCCGAAGACATCAGAGGCGGTTCGTGAGTGTATATCCTCATCGGAGGCAAAAGCTTCCAGCAGGGAGGCATCTTCAGACAGGTGCGCCAGTACTCTTAGCTCTATTTGTGAATAGTCGGCGGAAATCAGTACACAGCCGGGCGCGGCAATAAAAGCCTGACGGATTCTTTTTCCCTCCACCGTCCTGATGGGAATATTCTGCAGGTTCGGGTTGCTGCTCGAGAGCCGGCCGGTCGCCGTCGCGGTCTGATTGTATGATGTGTGAATACGAGCAGTCTTTTGGTTGACCAGCGAAGGCAGGGCATCAACATACGTTGATTTGAGCTTCGCCAGCGAGCGGTAAGAAAGAATTTCGGCCGGGAGCTCATGGTTCTTCGCCAGATTCGCCAGCACGTCCACGTCTGTGGA
>JAAYKU010000206.1 GCA_012522275.1 Smithella sp.
CGGAAAACATCAGGCAAAACGGGCAGTAAACGTCATTTTGAAACTGAAAAGCGTATAAATGGACCTCTACGCCCAAGCCCCCTGCCAGGCAGGCGCGTACCAGGTCCGTCTGCCTCAAGGCGGTAAGCACAATCAAAAGGCTCATAAAGGCGATGCCCACCCATTTCAAATCGATGCCGAAAATATCTCCTTTGAGGTAGCTGCAGGCCGTATCGCAATTATCGTAATACGCCATGATCCCGATTCCGGCCCCAGCCAAAAGCACCGTGGGCGCCCACCGGTATCTTTTGATGTTGTGAAACATTTCACTCATTTTGTTTTCCCGCAGTTTTTTATCCACAACGCGCCCTTCAGAAACGAAAGCGTCCGCCCCTGCCGGGCCGTCCCGGTGAGCAGCCGCCGCCTCTGTGCCGGCGCTGACCTCCCGGTCCCGCCCGGCGGCAACCGGGCAGAAAAAAATTCGCCTGATCCAGGCGGTTGGCCCGGTAGGCGTCGATAATTTCATCCACGCCGCCGCGCACAAAAGGATACAGCACAATGCCGCGGGAGGCGATATGCGTTTCCATCGGCCGGGAAATCGCACCGCAAATCAGCGCGCCCACTCCCTGATCTTTCAATTCCGCCGCGCGTCCTGCAGGGTCACTGGCCACAAACCTGTAAGACAGGCCCCCGGCGCGCGCCTCACCGGACGAATCGACGATCAAAAGATCACTCGCCGCATCGAAAACGGTGGATATATTTCCCTTGTGAACGGAAAGGGCCAGTCTCATGCAATCTCCTTCGCCGGCATTACCATTTCAGCAGCCGATTGTGAACAATACAGCAAAAGCAATGCCATTACCTGCGAAATAATTTGTCTCATCATAACAAACAGATAGAGGCGGCATCAGTAAGCGCCTGCGGGCCTTCGTCGCGATAATGCAACTTTCGTCGCATAATAAGTGCAAAATTGCAAATGTTTAACCGTCTCCGGGCCCGAGCCCCAAAGCCTTGAGCCTCCTGTACAGCGTGCTTTTATGAATCCCCAGCTTCCGGGCCGTGAGCGCACGGTTGCCGTTGTTTTCCCTGAGGGCGGACAGAAGAAATTGTGCCTCGACATCGCGCAAAGAGCGGGCCGGGACCGCGCACGCCGCATCACCTGCACCGGAAATATTTTCCGGCAGATGCTTTCTTTCGATAAAATCCCCCTTGCATAGTATAAACGCCCGTTCAATGATATTGGCGAGTTCACGAATATTGCCCGGCCAGTCATATTCCATCAAAACGGACATTGCTTCGGCCTCAATCCCGACGATATTTTTTTTCTGCAGAAGATTGAAATGACCGATAAAATGGTCGGTCAGAAGCGGGATGTCTTCCCTGCGCTCCCGCAGCGGCGGCAGGCTGATTTTGAAAACATTTATGCGGTAGTACAGATCCTCGCGGAACCTTCCTTCACGAACCTCCGTCTCCAGGTTTTTGTTGGTGGCCGCAATGACGCGGACGTTATGTGCGACACTTTCGGTCGCACCCAGCGGCTCGTAGGTTTTTTCCTGCAGCACACGCAGAAGCTTCACTTGCGTCGCAGGCGTGAGCTCGCCTGCTTCATCGAGAAACAGCGTGCCGTTTTGAGCCAGCTGAAACCGCCCGGGCTTGTCTCTTTTTGCGTCTGTAAAAGCCCCCGCTTTATATCCGAACAGCTCCGATTCTAAAAGAGTATCAGGCAGCGCCCCACAGTTGACCGCCACAAACGGCTGCTTCCTGCGCGGGCTGAGTTGATGAATCGCGCGCGCGACAAGCTCCTTGCCCGTACCGCTTTCACCTTCGATCAAAACTGTACTGCCTCCTTCGGCAATGTCCGGCAGAATGTCGAAAAGCCTGATCATCTGCGGGTTTTTCGATATAATGTCCTCAAAAGAGTATCTGGATGATATCTCCTTGCGCAGATCCTCCTCTACGCTGATATCGCGGAATGTTTCCACCGCGCCCAGCAGACGCCCTTTTTTGTCGCGCAAAACGGCCGTCGAAATACTGATGGGAGTTTTGTTACCGGCCGCGTCAATTATATAGACCTGTTTTCCGACAACCGGCTTGCCTGTTTTCATGGTGGCGCGCAGGCAGCAGCTTTTTTCGCAGATGTCCGCCTTGAGCACATCCTTGCAAAGCTGGCCTATCGCCTCATCACGCGGTACGCCGGTAATCTCTTCGGCCGCGCGGTTGAAGGATGTGATCCGCCATTGCCCATCCACGGTGAAAACACCGTCCGCGATGGAATCAAGAATGATGCTTTGCCCCTCGGGGTGGCTGAAAAATTCAGACCGACCCCGCTTTTCATCAGTCATTTGACCGCCTTTCTGTAGCATATATCGCGCAAAGTACGCACAAACGTGATTTGCATGGGTTTTTTCCCTTTATGGCGGAAATCTTCATTCATTATTGTGTTTCGTTGCCGGAATTTGCGCCTTGCCTGTCATCTTCGATCCTGAGGGCCTTACCGTTAATCAAAGCGTCTGCAATCTTCCTGCGGGCGGAGGCGACAATTCTGCCAAAAGTCTGTCTGGAAATATTCATGTGCGCGGCCGCCTCCATATGGTAGAGCCCCTCAAAATCCGCCAGGCGTACCGCCTCGAATTCATCCAGAGGCAGGGAGATTTCCTCCAGGTCAGAGGCGGGAATCCCCCGCGGCTTGAAATAATTTTTGTCCGGCGTGCCGCGGACATGGCGCAGACATTTGGGTCGAGACATCTGTTTTCTCCTTACAAGAAATTATAAGCATACGCTCATAACGTGTCAAGAATTCCCCCTGGCTCACCCATGGAAATCCGCGCCTGACGCCGGTTGGGCCCTGCAGCGCTGAAAAAACCGTCAGCGGAGCGAAAACCTATCATAATACTATGTCTTTGGGGTAAAAAAAATTTCAGATACCGTTTGACAAAGAGAATTTTGATGCTAACATATACCCCCTGGGGGTATATGTGGACGAAAATCGCAAAAAAGTCCTCAATCGCTTAAAACGCATCGAGGGGCAGATCCGCGGGCTGGAACGGATGGTGGAAAAAGAGGTCCCCTGCGCTGATATTCTCACGCAATTATATGCTGCCACGGCCGCCATGAAAAAAACAGGTGCAGCCATTATTCAGGCCAACATCAGAAGATGCATCAATGAAGCGGCCGACGACAAAGAAAAAAGCTTGGCAGAGCTCCAGAAGGCGCTCAGCCGCTTCATCGGCATGTCATAGGAGAAAAGGTCATGAAATCACCGCTTAAATCTCAAATAAGCAGGCGTTCATTCATACAGATTACGGCAGGTGCCGCAGCACTGACAGGGCTTGCCCTGCCGAAAGTGGCCACGGCCGCCTCCGACACGAGCCTTTCGACGCTGATTGATCTGAGCCTTTGCGACGGCTGCGCAGACCGTGAAATTCCGGCATGTGTCAGTGCCTGCAAAAGCATCAACAAGGATAAAATACCCCCCGTGGCGGATCCCATCCCTGAACCATGGCCCAGAAAAACCATCGAGGACTGGTCAAAAAAACAGTCTGTTACGGACCGCCTCACACCTTATAACTTTATTTATGTGCAAAAAGTGGAAATAAGCGAAGATGATGCAAAAAAAACCGTCTTCATCCCGCGGCGCTGCATGCATTGCGACAATCCTCCCTGCGCGACAATCTGCCCCTTCTCCGCCAATCACAAAAAAGCGAACTCTGCGGTTGTGATCAATCAGAACCAGTGCTTCGGCGGCGCGAAATGCAAGGATGTCTGTCCGTGGGAGATTCCCCAGCGGCAATCAGGCGTGGGAATTTATCTGCATGTCCTTCCCGGCTTCATGGGCAACGGCGTGATGTATAAATGCGACTTGTGCCACGATCGACTGGTACAAGGGCGAGCGCCGGGATGCATCGAGGCATGCCCGCGCCAGGCGCTGCTTATCGGCCCGAAAAAAGCCATAGAGGAAGAAGCCCGGCACAGGGCCGCAAAAATGAACGGCTATATTTACGGAAAAGACGAAAACGGGGGCACGGCCACCCTTTATGTATCGCCTGTTTCTTTTGAAAAGCTCGATGCGGCCATGGTCAAAAAACCGGGGCAGCCTGATATGAAAACATCCGTCCAGCGTCGCATGCAAAGTACGGATCCTCTGGGAAAGGCGGTTCTGGCCTCCCCGCTTCTGGGAGTAGCCGCCGCCGGGGTGCTGGGCTGGTTTTCGAAGAGAAAAGAACAGCTCAAAAAGGGGGAAAAAGACAATGTCTGAAAAAATCCTCGCAGAAAAAAATCTCATTGTCCGCCATCGGAGAATCGAACTGATCGAGCATTGGGCGATCGCCATTTCCGGACTTGCGCTGCTTGTTACGGGAATTTTCGAACTCCCCGTGGCTAAACGCTACTATATTATTACTGTGCCGGGGCTGGGCTGGTCGGCGGATTTCATCACCTCGCTGTACATTCACTACGCGGCCGCGCTGGTGTTTACCGCGGCAGGAATTTTTCACCTCGTCTATCACGGCCTGCGCGGTGAAAGGGGCCTGATGCCGCAAAAAGGAGATACGGCCGCATCCATTGTGGTCATCAAAAGCCTGTTCGGATTCGGTAAGGAGCCACCCATGCACAAGTATCTGCCGGAACAGCGTCTGGCCTACGCGGGAATGGTTTTTATCATGCTCATGCTGGTCATCTCCGGGCTGGTCAAAACATATAAAAATATTTACGCACCGGATATGTCCCTGCCCGTCGTCCTTACGGCCACCTGGGTGCACAACATATTTTTTATACTGTTTTTTCTGGCCTTTCTGTCTCACATGGGCGCCATTGCGCTGAGGCCCAACTGGCCGATGATACGCGGTATTTTTACCGGCAGCGTCCGTCTTGATTACGCCAGGCACCGTCATCCCCTTTGGGTGGAGGAAGTAGAAAAGGCGGCAGCCCCTCGCCCGACATGCGCAGCTCCGGAAGAGGCCGCACAGATGACCGAGGTCGTGCAGGAATCACCGCCGGAGCCGCCGGAGCCTGCGTGAGCTGCGATCCAAACAAATTTGAGACCGGAAAAACATTCTCAAAAGCCATACCTCGTACAATGAAAAGGAAAGATACACATAAAATGTAAAACAGTCGGTAAGCGGCATTAAATAACCCCGCAGCAGCCATACAGGTTGAAGCGTTTGCATATATGAGCACTAAAAATAAAAAACACCAAAATCAGGAGGCAACATTTATGAGAAAAATCAATTGGTTAAAAGCGGTCGCCCTGGCGGTTTTGTTTTTTCTGCCCTTGGCGGCGGCCACACCGTCGCAGGCCGCAAGAAGCATCGAGCCGGTCGTTTCCACGGATTGGCTGGAGAAAAACCTGGACAACAAGAATCTCGTCATCGTTGATTTACGCAAGCTCGAAGAATACAAGGAAGGCCACATCCCCGGTGCCGTCAACGTATTCTACGGCTCATGGGCGGTCAAAAAAGGGGTTCTCCTCAATGAACTGCCGGAGGCCGACGATCTGGAGGACGTCATCGGTGAAGCGGGCATCGATGAAAATTCCCTGGTGGTTCTGGTCGATAAGGTGGAAAAAGTGCCGGATCAGTTCGGCATGACCCGCGTCGCCTGGACACTTAAGTACGCAGGCGTCGCCAATGTGGCGGTGCTCAGCGGCGGCTTCAGCCAGTGGGAAAAAGAAAAGAAAGCCCTGTCCAAAGATGTGGTAAGCCCCAAAGAGAAAGATTTTGAGGCAAACTGGAATAAAAATCTTTTTGTGGACAAGGCGACGGTAATGGCGAAACTGGGCAAGGCGACAATTGTCGACAACCGCGCTCCGGCCTTCTATGAAGGCAAGGAAAAACTCGAATTCGTTCCCAAAACCGGCCGCATCAAAGGGGCGGTAAACCTGCCGGTCGGACAGCTCTTTACACCGGAAGGGCTTTACAAGGATAAGGACACACTCGCCGGGCTGGCCCAGAAGGCAACGGGCGGCGACAAGGACAAAGAATACATCATGTATTGTGATACGGGAAAAACCTGCACCTCCTGGGCTTTTATCATGACGGAGCTGCTGGGCTACAAGGATGTGAAAATCTATGACGGCTCGTCCATGGAATGGCTGGCCGACCCGAATGCCCCGACGGAACCGTAACCACAAACCAGGTATTACATAAAAAAGAAAGCCCGGCACATTGCCGGGCTTTCTTACATGAAGAAAAGCTTTCGGGCATTCACCTTGAAGCCCATGCGTAAGGGTCCTCCGCAGGAGGTTTTTGACTGCAGCGCTTTAGTAAATTCATAATTTATTTCAATTACTTAAAATTCATGCGCAGATTGTCGGCAGGCATTATTTTCCATGAACATTTTATTCCGGCGCCCATATTCATGTATTTGTTTTCCGCAAATCGTGTTATAGTAGCAACTAATGGTTGGATGTAGGACGCATGTTGCAAAAACATAACCTCATCCCATGCGGAAAATCCGTTTTCTACTTTTCAACCTCAAAAAGGGAGAAGGCATACGTTTACAGAGATACTGCCCAATGAGGAAATTTCATTAAGACTGGCAGCCGACGATGTCCGCCACTGCCGTTTCATCAAATTCCTGGATGAAAACCGTATCATCGTCGAGCAAACCGACCCCCCTGTGGACAACTCCTCACTGATGTCTTTGATTTTTTTCACACACCGCCCGGAAAAGAACGGGTCCGGACGAATGGGTTTTCAGGCGCGTATTGAAAACATCACCCCGGACAACCGGATTTTCATCAGGCAGCTCACCAAACCGTTTTTCTGTGATCTGCGTCTGTGGCCCAGAGTCCAGTTCGACCTGCTGCCGGAAATGCAGGCCTTCTGCGACGACAGGGAAATTGGCGTCGTCAACATTTCCGGCGGCGGCACCCACATCGTTTTGCACGAAGACGACCCGGCCTCGCCCGAGCCGGGATCGCGCGTCGAGATAAAATTCATTTTTGAAAAAGGCACGACGACGGCCGACGGCCTGATTCTGCGCTTGTGGACGGATCAAAAAGGCCTGCGCCACGTTGAGGTAAAATTTCTAGGCGAGCCGGAAATCAGCGATTTTATCTACAGAAGGTAACCACGCTCTATAAAGTCGGCAATTGATTTTACATCGTTGATATCGAAACAGGGCACGCCGGCGTCAATTTCCGTGTCAGAGGCAACCGCGATCAGGCCGTCCTCTTTTTTGTTGAACAAATCCCTCTTTAATTCCGACCGGTTCACTTCTATTTTGGGATAGTCATTGACCTTGAAGCCTTCCGCCAGAATAATATCAACATCACGGATGAATTCATCGCGGATTTCCGCAAAAGAATAGTCGTGATCGACATCCCGAACCAACGCCAGCTGCACGGGCGAGGAAAGCACCGTGATATGCGCGCCCGCCTTTTTATGGCGATAGCTGTCCTTGCCTTCATGATCGATCTGAAAGCCGTGTATGTTGTGCTTGATCGTGGCCACACGCCAGCCGCGGCGGACAAGTTCGGTAATCAGTTTTTCCAGAAGCGTCGTCTTGCCGGAGCTGGACTTTCCGACAATGGAAACAATGGGAATCATATCTGTGCTCCGTGTACGATATTTGTCCGACCGCATACCACATCAGGACGCTGCCGCCAAATTTTAATCGCGTCTGAAACAAACACACTGCTTGACAGACAGTGCGGACTGATATAGAACGAATGTTCTAGGCGCATGCCGGAATTGTGTGCGGACACGCCGGAGCCTTCAAACCGTTTGACACATATTAAAAAAGAGGCTAGAGCCCTGAAGTCCAACCTGCTGATAACCATAAATATTATCGAAGGGACTTTTGTGAAAACGCCGCTGAAAAACCAGGCAATCAAATTTCTGGCCACGGGCTTCGGCTCCGGCTTGTCCCCCGTGGCTCCCGGCACCTGCGGCACACTCGTCGGAGTTGCTGTGTGTGCCTCCTCGAGTTTTCTGCCCGGTCTTTTTCGTCTTCTTTTTATTCTTGCCGTAGCGATCGGCTCCGTTTATATTGCCGGGCAGGCAGAGAGGCTCTACGGGAAAAAGGATGACGGCCGCATTGTCATCGATGAAATCGCCGGCTTTCAGGTGGCGATGGCCGCCTTGCCCGTAACCTGTGTGTACCTTTGTCTCGCATTTGTTTTATTCAGAATTTTCGACATCTGGAAACCTTTGGGAATAAACCGCCTCCAGTCTCTGCCCGGCGGCTGGGGCGTGGTGGCCGACGATCTCGGCGCGGGCGTTTACGCGGCCGTTATTTTATTTTTCTTTCATCTGACAGGTGTAATATGAAAATCGGAATTCTTACTATCGGCAACGAGTTGATGAACGGTCGGATTGCCGACGCCAATTCATCCTTTATCGCACGTGAAATGAATGCGCAGGGCTGGACTATCGAAGCGATGATGTCCGTGGGCGATGACGAAGAGGCCATCAAAACCCGTCTGCACTACCTGCTGGCCTTCACCGACGCGGTAATCTGCACCGGCGGGCTCGGACCTACCGTCGACGACATCACGACCGCCGCCGTTGCCCGCGCTTTCGGCCTGCCGCTGGTGATGGACGAAGATGTTCTGGCTCATTTGAGAGAAATTTTCATCCGCTACAACCTGCGCTGGACGGAAAACAACGCCAAGCAGGCGCTTTTTCCTGAAGGGGCACAAGTCATCCCCAACCCTGTCGGGACAGCCGCGGGATTTGCCCTGCCGGTGAAAGACAAGCTGGTCTTTGTCATTCCGGGAGTGCCTTCGGAAACAGTCAGAATGGTTCCCGGCGGCGTCATCGGCCTTTTGCGGCGCTACTTTCCGCAGGCAACGGAATATGCGGCAAAGCAGACCGTAAAAACCTTCGGCCTTTCGGAAGCAGCCGTGGATGAGCGCCTGGCCGATTTTGATTTCAGTGCACTGGGCGTAAACGTCGGGTTTTATCCTGTCTTTCCTGAAAATCACGTGGTGCTTATCGCACACGCTGAAAGACGGGAAGAGGCGCAAAAAAATCTGCAAAGGGCAACGGATGCGGTTATCTCCCGTCTCGGAGATTGTATTTTTTCCCAGGGCGAAGAATCACTCGAAGAAATCATCGCGGGGATGCTCACGGACAGAAAACTGACTCTGGCCGTGGCCGAATCCTGCACAGGCGGGCTGATCGCCAGCCGCTTGACCGATGTGCCGGGCAGTTCCGTTTTCTTCGAGCGGGGCGTTGTGACGTACTCCAATAAGGCCAAAATCGACCTTCTGGGCGTGCCGGCGGATATCATCGAACAACATGGCGCCGTAAGCGAACAAACCGCACGGGCGATGGCCGAAGGGGTGCGTAAAATGGCGAAAACAGACATCGGTATTTCCTCCACCGGCATTGCCGGACCTTCCGGCGGGACCAAAGAAAAACCGGTCGGAACGGTTTACATCGCCCTTTGTGACGGCTCTCTGACCGTCTGCCGTCATTATGCATTCCGTTGGGACAGACGAAGAAATAAGCTCATTTCATCCGAGGCCGCGCTCATGATGCTCAAAAATCATCTGGAGGACAAAAAATAGACAATGGCCGGAGAAAAAAACATCCGCGCTTTTCTGGCCATTGAGCCGCCGGAAGATATTTTACTGTCTGTGCGTCGTCTGCAGGAGGCGCTCAAGCGCGATGTGCAGGGTCGGCTTGCCTGGACCAGGCCCGGCTCTTTGCACATCACCTTGAAATTTTTTGGCGATGTGTCGGCAGACGATGTCCGTCAAATAAGTCAGGCCGTACAAAACCGTCTGCAAGCTAGATGGTCCGTCAATCTGAAAATCGAAAAACTCGGCGTCTTTCCGGATGCCCGCAAACCGCGTGTCCTGTGGTGTGGAACCTCCGGCGACGTGGAAAAACTGGCCACCCTGCAAAAGCAACTGGAGGCGGATTTTTCACTCATCGGATTTGCCGGCCAGGGGCGCACCTTCCAGGCACACCTGACGCTGGCACGCATCAGAGATCCACGCGAGGTGTCGGGCGTGGACAGCGCTCTGACCGGTCATGCAACGTTTTCCGCCGGTGAGTTTCCTGTAAGAGATCTGATTTTGTTCCAAAGTAAATTGACACCACAAGGCGCGATATACACCAGGCTGGCTTCATTTCCACTTATGATATAAAAGGCAGCCGTGATCCAAAACTACTGAACAACGGCCACCGGCTGCAAGCCATGGGCTATGAACTAAAAAAGAAAGAAGGAGGATATAATCATTATGTGTGCAGATATGGACAGGTCCAAAGCGGTGGATTTAGCAATTACACAAATTGAAAGGCAGTTCGGCAAAGGGTCGATCATGAAACTCGGCAGCCGCGAACATATGGAGGTGCCGGCTATTTCCACCGGCTCTTTGAGCCTCGATATCGCCCTGGGGACCTTCGGCGTGCCTCGCGGACGCGTGGTGGAAATTTACGGGCCGGAATCCGGCGGGAAGACGACGCTGGCGCTACACATTGTGGCCGAGGCGCAGAAAAAAAACGGCATCGCCGCTTATATTGATGCGGAACACGCGCTCGATGTGGTTTACGCACAAAAAATAGGCGTCAATACCGATGAGCTGCTGATTTCTCAGCCGGACACGGGCGAGCAGGCGCTGGAAATAGCTGAAACACTGGTGCGCAGCGGCGCATTGGATGTCCTGGTGGTAGATTCGGTGGCAGCGCTGGTACCCAGAGCGGAGCTCGAAGGCGAAATGGGCGACGCGCAGATGGGCCTGCAGGCCAGGCTTATGTCGCAGGCGCTGCGCAAACTCACCGGCGCGATCAGCAAGTCAAAAACCACGGTGATCTTCATCAATCAACTGCGTATGAAAATCGGCGTCTTTTTCGGTAACCCAGAAACCACCACCGGCGGCAACGCGCTGAAATTCTATTCATCGCAGAGACTCGACATCCGACGGATGACCTCTATCAAAAGCGGCCAGGATGTGATCGGTTTCCACACCAAGGTCAAGGTGGTCAAAAACAAGATGGCGCCGCCGTTTAAAGAAGCGGAGTTCGACATCATTTTCGGTGAGGGAATTTCCCGCGAAGGGGATGTGCTCGATCTGGCGGCGGAAAGCGGCGTCGTGGAAAAAAGCGGCGCGTGGTACTCCTACAAAAGCGACCGCCTGGGGCAGGGCCGCGACAACTCGCGGATCTTTCTCAAGGAGAACCCGGACATTCTCCAGGCAATCGAAGATGACGTGCGGGCGAAACTCGGCATCGCCCCTGCGCAGCAGGAAGAGCCAGAGCAGTGAAAAAATTCGATCTGGCGGCGGCAAAGCAAAAGGCCTACCGTCTTTTGTCCATGCGGCCGCATTCCGAAAAAGAACTGGCCAAAAAGCTCAGGGACAAAGGCTTTCCCGAAGCGGTCATAAAAGAAGCGCTGGAAAAACTACACGATTTGAAGTATCTCGACGATGCGTCTTTTGCCATGCAGCAGGCGCGCAATCTGGCGGTCAACAGGCTGTGGGGCGACCGCAGAATTTCAGACAGCCTGCGGGAAAAAGGCATCGCGGCGGGTCTCATTGCACAGGCCATCGCCGCGGCCCGGCAGGAACTGCCCCAGGACGAGGCAGTAACTATTCTGATTCGGAAAAAAACGGACCGGACGGACCGCAAAACAAAACAAAGAATTTTTGCAAGCCTGATGAGGCGGGGATTCCCGACCGGCTTGATTTTAAGCAAACTGGGGCATTAAGCGGAGGATGACACAGATGGTGACAACAGGTGACGAGATACGGGAAAGTTTCCTGAAATTTTTTGAAAGCAAGGGACACACGCGGGTGACAAGCTCGTCACTTATACCGAAAGACGACCCCACGCTGCTTTTTACAAACTCCGGCATGGTACAGTTCAAAAATGCGTTTCTGGGTCTGGAAAACCGCGGCTACACGCGCGCGGCCACCTGCCAGAAATGCGTACGCGCGGGCGGCAAGCACAACGATCTGGAAAATGTCGGTGTCACGGCACGCCATCATACCTTTTTTGAAATGCTGGGCAATTTCTCCTTCGGGGATTACTTCAAGGAGGAGGCCATCGCGTGGGCCTGGGAATATCTCATCGATGTTGTCAAACTCCCCGTGGAAAAACTCTGGGTTACTATTTTTGAAAATGACGACGAAGCGTTTGAAATTTGGCACAACAAGATGAAAGTCCCGGCTGAGCGCATTGTCCGCATGGGAGAGGAAAGCAATTTCTGGATGATGGGCGAAACAGGCCCCTGCGGCCCCTGCTCGGAAATCATCTACGACCAGGGCGAGGGCACAGGCTGCGGGCGTCCCGAATGCGATATTTACTGCGAATGCGACCGGCACCTGGAAATCTGGAACAACGTCTTCACACAGTTCAATCGTGATGAAACGGGCAGGCTCACACCTTTACCGAAACCCAATATAGACACAGGCATGGGGCTCGAGAGGCTCACGGCCGTCATTCAGGGAGTAAAGAACAACTACGACACGGATCTGTTTGCGCCGCTCATCCGTTTCGTCGAACAAACTTCCGGCAAAAAATACGCCGAAACCACGGAAAAAGATATTTCTATCCGTGTTATAGCCGACCACAGCCGGGCCGTGACCTTTCTTATCGGTGACGGCGTCTTGCCCTCCAACGACGGGCGTGGCTATGTGCTCAGGCGCATTTTGCGCCGTGCGGCCCGCCACGGCAAGATGCTGGGCATCGACAAACCTTTTTTAAACGAAGCCGCCCTGGTCGTCATCGACATGATGAAACACACCTATCCGGATCTGGCCGACAAGGCGTCTTACATCACCAGAGTGATTTTAAACGAAGAACAGCGCTTCATGGAGACGCTCGACGCGGGGCTGCGCATTTTGCAGGAAGAGACGGCGGCGCTTAAAAAAGAGGGCAAAACAGTTTTGCCCGGGAAGGTTATCTTTAAACTCTACGACACATATGGCTTCCCTGTCGATCTGACGGCGGATATCGTCAAAAATGATGAGCTCACGCTCGATACCGAAGGGTTTGAAGCCGAAATGGAGCGTCAGCGCGAGCGCGCCCGTGGCGCCTGGAAGGGCAGTGGCGAAGAGGCGGTAGCTGAGTGCTACCTGAAAGCATCGGGCTCCGGCGTGACAAGCGAGTTTTGCGGCTATGAAACAGGGGCGAAAGAAGGGGCTGAGATCAGAGCGATTTTTGTGGACGGGCGGGAGGTTGACTCTGTACCGGAAGGCACTCGGGCGGAAATTGTGGTGGATGACACTCCTTTTTACGGCGAGTCCGGCGGCCAGACAGGCGACACAGGCTACCTCGAAGGGGAAAATTTTTATTTTACCGTGGAAGATACAAAAAAACCTGTTGACAGATTCACCGTCCATAAAGGAGTGGTCCGCTCCGGACGGGCCAGCGTCGGCACCAGGGCAAAAATGGTCGTTGACCTCGAGCGCAGGGCCGCCATTGCGGCCAATCATTCCGGCACTCATCTGCTGCAGGCCGCTCTCAAGGCGGTTTTAGGTGATCACGTCAAGCAGTCCGGGTCACTGGTCAATGCCGAGCGCCTGCGCTTCGACTTTACACATTTTTCCGCGATAACCGATGAAGAACTTGAGCGCATAGAGACCATCGCCAATGACATGATCCGCAAAAACCTGCCCGTGGAGACGGAAATCTGCCCGCTGGCCGACGCCCTCAAAACAGGCGCGACGGCCGTATTTGACGAAAAATACGGTCAGACGGTCCGCATTGTAAAAATGGGGGAGATGAGCATGGAGCTGTGCGGAGGAACGCATGTGGCGCGCACGGGCGACATCGGTCTTTTGAAAATACTGCACGAATCAGCCATCGCCGCGGGCGTGCGCCGCCTTGAAGCCGTCACAGGCAGACAGGCGCTGGCTCATGTCCAGAAGGCGCAACAGGAACTCAGGCGCACGGCCGGCCTTTTTAAGTCCGGACAGCTCGAAGTTTTTGAACGCACGGAAAAACTGCAAAAAACACTTCGCGAACTGGAAAAAGAAATCGAAAGCCTCAAAGGAAAGCTGGCGGCCAAAGATTCCGGCGACCTGATGGCTCAGGTAAAAGAAATCGCGGGCGTCAAAGTGCTGGCCGCAAAAGTGACGATAACGGACGCCCGTGTATTGCGCGAATTCGGCGACAAGCTGCGCGACCGGCTTGCCTCCGGGATCATCCTGCTGGGAAGCCACGCCGGCGACAGGGCGCTGCTTTTGTGTATGGTCACAAAGGACCTGTCCGACCGCTTCCATGCCGGGAACATCGTTCGTGAGCTTGCCCCTGTTGTCGGCGGCAAAGGCGGCGGACGCCCCGACATGGCACAGGCAGGCGGCACACAGCCGGAAAATATGGACCTGCTTTTGGCGAAGTTCGAGGAGCTGATTGTAAAATAACGCCGTGTTTTATACACCTGTCCGCCAGAGGGCAAAACAGGCCCGTGCGATGACGTCCTTGCCTTCCGGAAGCAAAAAACGAAAATGAATCAGATCAATACCTCGTACTTCAAATCGGGAATCGGTGAACTCATTGCGGGTTCCTTCGACGGCAGATTATGCCTTTTGGATTTCCGCTACAGAAAAATGAGGCAGGTGATTGACGCGAGAATAAAAAGGGGACTTGCCGCCCAATTCATCATGCGAGACGACGAAGTTCTGCTCGAGGCCGAAAAAGAGCTCGATGAATATCTCAAAGGGACCAGGACCGTTTTCGACATCCCGATACTCACGATCGGCACTGACTTTCAAAAAAAAGTATGGGAAGAGCTCATGCGTGTGCCTTACGGAACAACCGCCACCTATGCAAAGCTGGCCGGGGCACTGCACAATGAAAATGCGGTCAGGGCCGTGGCGGGCGCAAACGCGGCCAACGCCATCGCCGTTATCATTCCCTGCCACCGGATTATCGGCAAGGACGGAGAGCTGGTCGGCTACGGCGGCGGCATCACGGTGAAAAAGAGACTGCTCAAACTGGAGAAAGAAAACTTGCAACGCACCGGTGGCTGAAAACCGCACGCCGCCGGCATGCCTATGCCTCATTGAATCACACTGTCGATCCATGAAAAAAATACTCATCGAACACGCCGGGCGCTATCCGCAATGGGAGCCCGCGGACCTGTACAAACTTATTTACCAGGCGGCCATGGGCCCGGGGCATGCACTCACCGATGAAGGACCGGCCCGTGATATACTTTTGCGGGAGATCGCCAAACTGGGAAGCGGGCCGGACGAGCCCCTCATCGAGTCGATTTCACCGGATGGCCGGGTGGTGAGGGTCCACCTGCGTCCCTTCACGCGGCGCGGGCTTGCGCAGGAGCTGTTGCTGCAGGCCTTTATCGTCACCGGCCGTACTTTTCGTACTTCTCAGGAAAAATTGTTCGAATATGCCGGGCAGGCCGCCGCAGCCGCGCGCGAGGACAAAATCTTCATCGAGCAAGAGCGTCTTTCCACATTCTTTTCACAAATACGCGAATCCCAATTTCCGTCTGTGCGCCACTCCGATGAATACAGGCGGCTGTATCGTCCCGCATACCGTGTCGTTACAGCCGGGCTCCTCCCTGCGGAAATCGTCAACTCCGCATAGAAGCACTCCTGAAGGCCGCGGGGCGGCAGGCATGGTTAAACCCGTTTTTATCTGCTATGCTGAAAACACAGGCCAAACCGCCTTGCGAAGGAGAGCTTATGGAATGCAAAATAGAAAACAATCTGAAACGATGCAACTGCACCTATGACCCCTGCAGTCGTAAGGGCATCTGCTGCGACTGCGTCTTTTATCATCTGAAGAAAAGACAATTACCGGGATGCTTTTTCCCGTCGGAGGCGGAACGGACCTACGACCGTTCCTTTGAACATTTTGCCGAACTGGTGGCCAAAAAGCGGGTGTGAGGCCGGAAGTCACGAGTAATGCAATCACATGATCGCTAATAACAACCGGATTGACAAAATTAAGCGCCCATGTCAGAAGCGGCAATAAACTTTGATACAGGCGGAGGTTAAAAATTGTATGGAAAATCTGGAAGACCTGCAGGCGCGCTATAGTGCCCTCAAAGGCTTGAATCTGAAGCTGAACATCGAACGGGGCCAGCCCGGCGATGA
This sequence comes from Smithella sp., assembly GCA_012522275.1. Lineage (GTDB taxonomy): Bacteria > Desulfobacterota > Syntrophia > Syntrophales > Smithellaceae > UBA8904. Next base: position 15,995 of record JAAYKU010000206.1, read on the forward strand.
TAATTTTGATTTGTCCAATCAGCTTCTGACCATCGTAACGGAAAATGATATCATCACCGAAAGCGGTTTTGACATCCGCAACTATCCCGGCGGCGTTTTGGGCCTTCCCGAAGCCCGCGAACTGTTTGCCCCTCTGCTGGGAGCCAAACCTCAGGAAACTCTGGTCGGCAATAACGCCAGCCTGCTGATACTTTCCAAAGTGCTGATGTGGGCGATGCTCAGAGGTCTTGCCGCAAGTTCTGCCCCCTGGGGCAAAGAAGATAAACCAAAAATGATCGTCACTGTCCCGGGTTACGACCGGCATTTTACGCTGCTTCACGAAATCGGTTTTGAAATGATTCAGGTCCGGATGACCAAAGAAGGGCCGGATATGGATGAGGTCGAAAAAGCGGCGGCGGACCCGGCCGTAAAAGGCATTCTTTTTGTGCCCACATATTCCAACCCGACCGGCGATACCGTATCGGACGAAACAGTGGACAGGCTTGCCTCAATGAAAACCGGCGCTGCGGATTTTACCATTTTTGCCGACGACGCCTACGTTGTCCACCATCTTACAGACAATCCCCGCCGACCGAAAAGCCTGCTGCGCGCGTGCGAAGCGGCGGGAAATCCCAACCGCGTGTACGTCTTCAGCTCGACTTCCAAAACGACATTTGCCGGTGGGGGCCTCGGATTCATGGCCACCAGCGAGACCAACCTGGCCTATATTGCAAAACTTTTCGGCTCGATGTTTATCGGTCCGGGAAAGACGGAGCAATTGCGCCATGTCAAATTTCTGAGCTCCTACCCTGCAGGGATAGCCGGGCTTATGAAAGAACACGCCAGACTGCTCAGGCCGAAGTTCGAGGCGACTTTGGAAATTCTGGAAAAAGAACTGGGAGGGACGGGTCTGGCCTACTGGAGCAAACCGGAGGGGGGCTATTTTATCAGCCTCGACACCGCGAAACCGGTGGCCAAACGCGCGGTTGCCCTGTGCAAGGAGGCGGGCGTGGCCGTCACGCCGGCGGGCGCGACATACCCTTTCGGGAAAGACCCGGCCGACACCAACATCCGTATATCGCCGACCAGGCCGCCCGTCGCCGAACTGGAAAAAGCCATCGAAGTGCTGGCCGTCAGCATCAAACTGGCATCGGCCGAGCATGACAGGAAATAAAATACCGGAAAAAAGCTCGTGGCTCGCCGGCTGAAGGGTATCAAGGGCGGGCGGGGGTGAAAAAACACTTTAATGAAAAGCGCAAAGCGCATCCCTGATGTCCCACGCCGGCGGGGGTGGCCCGCTCGAGCGGGCCGGGCCGGGAGTGGACAAGAGTGGCACACTTCCTTAGACTATGAGCCATGAGCGATTTGCTCATTATTTTCTATAGGGGTAGGAACGACGCATTGATTTGCGTCGCCCCTCCCTCCGAACCGGACTGGCGGATTTCCCGCATCCGGCTCTCCAGTTGGTGGTTTTACCTCTTTGAGGACTGGAGCAACAGAGCATGGGCCTCCTCAAGACTATACAGCCCAAGCTCCTGAAAGAATTTATTCGGCCAGCGAAAA
>JAAYKU010000207.1 GCA_012522275.1 Smithella sp.
CAGCTGGGTTGTTGTTGCCATCCCGGTTGTTCTTTTTCTTGCATTGTTTTTCGTCAGATTCTGGTGGAAGCTCCCCCAAAAAAGCAAAATTACCTTCCTGTTTGCGGCCATTGTTTATCTGAGCGGGTGCCTGGGCTTTGAAATGATAGAAGGGTATTATGCCGAGAAGTACGGTATTAACACGACATACATTATCGTGGAAGCAATGGAGGAAGGGCTGGAAATGTTCGGCATCATTATTTTTATCTGGGGCCTTCTTAACCATATAGAGAAACACTGTCAGGTTGAACTTCGGGCTTTTTTCAAGTTTACAAAAAAATGGGCGCAGAGCCTGTCGTTTGTCTCAAAATAAATCCTGCTTGAATGATCTCCCCGAGCGGGATGCAGGAAAAAGACAAGAGGCGGACAGTCCGATGGATTGTCCGCCTCTTACCAACGAGGTTTCATGCAGCCGTTCCCCCGCCCGTGACAAACCCTTTTGACGGCGGGCCTGTATCCGCCGGGGTTCCGGCAATTTGGGCGAGATAGGCGGCCCCTAGTTTTTTTACGTGCTCACTGACATTGTCGAAATAATTGAAGTGCGCCTGCTCCTCATCGTTGATCGTTTCAAAGAGCTTCATGCTGATGCTGTCGCCGTTTTCGCGGCACACCAGCAGAAACTGGTTGTAGGCGTCGATGGTATCGTCCTCCAGTTTCGCGTCAAACGGAAAGATCGAATCGAATTTCTGCGCTTTTTGCACCTTCGCGTCAAGGTCCGATGTCGGCTCGCCGCCGAGTTCCTTGATGCGCTCGGCCAGCATCTCGGCGTGGCGCATCTCGTCGATGGCAATCAACTTCACCTTGGCGGCCAGCTCGCCGTAATCCATATCGTCGAGATTATAATGCTGATTCATGTACTGGTGGATGGCGAAAAGCTCCATGGAGCGCGCCTTGTTTAAAACTTCAATAACGTTCTTTTTTTTCTGCTCGCGGGAATTTTGTGCCATAACAAACCTCCTTTTTTGTAAAATATTTTCCAACCATGCTTTAATTTTACCGGCGGTCGCCGCGGGCGAAATTGTAAGCGATGGGATTCTACCACAGGAGTGTAAAAAAAAAGATTTATTTTATAATTCACAATCATCACCACGGCGTGTCGTTCTCTTCTTGTTTTGACAAGCGCTGGAAATGGGCTCGCTAATTTGGTATAGGCTCCAAAAATAAAACATTATGTATGCACGGGGAACATGACCACGAACATTTCCGACATTACAGTTTCCGTAATAATTCCGGCTCACAACGCCGCTCCATGGCTTCCAGCCCTTTTCGACGGGCTCGACGCTCAGTCTTTTCGTGATTTTGAAACGATTTTCATAAACGACGGTTCAAAAGACGACACGCCGGCCCTGCTCGATTCATACGCGGCCGTACGCACCGGTGTCCAGGTCCTGCATAAGCCCAACCGGGGAGTTACGTTTGCCCGTAATGCCGGGCTGGATGCGGCAACAGGAAAATATGTTGCTTTCATTGACGCGGACGACACCATCGCGCCTTCCTATCTTGAGACACTTGTTACACTGGCTGAGTCGCTTGAGCTGGACATGGCGTTTTGCACAGGATATCGCTTTGAAAAGCGGCCGGGTGACATAAGTAATGCGCATCTGCTTCATTATCCCAAGCCCCGGGGGGTGACTTCCGGAATACAGTTTCTTGAAAAAACCGTTCCCGACGCTGAGTGGTTTTGTGCCGTCTGGGCCACTTTAACCCGGCGCGAATTTATTGAGGAAAACAAATTCCGTTTTACGGAGGGCCTTGCCGCCAGCAGTGATGTTCTGTGGGCGGCGACAATCCAGTCGAAGGCAAAACGGGTCGCCTTCACCCCCGATACCGCCTACTATTACCGGGCTACACCGGGCGCTATCGTCAGTAACACTTCAACAAAGGGGGTGCCCAGGCGAATCAGGGCGCGCACTTTGGTCACAGAAGAGCTGCTGCGGATGGCGGACAATGAATCATCGCCAGAGTCAGGCCTCTACAGGACAATAGCGCTGGAAATGGGCAGGGGGCTTCTCGGCGAAACTTCGGAAACAGGTACTCTGAAACAGCGCATCATCATTTCGTCGCAACTACGTAAAAGAGGGTTTCTCCGTCGTCTTTTACATGAAACAAGGATTAAGTCTCATAAAAAACGAATCCTTACCGCTTATTTCTTTTCGCTTTTGGAAATATTCACTTCTCGTGGCTATATCGCGCAAACGTTTCGCCGCCTGACACTGTCAAAAAACCAGATACGGCACATCACCGCACAAAAAAGGTTGGTTTACCTCGACCTGAACATCGTTGACCATTGCAATCTGCGCTGCCAGGGGTGTGACCATTTCGCCCCTCTGGCTTCCGAGTATTGCGTGCCTCTGGAGCTCATTGA
>JAAYKU010000208.1 GCA_012522275.1 Smithella sp.
CAGTGGCGCAAGCCACATGAACCAGGCCTTCCCGAAATCTTTCTTTGATCGTTTAGGGTTGGTGTCGCTGCAAGATACGATGCGACGACTCCAGAGTGTTCAATGAACCGCCGGATGCGGAACCGCATGTCCGGTGGTGTGGGAGGACGGCGGGGGTGACCCCGCCTCCTACCTAATATCAACAGATGAACTCTATTTTCTTTTGCCTTTTTTGGGCGTGGCCGGTTTGTCGATGCTGTAAAAGGCGGCCGGGCCCGGGTAAGTGGCGCAATCTCCCAGCTCCTCTTCGATGCGGATCAACTGATTATATTTGGCAAGCCTGTCCGTGCGCGACACAGAGCCGCTTTTAATCTGGCCGCAGTTGGTGGCCACCGCAATATCCGCCATGAAAGTGTCTTCCGTCTCGCCTGAGCGGTGCGATACCACACAAGTGTAGCGCGATTGTTTGGCCAGGCTCATCGCCTCGAGCGTCTCGGTGAGCGTTCCGATCTGATTGAGCTTAATCAGAATGGAGTTGGCAGTCCCTTGGGAAATGCCTTTTTCCAGCCTTTTCACATTGGTTACAAACAAGTCGTCGCCGACGATTTGTACTTTGCCGCCCAGTTCTTCAGTCAGCATTTTCCATCCCGCCCAGTCGTCTTCAGCCAAGCCGTCTTCAATGGAGATGATCGGGTAGCGTTTCACTAGATCAGCATAGAACTTGATCATTTCCTCGGCGGATTTCTGAGGTTTGGCCTCCGCCTCCAGAACATACTTTCCTTTCTTGTAGAAAGAACTGGCTGCACAGTCTAAGGCGATAAAAATGTCTTTCCCCGGTTTGTAGTTTGCTTTTTCAATGGCGGTCATAATGCAGGCCAGCGCCTCCTCATTCGATTTCAGATGCGGGGCGAAGCCGCCTTCATCGCCTACGGAAGTGTTGAGTCCCTTGCCTTTAAGAACCGATTTCAGTGAGTGAAAAACCTCCGCCGCCATGCGGATGCCCTCTTTGAAATTAGGTGCGCCTGTCGGCATGATCATGAATTCCTGAATGTCGACATTATTGTCCGCATGCTGGCCGCCGTTGAGAATGTTGCACATCGGTACGGGCAGAACATTGGCGTTGACGCCGCCCAGATACCTGTACAAAGACAGCCCGGAAAATTCCGCGGCTGCTTTGGCCGCGGCCATGGAAACGGCAAGAATGGCGTTGGCGCCCAGTTTCCCCTTGTTGGGTGTGCCGTCGAGCTCAATCATGGCAAAGTCGATCTCACGCTGCAGGCGGCAGTCGATGCCGATGATTTCCGGTGCGATCTTGTGCAAAATATTTTTGACGGCGGTTTGCACACCTTTTCCATTGTAGCGTTTTTTGTTGCCGTCACGCAGTTCCAGCATTTCATGTTCCCCGGTGGAAGCGCCCGAAGGCACGGCCGCACGGGTTGTTACTCCGGAGACGGTGGTTACTTCCGCTTCTACGGTTGGGTTGCCCCTGGAGTCAAGGATTTCACGGGCATGAATATTGATGATTTCCGGCATATAATTCCTCCTTTTCGCTTTGCCCCGCTTTATAACAGACAGCCGCGTCGGTTTCAAGACGAGATTCAAAGAGATTCTTGTTTTACGCCGGGAAGTCGTATAAAAGCCAAAAAAAAAATTGTGACGTCGAACGAGCGATAAAATGGGAACGGACCAAACGAAAAAAGACACAAAACTCTTTTTTCATCTGAAAAAATGGTTGGAAAAAGCGGTTATGGACTACTGCATGATTTCTGAGGGGGACCGGCTTCTGGTTGGTGTCTCCGGCGGCGCGGACAGCTTTGCGCTTCTGGATCTGCTTGATTCTCCAATGGTTTTCATCCCTGATTTTTCATTTGTTGCCGTCAACATAGATATGGGATTTGACCCGGAATATGGAACCTATCAGGAAATACAGAAATATTTTGAGGAAAACGGCTATGAATATGTGATGGAAAAGACGGATATCGGCAAGCTTGCACATTCAGATTTCAACAGAAAAAACCCCTGTTTTTTGTGTTCGCGCCTGCGCCGCAAGAGAATTTTTGAAATCGCCGAGGACTGCGGGTGCAATAAAATCGCCTTTGCCCACCACCGCGACGACATCATTGAAACACTTCTGATCAACATGTTTTACGGGCGTGAAATCAGCACCATGATGCCCTGCCAGAGTGTGTTCGGCGGGAAACTGCACATCATCAGGCCGCTTGCCTTGCTGCAGGAAGCCCTCATCAAGAAATACAGCCGGGAAAGGGGGTTTCCGGCCGCCAAAAATGCCTGCCCCTCGAGTGAAAATTCACGTAGAAGCTATGTGAAAAAACTCCTGGACAGCCTGGAGATTGACAATCCGGACATCCGTCACAATATTTACACGGCCATGAGTCATGTGAAACCGGATTATATTTTGACAAAGAAAAAATAGGGCACGGCAGGTGCGTGAAGGCCTGTGGCCTCCGGGTTTCAGCCAAAGTACAAGTGATATAGTTGACGATCCTTTGCAGGGCCATTGTCGAGGGAGCTGTTCAGACAATGAAAAGTCCCAACAATGGAAAAACAGTGGCAATAAAGACGGATTGATGTAGAATTTGATTATGGCAAAAGAAAACACGGCACAAAAACTGATCGCGACAAACAAATTCGCGCGCGTCAACTATGATATCGATGAGGTTTATGAAGCGGGCATCGTTCTTTCCGGTACGGAAGTGAAGGCGCTGCGGGCAGGCAAGGCCAACCTCAAAGACAGCTATGCGGTGGTCAACAATAATGAGGTCTTTCTGCGCGAGATGCACATCAGCCACTACGATCACGGCAACCGCAACAACCACGAACCGCTGCGCGTGCGAAAACTTCTGTTGCATAAGCGCGAAATTCGCAAGCTTTACGGCAAATCAAGAGAGAAGGGCCTGGCGCTGGTGCCCTTGAAAATGTATTTCAAAAAAGGCATCGTGAAAGTCGAGATAGGCGTCGGGCGCGGCAAGAAGCTGTACGACCGCCGCCAGGATATCAAAAAACGCGAGGAGCGTCGTTCCATCGCGCGCGATTTCAAATCGAAGCACATCAAAGTATAGGATATCATTCAGCTTTAACTACCTGTGGTCAGGGCGAAAAACTCTGCGTGTCAGCGACCGCTGCGGGGGCAATAAGGAGATAACAAAATGGAAGGTAAAAAAGTCAGTGAAAGCCGCGTGATCATCGCGCAGGCGATGAATCCGGAAAATGCCAACCCGGCAGGCAACGTGCACGGCGGAGATATCATGAAGCTCATCGACACGGCAGGGGGTGTTGCTGCCGCACGTCATGCCCGTGCCCACGTGGTGACCGCCTCCATTGACCGGCTTGATTTTCATCATCCCGTTTACATCGGTGATGTGCTGACCCTCAAGGCATCCGTCAACTATGTGGGGCGTACCTCCATGGAAGTGGGCGTCCGGGTGGAAGCGGAAAACGTGATCACCGGCGAAGTGCGCCACACAGGCTCCGCCTACCTGACATTTGTCGCGCTTGATGAAAACAGGCGGCCCAGACCCCTCCCGCCTTTGATTCTGGAGACTGACGAAGAATGCCATCGTAATCGTGAGGCCAGGCAAAGACGCGAGATGCGTCTTGCCGAAAAAGAAAAGGAAAGGCAAAGACATAAAAGAGGCTGCGACTGAAAAAGCCTCCGGCGGGCCTGCCCCGTGGGCGTGACTTCACATGGAGAGCATGCCCCGTGGGCGTGACTTCACATGGAGAGCATGCCCCGTGGGCGTGACTTCACATGGAGAGCATGCCTGCCGCGGCTTCGCCTCCCGTGGTATCACCCAAACGGCACATGGCCGTCAATCGGCCCTTTCCTTTGACAAAAGGAGATAAACTGATTATATTAAGAAAACTAAAAAAAGGGGGTGTAATGGTTTCGACGGGGACATTTGAAGTTGTAGAAGCGTGCCGAGGTTCCTACAGGCCTCGTTAAATAGGTAGGAAACATATAATCGCAGACAACTACGATTACGCCTTAGCCGCTTAAGACGGCTAACGTTCCACCCGGTTCTCCTGTTGATCGGAATGGAACGTCATTCAGACAGGATAGCCAAACTTCTTTCCTGGGGGAGGGCGGCGAATTCCTACAGGATAGCGCGGTGCGATCCGGCCTTAGGGAGCAATCCAGCGTGAAGGTTCTAAAACGAAGGCTACGCACGTAGAGGCTCCAGCGGAAGGTTTTCGGACGCGGGTTCGATTCCCGCCACCTCCACCA
>JAAYKU010000209.1 GCA_012522275.1 Smithella sp.
GAGAGCCTGATCTTCCATCAGTCCGACAAGGTTTGCCTCGCTGCGTCTCATGTCGAGAAAACCCATGATCAGAATCAGCGTGACCAAAACTGCCGAAACAATGGCAACTGCCAGTGGTTGCAGCAGGTTTCCCTCACGAGCGCGCGAGGTGCCTTTAATAATAAATTCTTTTTTTCGTAAAAAACTCATAAATCCTCAATTTAAACAATACTTCAACAGGTGACGGCATCTTAAGGCATTGAAGAGAAATGTCAACGATAAACAGCAAATGATTCGACATATTTGTCGAAAAGGCGGCAAAGATTGCCAATTATGTATATTGTTGCTTTCATTAAGTAATTTTAGATAAGGGTGCAAATGTATCGACATTTATTGCCGCATGAGCTTGTTTTTTTCGACGGCGGTAGATTGGGTAAATTGAGGTAAACTTCAATGATATCAGTGTCATAGGCTAGGTGTGCTGTAGATGGCACGTTATATGCTTAAAAGTAAGCCAGTATGGAAAAAATCAGTGTCGACTAAAATAATTACGGGCATGATTAGCCGACAGCAAAAATAACCCCGAAGGTATCCAACCCTTCACTCTTCTCTCCTCAGGGAGGCTCCAAAGCGAGCCTCCCGTTTTTTATTTCTTTCCCTCATTGGATTTTCGGTCGCGCCAGGCGGCGATTCTTGCTCTGATGGTTTTTTCAAAACCAGCGTCTGTCGGGGAGTAAAGCACTGTACCTTGCAGCTTGTCCGGCAGATATTCCTGCGCCACGAAGGCGTCGGGATAATCATGTGCGTATTTATAGTCTTTGCCGTAGTCCATCTCTTTCATCAACTTTGTCGGCGCGTTGCGGATGTGCAGCGGCACCGGCAGCCAGCCGGTTTTGTTAATCAGGTCTTTGGTCCGGCCGTAGCCCGCATATAAGGAATTACTTTTGGGCGCTGTCGCCAGATAAACGGCGGCCTGAGCGATAGCCAGTTCCCCCTCCGGAAGCCCGATGAAATGGAATGCCTGCTGGGCCGCCATGGCGATGACCAGCGCCTGCGGGTCGGCGTTGCCCACATCTTCGGAGGCGAAGCGCACCATGCGTCGCAGAATGTACATCGGGTCCTCGCCGGCGGCGAGCATGCGCCCCAGCCAGTAGAGGGTCGCGTCCGCATCAGAGCCGCGCATGCTTTTATGAAAGGCGGAAATCAGATTGTAATGCTCTTCACCATCCTTGTCGTACAAGAGTGCTTTTTTGACGAGCGCCTCTTTTGCCGTCTGGGCGGTAATGACTCCCTCGCCGGCCATTGATGCCGCCGCCTCCAGGTTTCCCAGCGCCGTGCGTGCGTCGCCGCCGGAAATGCCGGCGATGAATTCCAGGGCATCGTCATCGGCCCGGACGGATAATTTCCCCAGGCCTTTTGCGGAGTCGTCAACAGCACGTCTGAGAATCGCCACGAGGTGATCACTGGTGAAAGGCTTGAGCGTGAGTACACGCGTGCGGGAAAGAAGGGGTGCGATGACTTCGAAGGAAGGGTTTTCCGTTGTGGCGCCGATCAGAGTAATTAAACCGCTTTCGACATGCGGCAGAAAAGCGTCCTGCTGCGCCTTATTGAAGCGATGGATTTCATCCACGAAGAGAATGGTTTTTTTCTTTTTGCCCTCCCAAAGCTCTCTGGCATTGTCGATGACCTGCCTGATTTCTTTGACACCGGACAAAACGGCCGAAAAGCTTACAAAGTTGGCTTTGGTTTCGCCGGCCAGGATGCGCGCCAGCGTGGTTTTTCCGGAGCCCGGCGGCCCCCAGAAAATCATGGAAAAAAGTCTGTCGTCCGCAATGGCGCGGCGAAGCAGAGTTCCCGCGCCGGTGAGATGCTCCTGGCCTATGTAATCGTCCAGCGTCTGCGGCCTCATACGCTCGGCCAGCGGCGCCGTGTCGAGGATGTCACTTTGGGTTCCCTGTGAGAACAGATCCAGATTTCTCATTTTCTTTCCTGTGCCCGTTCGATGAGGTCAATCAGGCTGCTTATCTTGTTTTCCGGTGACGTGCTGATAAAGCTCTCCCATTGCCTGTCGGAGAGGTGCTCTTTCAGCAGGGCGGTCACGTCGAAAGCGGCCTGCCAGCAGCGTATAATGCGGGCGCAGGGCAGGTCGCCCGCTTCGCGCAGACAGTAGCTGAAGGTGATTTCGTCGCCCAGCTTCGGGCAACGGGTCAATTTGGAATCGTACGGTGTTTCCATAGGTTGCAAGCTTGACGAAAAAAAGAAAAGCCGTCAAGAGGTTTATTGCTCCGACGGCTTTTTAAAAATAAAAATAAATCGCTACGGTTTCGGGAAATCCTTGATGGCCAGCAGTGCCTTTTCAATCTCCTCATCCGGAAGTTCATATGCCTGAAGCTTGCCGGACAGGTAGGCGTCGTAGGCCGACAGGTCCACCAGGCCGTGGCCGCTCCAGTTGAAAAGAATCACTTTTTCCTTTCCTTCTTCCTTGGCGCGCATTGCTTCATCCACGACGGCCGCAATCACATGGTTTGTTTCCGGTGCGGGAATGAAGCCTTCTGAACGAGCCCATTTTATACCTGCTTCGAATGTCTTCATCTGGTCATAGGCCCGGGGTTCAATAAAACTTTCGCGCACCAGGTGACTGATGATGGGCGCCATACCGTGATAGCGCAGACCGCCGGCATGAATCGGCGCCGGAATATAGTCATGCCCCAGCGTGTACATCGGCAGAAGCGGTGTGGACTTGGCCAGATCGCCGAAATCGTAGGCGAAGGGGCCCTTGGTCATCGTCGGGCAGGAGGTCGGCTCCGCGCCTACGATTTTGACTTTTTTACCTGTAAACAGGTCGGCAACGTAAGGCAGCGCGAGTCCCGCGAAGTTGCTGCCGCCGCCGCAGCAGCCCATGACGATGTCCGGGTAGATGCCCAGTTTATCCATCTGCTTTTTGGCCTCCAGCCCGATGATCGACTGGTATAAAAGGACATGGTTGAGCACGCTGCCCAGCGCGTATTTTGTGTTGGGTGTGGTTACCGCGTCTTCGATGGCCTCGCTGATAGCAATGCCCAGAGAACCGGGTGAATCGGGATGTTCGGCCAGAACGTTGCGGCCCACCTGGGTGAGGTTCGTCGGGCTGGCCAGGCATTCCGCACCCCAGGTGTTCATCATCATGCGGCGGTATGGCTTTTGGTCATAACTGATCCGCACCATATAAACGCGGCAGGGAAGGCCGAACATCTGACAGGCCATGGAAAGGGCCGAACCCCACTGGCCGGCACCCGTTTCCGTGGTGATACGTTTGGTTCCCGCCACCTTGTTGTAGTAGGCCATCGGAATGGCTGCATTGGGCTTGTGCGAGCCGGCCGGGCTCACGCCTTCGTTTTTGTAATAAATCTTGACCGGACAGCCCAGCAGCTTTTCAAAATTACGGGCGCGGTACAAGGGAGAGGGGCGCCACAGAAGGTATTTCTGGAGAACCTCTTCGGGAATGTCAATCCATCTTTGAGTGGACGCTTCCTGTTCGATGATGTTCATCGGAAAAATCGCCGCCATGTCTTCGGGTTTGATCGGCTGGCCTGTGCCCGGATGCAGCGGCGGCTTCATCGGCGTGGGCAGGTCCGCCATTACATTGTACCACTGACGCGGGATTTCGCTTTCATCCAGAAATGTCTTGATCTGTTCCATAGTTTCTCTCCTTAAAAGTATTAATAATGCGCAAAATTGCCGCGCTTTGAGGCGGCGGCGGGCTAAAAAAAATGCCATGGACTTTTCTTCCCACGGCATTTAATGAGTTTGCGAGTCATGGGAAGAGCCTTCCCTGCCCATGCTCAATTATCAGGAGCTTACGGGCAGACGTTTTGTGTCCGCCACCACCAGTTTTTGTTGTGGATCATTTTGAGCATTTTACGTTATCAACCTCAAATATTGCGCTTTGCGTAACACAGCTGGGAAAACCTTGTCAAGGAAGAAATCACAACAGAAAAACACAATGGGTTGTGCATCATGTGCTCGTCTGCTGTAGATATGTTCAAGCAGAGCCTATCCATGGCGGCAAGCGATATTGTCACAGCAAGTTTGTGGCAGGCTCGATATAATCCGGCGAAAAGACAGATTGCTAAGAAGCAGAGTGTTTTTATATCCTCCAGGGGTTTGGCTGCTGTTGCGGCAAATTTTGTAATTACATCTTTATTTTTACGGTCAGATGCATTAGAATGAAGCCGGAATCACAAATAAAAAGAGGAGGCATTCTATGAGTCACGTCAGGGATATTCTCAATGCAAAAGACGGTAAAATCCAGTCCATCTCCCCTAAGGCAACGGTTTATGAAGCTCTGGAAAAGATGAGCGAGAAGGAAATAGGCGCTCTGGTGGTCATGGAAAACAAAAAAGTTGTGGGCATTCTCTCGGAGAGAGACTACGCCAGAAAAATTATTCTTCAGGGGAAAAGCTCGAAAAATACGCTGGTGCAGGAGGTTATGTCCGCCAACCTGTTTTCCGTCACACCGGACACTAAAGTGGAAGACGCGATGGTGCTGATGACGGGCAAGCATGTGCGTCATTTGCCGGTTTTCGAAAAAAATAAATTTGTCGGCATTATTTCCATCGGCGATGTGGTAAAGATAGTTATTTCGCAAAAAGATTTTCTCATCAACCAGTTGAGCGACTATATCGCGGGGAAATATTACTAACGCGACATGATGTAACCGTTGTTGCAAAACAATTGCAACAGACGATGGGTTGCCTGCGTTTCAGGTTCGGCTCAGCGCTTGAGAGGCTCAACAGGGACCGTACCCCGGGAGGAGAAGCAATGAACAAAAATGAATTTAAAAAGATTATTTCAGACGCGATCAGCCGTGAAATTGAGGCGTTCGATTACTATGACGCCGTTGCATCCAAAACAAAGGATGTAAGGCTCAAGAAACTATTTTCCGATCTTGCCGCGGAAGAGGAAAAACACAAGCGGACGCTGGAGGGATATCTCAAAAAAGATATCGGCAAAATTCATTTCCCCGAAACGAAGGACTATAAAATTGTGGACGGGCTTCCCACGCCTGCCTTGACCCCAGACCTCAAGCCGGTGGATGGCCTGGTGATCGCCATCAAAAAAGAACTGGAAGCCATGCAGATGTACACATGGATGGCCGGGGTAAGCGATGATGAGGAACACAGGAAAATATTTCTCGAGCTTGCCGCCATGGAGCGGGGCCACAAAAGCAAACTGGAGGATGTCTATATAAACATGGCCTATCCAGAAGTCTGGTAGACTAAGGGAGAAAATTACAAAGTAGAAAAAGTAAGCTTAAACAATAAAAGGCAGGGCAGCCGCCCTGCCTTTTATTGTTGTGCGCCCGGCAGGGCGCACAGACTTGGTGGTGCAAGTCCACTACTCACCCGGCAAGGGGAAGAGTTAGCCGAACGGCAAGGGTGTCGCGGGCAACTGCGAATCTGGAGGAAGCCGAAGGCAAA
>JAAYKU010000023.1 GCA_012522275.1 Smithella sp.
TACACACTGTCGGCAATCCTTAACAAGCGCCGCTTTGCGGCCTGAAAGCAAGCATCGTTAAAAAAATTTAAAGGGGTTTGATTATGGAAAATGTAGTTTTTATCAGTTGCGCGCGCACGCCCATCGGGGCATACGGAGGGTCTCTCAAAAATGTGGCCGTCTATCGCCTGGCCGGCACGGTACTCAAGGCGGCAGTCAAAAAAGCGGGCATTGAGCCGGCTCAGGTGGATGATGTCATCATGGCGTCCGCCTACCAAAACGGCGAGTGCGCCAACGGCGCGCGCATGGCCGTGCTGGACGCCGACTGGCCCGACACAGTACCGGGCGGCATGATCGACCGGCGCTGCTGTTCGGGACTGGAGAGTATCTATTACGGGGCGCTGCAGATACAAACCGGCAACGCCGACATTGTCATCGCCGGCGGCATGGAATCGATGAGCCAGGGGGAGCTGTACATCCCCGGCGACATCAAATGGGGCCTGGGTGGAAAAAGCCACGAAAAATACGGCTTCATGCCACGCGGCCACGGCGCACTCGCCATGTGGGGCATCCCGCTGTACGACCGCATCCAGCGCGGCCGCGTGATGAGCCAGCCTATCTGGCGCTACGGAGAACTCAGCTCGATGATGACCTGGGCGGAGGCGGCGGCCAGAAATGAAAAAATCACCCGCGAAGAGGCGGACCGCTGGGCGCTCAGATCACACCAGCGCGCGCTGGCGGCGCAGGAGGCGGGCAAGTTCAAAGACGAAATCGTCCCTGTACTCACCGGTAAGGATAAAAGCGGCCAGGACATTTATTTCAGCACGGATGAAGGTCCCCGCAAAGACACCACCCTGGAGCGCCTGGCCAGACTCAAGCCGGTTTACGAAGGCGGGGTTTGTACGGCCGGCAACTCTTCGTCTGAAAACGACGGCGCCGCCGTCGTGATTCTCGCCTCGGAAAAGAAAGCCAGGGAACTGGGCATCAAGCCGCTGGCCTACTACCGCTCCTGCGCGGTGGCGGCCACCGATCCTACGCTTACCTACCCCGCGGTTCCGGCCGCGGTGGAAAAGGCGCTCAAAAAAATCGGCCGGACCATAGACGATATGGACCTTATCGAAGTTCAGGAGGCGTTTGCCGTGCAGTGCCTGGCGGATTCACGCCTGGCCGGGCTTTCCGACGAGCAGATGGACGCCAAAGTCAACGTCAACGGCTCCGGCATATCCCTGGGCCATCCCATCGGCGCCACAGGTACCATGCGTCTGGTCACACTGTTGGGCGAAATGCAGCGCAGCGACGCGCGCTTCGCACTGGAAACAATCTGCGGCGGCGGCGGGCAAGGAATTTGCATGGTAATTGAAAGGAAATAACACGGCAGGAAAACCCGGCTCACGCAGAACATGCCGGATCAAACTGTTTTGACTGCCCTGGCCCTTCCCGCAAAGGCGGGAATCCAGACACAATAACAATCCGGGAGGAAACTAATATGGATTTTGCCTTAACAGAGGAACAAAGAATGATTCAGGAGACGGCGAAGAGTTTCGCCGAAAAGGAAATCGCGCCGTATGTCGAAGAAGATGAGAAAAATCACTTCTGGCGCAAAGAAATCTATGACAAGATGGCGGAGTTGGGATTTTTCGGCTTCTGCATCGACGAAAAATACGGCGGCAACGGCATGGGATTTCTGGAAGGCGCGCTGGCGATCGAGCAGGTGGCCAAAGTACATACCTCCTGGCGCATGGCCTTCAACATGCAGTGCTGGGGGCCGGCGCTCACCATTCAGAAATTCGGCACGGAAGAACAAAAAGAGCATTATATCCCTAAATTAGTCTCCGGAGAATACATCGGCAGCTTCGCCATGACGGAACCGGATGTCGGCTCCGACGTGGCCGCGATGAAATGCCTGGCCGTGGACAAGGGCGACCACTACCTGCTAAACGGCAACAAGATGTGGATCACCAACGGGTCGATCTGCCATCACGGCCTGTTGTACGTCAAAACCGACAAGGACGCGGGCGCCAGCGGCGTGAGCTGCTTTATCATGGATTATTCCCTTCCGGGCATCACGCGCCGGAAGATCAACGAAAAAGTAGGCCTGTGGGCCTCCGATACGGCGGAAATCACCTTCGAAGATGTCAAGGTCCCCAAAAACCTCCTGCTGGGCAAACTCAACCGCGGCTTTCAGATCTGCATGACGCAGCTCAACGCCACAAGACTGGGCTGCTCGGCGGGCGCCCTGGGGCTTTCCGGGGCGATACTGGAAGCCTGCTCGCGCTATGCGACCGAGCGCTCCCAGTTCGGCAAACAGATCGGCCGCTACCAGCTCATCCAGCAGCAGGTGGCGGATATGAAACTAGGCCACGACACGCTGGCGTACCTGGTCTATCGCGCCGCCTGGCTCAAGGATAAAGGGCTTCCCAATGTGCTGGAAACCTCCATGTCCAAACTCTACAGTGCAAAAGTTGTCGTCCATGACGCCAACGAAGCGATGAAGCTCTACGGGTCGTTCGGTTATTCCGACGAATATCCCTGCGGCCGCTTCCTTCGCGACTCGAAGCAGTTTGAAACGCTGGAAGGCACATCAAACATGCACACGATGATCGTCGCCAACGCGCAGATGGGATTTGCACCCAACCGCGTGTAGGCGGGCAACACCCCTTCTTGTCTTTGAAACATACCCTCCCTCCGCATGGGAAAATGCGCGAGGGAGGGGCATCAATCATGAGGAGCAATCCATGAAGCGATATTTTGAAAAAATGGACCCGCTGGGCAAGGCTCTTTCCCCCAGACAGATCGAAAGCATGCAGACCAACCGCGCCGAGCTCGAACAGATCATGAAGAGCGTCGATGCTGAGGTGGAGCGGATCAAAAACGTCGGCATCTCTCTTGAAACACTTCATAACCGGGGCGAGATGAGCGTCTGGGAGCGCATCGAATACCTGGTTGACCCCGGCACTTTCCGTCCACTGCACAGTATTTTCGATCCGGAAAATGAAGAGTCCGGCAGCACCGGCGTGGTGGACGGCCTGGCCCGCATCCGCGGCAAATGGTGCGCGCTTATCGGCTTCAACAATAAATGGATGGCGGGAGCGTGGATTGCCGGACAGCCGGACAATAACCTGCGCGTCACGGATATTGCTAAAATCCTGAACATTCCGCTGGTGTGGCTGGTAAACTGCTCCGGCGTGAAACTGCCCGAGCAGGAGAAGATGTACGCCAACCGGCGCGGACAGGGCACCTGCTTTTTCCGCCACGCCGAGCTCGAGCAGATGGGCGTTCCGATTATCGCGGGTATTTACGGCACCAATCCCGCCGGCGGCGGCTATCAGTCGATCAGCCCGACAATTTTACTGGCGCACAAAAAAGCCAATATGGCCGTAGGCGGCGGAGGCATTGTCAGCGGCATGTCCCCCAAAGGTTTTTTTGATGAGGCGGGCGCCGAAGAGCTCATCGACGCCACCCGTCATTTCAAATCCGTGCCGCCGGGCAGTGTGAAAATACATTACGATGTCACGGGTTTTTTCCGTGCGGTCTTTGACGAGGAAACGCAGGTGCTCGACGCCATCAAAGACTATATGGACGATCTGCCCGCTTACAGGCCGCGCTTTTTCCGCGTGGCCGAGCCGGCCGGCCCCGCCTATCCTCCGTCGGAAATCGCCTCGATCATTCCGGTCAATAAAAAACGCGTTTATGATTTTGAGCAGGTGCTGGCTCGCCTGGTGGACTCCTCGGAGCACATGGAATTTCGCCCCGACTACGGACCGGAAATGTACTGCGGCCTGGTCAAGGTGGACGGTTATCTGATGGGCGTCGTCGGCAACCGCCAGGGCGCCTTCCCCAATTATCCGGAGTACACCAACGAGTATATGGCCGTAGGCGGCAAACTCTACCGCCAGGGGCTCATCAAGATGAACGAGTTTGTCACACTGTGCTCACGCGACAAGGTACCGCTGATCTGGTTTCAGGACACCTCCGGCATCGACGTAGGCGACACGGCCGAAAAGGCGGAACTGCTCGGCCTGGGCCAGTCGCTGATTTATTCTATTGAAAACTCGCGTCTGCCGATGATACTGGTCGTTTTGCGCAAAGGCACGGCGGCCGCGCACTACGTACTGGGCGGGCCTACCGCCAACAACAACAACGCCTTTTCACTGGGCACGGCGACCACGGAAATCAACGTCATGCATGGAGAAACAGCCGCCGCCGCCAGCTACGCGCGCAGACTGGTAAAGGAAAAAGACGCGGGCCGGCCGCTGGGGCCGGTCATCGGCAAAATGAACGAAATGGTCAAGCACTATGACGAGACGTCAGGGCCTGTATATTGTGCGAAGAAAGGCTTTGTCGATGAAATCGTGCGTTTCCATGAACTGCGCGACTATCTGGTGGGCTTTGCCAACTGCTGCTATCAGAACCCGCGCTCCATCTGCCCGCATCACCATATGATCCTGCCGCGTATTATCCGTTCGCAGATCGTCCGCGGGCTTGCCAGGCCGGGGGCCGAAAACTCCACAGGGCAACCATAGGGTAAAGAAAAACGACTCGAACAAAATCATTAAGGAAAGGAATAATGTTATGACGGACATGGCTTTAGCTTTAAAAATCTCCGGAGGCGGACTCGGCGTCGTCTTTTTACTACTGGTGGTCCTCTGGTTCACCATCTGGGTAACCAAAGTCGTCACGGAAAAAATAACAAAATTTATGAATAAATAGTGTGTACTTTAAATACTGTTTGATCTTCGCTCCAATAACTATCGGAACATCCGGCACAAAAGATGCGTACAAGTCTCTGACGCACTGTGCTTAAAAACTAACAGGTTTATTAACCTGATTACTATTTTAATGGAGGACTCGACGTGTTCGGCTTTTTAGAAACAGGCTTTCAGTTTTTTACCTGGGGAAATGCTGTCATGCTTATTATCGGCAGTGTTTTGATTTATCTGGCGATCGGCAAAAAGATGGAGCCTCTTCTTTTGCTGCCCATCGGCTTCGCGGTTATGCTCGTCAATTTGCCCGTGGGAGGGCTGATGGACTATGAGCATGAAATCAAAGCCAAACAGCCGGGGATCATCAGTCACATCGCCTTGTCCGAGGGGGCCGTTTTCAGCAAAGATACGGCCATCGCACAAACAGACGGCGAAGCCGTAAGCGCGCCCGTTTTCGGGCGGGTCAAGAAAATCACGGTCAAGGAAGGGCAGCACGTCGAAGCCGGAGACGTCATCGCCGTTGTCGTCACCCAGCAGCAGACCAACCAGGCGGAAATTCCGACAAAACCGCTCGGCCTGCTGGCGATCTTCTTTTCCTTCGGGATCATGTGGCAGATTCTCCCGCCTCTTATTTTCTTGTGCCTCGGTGCACTGACGGACTTCGGCCCCATGCTCGCCAACCCTAAAACGCTGCTTTTGGGCGCAGCCGCTCAGTTCGGCGTTTACTTTGCTTTTTTCCTTTCCCTGCTGTTCGGTTTTTCCTTCAACGAAGCCGCCTCGATCGGCATTATCGGAGGAGCGGAGGGGCCGACGACGATTTATGTGACGGCGCAGCTGGCGCCGCATATTATCGGCGCGACGGCCGTGGCCTGCTATTCCTATATGGCCCTGGTGCCGCTGATTCTGCCGCCGGTCATCAAACTGCTGACCACAAAAAAAGAGCGTGCGATTTACATGAAACCGACGCTCCGGCCCGTTTCTAAACTCGAAAAAATCCTGTTTCCGCTGGTCACCGCGGTTGTCGTGATCCTCTGCGTTCCCGCCTCCGCCCCCCTGATCGGCTGCTTCATGCTGGGAAATCTTTTTCGTGAAAGCGGCGTGGTAGATCGCCTCAGCAACACGGCGCAGACTGTCTTTATCGATGTGATGACAATTATTCTGACGCTCTCCATCGGCGGGACCATGGTGGCGGAAAACTTCCTTCAGGTCAAAACGCTGCTTATTTTGCTGCTGGGGGTGATTTCATTTGCCAGCGCAGCGGCGGCCGGCGTCCTGCTGGCGAAATTCATGAACCTGTTTTTGAAGGAAAAGATAAACCCGATGATCGGCGCGGCGGGTGTGTCGGCCGTGCCCATGTCCGCACGGGTGGTCCAGATTATGGGGCAGCAGGAAAACAAAAAGAACTTTCTGCTGATGCACGCGATGGGGCCCAACGTCGCCGGAGCCATCGGCGCGGCGATCGCCGGCGGTGTGCTCATCGGCATCCTGGGATAGACTCCAGGCGGCCCTGTTACGGGGCCGCCTGCGCTTTTGTCTTTTCTTTTCCATAGGCGGCGGACCGGATCAGTGTGTTGTAGCCGCAGCCGTGGCCGGCGCGCAGATCGGCGCAGCGGCAAAAGTCACCCTGAGCGCCCTGCGCGGCGAGCTTCACCTCGCCGGGACCGAAAACAAAAGTCAGGCGGCAGGAGTTTTCCCGGTATTCATAACTGTCCCGTCCGGTCCTTTGCGCGTCGCCCATGATCAGACACTCATGATATTCGTCGGCAATCGTCGTCATCTGAAAAGTCATTTTATCATCATCTTTGCTGATCACACGCAAATAGTCATTGGCGTTTTCCTTGCCGTAAACAGGATGGGAAACTTCATGGGCGTACAGATACAGACAGCGGCCGCCATCTTTGTGATCCGAAAGGGCGGCGGCAGGTTCAGCCGCGCAGACAGTGCCTGCCGTGAAAAGAAAAATCAGCCACATAACGGCAAATCTCGTCATAACTTCATCTCCTGCGTATTTTTCGATGCCTCCCCTTAGCCGTTTTTTGTGTTTACGGCAACACAATTTCCACCCGCCGATCGCTGCAGTCGCGTTGCGGGACTGGACTCATCAACCGAGATGCGCCGGAGACGCCATCTTTTCATGCGAGATGCCGCTTTATTTTAACGCGGCGTTGTGCCTAAATATGCTCATGGAAGACGGCGCCCTCAAAGGGATTCTGACCCTCGAAGACGGCCGCCCCTGCCTTCTGGGAGAGGCGGGCCGTAAGTATCTGGAAGATGAAATCATCTGGAGGGGATATATAAAGCATTTCAGCGGCCGGCGGGTGTGCGCCCGCAGACTTGCCCAGACGGATTATGAAACGCTCAGGCCGATTGTCATCATCTGGCCCGACGATCCGGGTCCGGAAGAAGCGTTCGTCGATCTTTACTTCAACGAAAGGCTTGTCAAGTATCGGACGTCTTTTCTGGGACATCTGGCCGTCAATGTCAACGGAGAGATTTTCAACTTCTCGCATCTGATGAACGAAAACGAACTCCTCAGGCACGAGGAATATTTTTACCGGCCGGCACTGGGCGAATTCGCGCCGCACCCGCAAACGGGAGGCTACAACACGGACAATCCGGCAAAGCCGTACTACGACAAGTTCGGCAGACGCTTCATGCGCACCATCCACGTCCTGAGAGTGACCGGACTCGACACGCAAATACTTTCACAGATTTTCCATGAGGAGCTCGAAAAAATCACAAGCACCAGAGCAGACCCGAAAAAGCCGGGCGCGTATCCGGCCTTTAACATACTGACGCGTAACTGCGCGACCATCATCCGTGACGGTTTGCGCAAGGCCGGCTTCGGAGACATCCGCGGCATTTTCCCCCGGGACCTGTTTGTCAGCGCCGCCTGCTATTTTATGCGCCTTGCGGATAAAACAAGTGCAAAAGCGTTTGTCTATCGCCTCGGGCAGCTTTGTGTTTCCGAGGCGCCGCAAAGCGCCATGCCGCCCCTTTTGAATCCCATGAATATCCGTAAAAACAGTAAACTGAAAAAATATTTTAAAACTTGAAAAAGGAGAATTTTATGAAAGTACTCGCACTGAATTCCGGCGCGCGCGCCGACGGGGAAAGCTATACCACTTTGATGCTCAATCACCTCACCGAAGGGATGAAAGACGCGGGCGCGGATGTCGAGATTATCAATCTGCGCACCAGGAAAATCCGCAACTGTATCGGCTGCTTTACCTGCTGGACCAAAACGCCGGGCAGATGCGTCCACAAAGATGACATGACCGAGGAGCTCTTTCCGAAATTTCTTGCCTCGGATCTGGTCATCTACGCCTCGCCTCTTTATTTTCACACACTCAACGCGGCGATGGCCGCCTTCATGGAGCGCACGCTTCCGGCGGCCCTTCCTTTTTTTGAAGAGGACGAAGACGGAAACACTTATCATCCCATGCGTTTTAAGACTCCGGCGAGCGTGCTGCTGAGCGTTTGCGGCTTTCCTGAAATGTCCGAATTCGACGCCATGCGGGAATTTTTCGAGCGGACGCGCGATAAGAATTCACAGCCGGTGGCGGTTATCTGCCGCGCCGGGGCGTCACTTCTTTCCGCCCCGCAACTGGCCGCCAAATCCCGCGATGTACTGGAGGCCACCAGACAGGCCGGCCGTGAACTGGTAAAAAACATGAAAATCGCGCCGGAAACAATGGAGCGGATCACTCGTTCACTGGGCAGCGCGAAGACTTTTCGTAAAATGGGCAATATCTACTGGAAAACATGCATTACCGAGGGCGTGACGCCCGGAGAATATGATCGCCGTAAAATGGTCCCGCGGCCGCAGAGCATGGAAGACTTCATGTTCATGTTTCCCTTCGGCATCAACGCGAAAGCGGCGAGAGACAAAAAAGTTCTTCTGCAATTCAACTTCACCGGCGCGATAAACGAATCGTGCCTTTTCCGTATCGAAAAGGGTCGTGCCCAGGCACAGACAGGCGGGGATGAAAATCCGGATATTGCCATAGACACGGACTTTGATCTGTGGATGGACATCATCACGCGCAAAGCCGACGGCCAAAAGATGTTTCTGGAGCAAAAATACAAAGTGAGAGGCGATCTGGAAATGATGATGAAGATCTTCGGCGGAAGATAATTACGTTTGAGTTTCTTATATCTTTTCTTCCGGAAAGGCACGGGCGCAGGAGCGCAGACGCGAATCGGCGGGCATGGTCGAGGGGAACACAAAGCGCACCGCTCGCTCGTAAAGCAGGTAGTCCCACGCCCAGTTGGTCAGCACCATGAGACGGTTGCGGAAACCGATGAGGTTGGCAAGATGAATAACCAGCCACATGATCCAGGCGACAAAACCCCGAAAGGTCCGTCTGCCGATCGCCACGCCTGCCGCCTTGCGGCCGATGGCGATCATCGAGCCGCGGTCACGGTAGCAAAATCTTTGCGGTTGTTTGCCTGAAAGCTGAAACACAATGTTTTTTGCCGCCTGCGCCCCGGATTGCATGGCAACTTGCGCCACCATCGGCAAAATGAGACCCTCTTCCGAGATGGCGGCCAGATCGCCGATGACATAAACATCCGGGTGACCTGCGGCCTGCAGTGTAGGCGTCACCGGCACGCACCCGTTTCGTGCGACAACAATACCCGACGCATCCGGCAGCTCTTCACCGCGGACACCCGCGGTCCAGACCACGGTTTTGGTTTCGATAAAGCCGGCCGGCGACGACCGGGGCTTTTCGCTTTGAGTGCGCACAATCACCTTATCCGGCGTGACTTCGGCAACCGTCGTTTTCAGCCGCACGTCAATCCCCATGCGCCCGAGCCTGCCTGCGGTATAGTCGCGCAGGTTTTCCGGCATGGCCGCCACCAGATGCCCGGCCGCCTCCAGTAAAATTATCCGCACCTGTGAAAAATCAATACCCGGATAGTCCCTGACCAGAGGGCCGTGAATCAACTCGGAAAGAGCTCCCGCGTATTCCACACCGGTAGCCCCTCCCCCCACGATCACGAAGGTGAGCAGTTCCTTTATTTTATCTTCGTCCACCTCGCGCGAGGCGGCCTCGAAACAGCAAATGATATGATTTTTGAGCGCGACCGCCTCCTCCAACGTTTTCAGGAAATAGGAATGCTCTTCGACTCCCTCCACGCCGAAGGTCGCACTAACGCTGCCTGTAGCGACAATCAGGTAATCATAGTCGAGCTTCCCGTTGTCCGTCTCGAGACGCTTATTCGCAAGATCGATGCGTTGGGCATGCGCCAGCATGAATTGAATGTTGCGGTTTTTTCTGAAAATGCTGCGTACCGGATAGGCAATGTCCTCCGCGGAAAGCTCCGCGGCGGCCACCTGGTACAAAAGTGCCAGGAAGGTGTGATAATTGTTGCGGTCAACGACGGTGACGTCAACCGGCTGCCCGGCTAGTGCGCGCGCAGCCCACAGCCCGCCGAAGCCGGCGCCGATGATGACAACTTTGGGTTTTGTGTTTGTGCCGTGCAAGAGCTCCCTCCATCTCCGGACGGCCGCGACTCACCGGCGAAAGGATAAAGGACAAAGGCTGAAGGACAAATCGCATGTCGAACGAGTTCGTCACCCTGCAAGTCGTTGAAGCCTCTGATCTTCTTTCAATTTGTCTTTGTGGGCGGCTACTGTTTTTTCGTAAACGCCGCTGTGCCTTTTTTTGAGTCTCCTTTCACCGGTTGCGCCGCGACTTTTCCGTTGGCGGTCTTTGCCGTTTTCTTCGCCGAGGGCTTTGCGCCCTGAGATTTCACCGTTTTTTTAACCGCCGGTTTTTCTTTGGCCGGCTCGAGCGTCAGCTTCAAAACATCCATCATATCGCTCACAAAATGAAAGGCCATCTTTTTTTGCACATCCGCCGGAATGTCCTCCAGGTCTTTCCTGTTCCATTCGGGCAGGATGACGGTTTTTATTCCCGCACGGTAAGCCGCAAGCACCTTTTCCTTGATGCCGCCCACAGGCAGGACCGCGCCGCGCAGCGTGATTTCACCGGTCATCGCCAGTTGCTTTTTCACCTTGCGGCCCGTCAAAAGCGAGGTGAGCGCCGCGAGCATCGTGACGCCCGCCGAAGGACCGTCCTTGGGCGTTGCGCCCGCCGGCACATGGATATGAATGTCGCTGTCGTCAAAAAATTCAGGGTTCACGCCCAGCTCACGGGCGTTGGTGCGAATGAAGGACAACGCCGCCGCCGCGGATTCTTTCATGACATCGCCTAACTGCCCGGTAAGCGTCAGACCTTTTTTCCCCTGCATGGCCGTGGCCTCGACAAACAGGACGTCGCCCCCCACCGGTGTCCAGGCAAGCCCGATGGCAATACCCGGCCTGGTAATGCGCGCATCGATATCCGTTGGAACACGCGGCGCGCCCAGATACTTGTGAATATCTTTTTCCGTCACCGTTTTGGACTTAATGCTCCCTTCAGCGATCTGCGCCGCCACGCCGCGGCAGGCGCCGGCGATTTCGCGCTCCAGATTGCGCACGCCCGCCTCACGGGTGTAACCGGTAATGATGGCGGAAAGCGCCCGCTGCGTCAGCTTGAACTGCCCTGCAGTCAGGCCGTTTTCCTTGAGCTGCCGCGGGATCAGGTATTTTTCAGCGATCTTCACCTTTTCCTCCTGCGTGTATCCGCTCAGTTCAATCACTTCCATGCGGTCCAGAAGCGCGGGAGGAATGGTCTCGAGCATATTGGCCGTGGCGATAAACAAAACTTTCGACAAATCGAACGGTACGTCCAGATAATGGTCGGTGAAAGAGTTGTTCTGCTGCGGGTCCAGAACCTCTAAAAGAGCAGAGGAGGGGTCGCCGCGAAAATCGCTGCCCAGCTTGTCGATTTCATCGAGCATGAAAACAGGGTTGTTCGATTCCGCGCGCCTCAGCCCCTGGATAATCCGGCCCGGCAGAGCGCCGATGTAAGTACGGCGATGCCCGCGGATTTCCGCCTCATCGCGCACTCCGCCCAGTGCGATACGCCAGAATTTGCGCCCCAGCGCGCGGGCGATCGACTGTCCCAGCGAAGTTTTCCCCGTCCCCGGAGGGCCGGCAAAACAGAGAATCGGGCCTTTGGAATCAGGCTTGAGCTTGCGCACGGCCAGATACTCGATGATGCGCTTTTTCGGTTTGGCCAGACCGTAATGATCCTCGTCCAAAATCCTGCGCGCGAGCGCTATGTCCAGATTGTCCTCGGTGGCGTCATGCCACGGCAGCGCCGTCACCCAGTCGAGATAAGTTGACGAAACCGTATATTCTGCCGATGACGGGTGCATGCGCGACAACCGTTCCAGTTCCCTGAGGGCCTCTTTTTTCGCCTCGTCGGGAAGATTTTTCTCCTCTATCTTTGTGCGGTACTCGTCCGTTTCCACGGCATTTTCGTCCGCCTCCCCCAGCTCCTGTTTGATGGCTTTGAGCTGCTGGCGCAGGTAGTATTCACGCTGGCTCTTGTCGATGTCGTCTTTGACCTTGGTCTGGATTTTGTTTCCCAGTTCCAGCACTTCCATCTGATGATTGACCATGCGCGTCAGTTCTTTCAGACGCTGCTTGACATCGGCGATATCCAGAATTTTCTGCTTTTCTTCCACCGGCGCGTTGATGATCGAGGCAATCAGATCGGCCAGTGTGCCCGCATCGGTAATCGACTTGGCCATCGGGCCGAATTCCGGCGGCAGAAAAGGTGAGAGCTTCAGGATTTTATCAAAAAGCGAAAGCAGATTGGACACCAGCGCTTCCGTCTCAATATCTCTGGCTTCTTTTTCTTCAATCACATTGATGCGCGCCTGCTGATACGGCTTGCCTTCGATTATCTCCTCGACGGAAAAACGGCTGACACCCTGCAGAAGCAGCTGCGTGTTGTGCTCCGAGGTCTTGGCCATCTTCATGATCATCGCACAGGTGCCCACCGCGTGCAGGTCGTCTTTCTTGTACTTCTGAGGGGATTCCGGATCATTTTTCGCCATGATAAGCCCCACCAGACGATCTTTTGTCATGGCCTCATCCACCAGCACGGAAGCGCTGCCCGTCACCTCCAGGGGGATCATTGTTTTGGGAAACACCAGTACATTCTGAAGCGGAAGTATCGGAATCACTTCCGGTATATTCAAAGCGTTTTTATTTTCAGACCCGTTTTGCTGAGCCATAATAACCTCCTGTTATTGAAATCCGGCGGGCTATTTTGCCGGGAATACGGATACACGAAGCGGTTTGTGCGCCGGCAGCTTTGTCAGCCTCACGGCCAGAATGCCGTCCGTGTATGATGCGGAAGCACCGGCGGCGTCCACCGGCGCGGGCAGACTGACGCTCCTTTCAAAATAGCCGTACGGAATTTCCGCCTGGCAGTAGCGCCCGTTTTGCAAAAGTCCCGTCGTCTTGCGAATACCCGCTATTGTGACACTGTCGCGGTCCGCCTCGACGTGCAATTCCTCCTTGCTGAGGCCCGCCATATCCGCCAGCACAATGACCTCATCGGCTGATTCATACACATCAATGTTCGGACGCCACATGTATTCGTATTTTTTGAAAGACGGGCGCACCAGATGAAAAACTTCATCCACCGCCTTTTGAAGCTCGTCTTCAAAAATATTCCCGAAATCAATCTTTATGTAGGTCATCACCGCCGCCTTTTTAGCCGTTATTGTTGAAGCTCCAGTAAGTATAGTGATTGCCGCAGCGTTTGTAAAGAGCGCGGGTAAGTCCGAGAAATTTGGACGACTTGGAAGATTAAAGGGCTGGTGGATGGTGAACAGCATGAAG
This sequence comes from Smithella sp., assembly GCA_012522275.1. Classification (GTDB taxonomy): domain Bacteria; phylum Desulfobacterota; class Syntrophia; order Syntrophales; family Smithellaceae; genus UBA8904. Next base: position 13,435 of record JAAYKU010000023.1, read on the forward strand.
CTTGCAGCTCATGGAAAACAGTTGCCTGGGCACGTTGTCATCTCGAAACAAAGTTGGAAATCCTTTTTTCGTGCCTGAGACTGTGGATGATCGTTTACGGACAAAATCCGAAAAGGCGCTAAAAAATAACTGGTTAAATAAAAACAATTTTGCTATGGAAGGCCCGCTCTGCGGGAGCTGTCTTAAAAATCATCCCGGCCCGGGTTCAAGCCGCCGGAACCGCCCATGCCGCAAGCAGTGTGAAATCCACAGTTTTCCCGTCGCTTTGCCCCTCGCAGCCGGATTCAAAGTGCCGCCACGGGACAATTATCTCGAAAAAAGGTTTTCCAAAGCAGGGCCTGCTAAAAGAAAAGAGTGTTATGAAAAAAGAACATATCAGAAACGTCGCCATCATCGCACACGTTGACCATGGCAAGACCACTTTACTCAACTCCATGCTCAAGCAGACGGGGGCTTTTCGCGCCCGCCGCGAGGTGGAGGACCGGGTGATGGACTCCATGGCGCTGGAAAAGGAGCGCGGCATCACCATCGCGGCCAAAAACACGGCCGTGGAGTACAAGGGCGTAAAAATCAATATCGTGGATACGCCCGGCCACGCAGATTTCGGCGGGGAAGTTGAACGCAGCCTCAATATGGTGGACGGCGCGATCCTGCTGGTCGATGCCAGCGAAGGCCCGCTGCCGCAGACGCGGTTTGTGCTCAAAAAAGCTCTGGAGAGAGATCTGCCCGTCATTTTGGTCATCAATAAAATCGACCGCCCCGACGCGCGCATAGCGGAAGTCATTTCAGAAACATACGATCTTTTCATCGACCTGGACGCACGTGAACATCAGATAGAATTTCCGGTTTTATACACCAATGCCAAAACCGGCGTCAGCCACAAAAAGCAGGGGGACGGCAGCTCGAACCTCGAACCTCTTTTACAGGCGATCATCGACACCATCCCGCCTCCCACAGGCAATGATGAGGCCAACGTACAATTTCTGGTGACGAATCTGGATTATGACCCTTATGTCGGCCAGATCGCGGTAGGGCGCCTCCAGGCGGGAAAACTGGAGATGAACGGCACCTATACGCTTTGCGCCGCAAACGGCAATCATGGCGGCGTGAAACTCTCCGCACTCTACTCTTTTTACGGCCTTACCAAAAAGCCGACTGCCCAGGCCGAGGCGGGCGACATCATCGCGCTGGCCGGCGTGGACGGGGTGAAGATAGGCGACACAATCTCGTCGGCTGCCAATCCCGAAGCCCTGCCCCGCCTGGTTGTCGATGAACCTACCGTTTCCATGGTCTTTTATGTCAATGACGGTCCTTTTGCGGGAAGGGATGGCAAGTATCTGACCTCGCGCCACCTGCTGGAGCGGCTGGAAAAGGAGGCCTTGCGCAATGTGGCCGTGCGCATCAGAAAACTGGCGCGCACCGATGCATTTGAGGTGTGCGGCCGCGGTGAGCTGCAGATGGCCGTGCTGATCGAAACGATGCGGCGTGAGGGCTTCGAAATGACCGTCTCCAAGCCGCAGGTCATCACGAAAAAAGTGGACGGAAAAATCTACGAGCCGGTGGAGCGCCTGTTTATCGACATTCCCGAAGAGTTCGTCGGCCGTATTACAGAGAAGCTCTCCGGCCGCAAAGGGAGGCTCGAAAGTCTGATCAATAAAGGCAGCTCTCGGGTCAGCATGGAATTTCTCATTCCCTCGCGGGGACTCATCGGCTTTCGCAGCCAGTTTCTCACCGACACCAAAGGGGGCGGCGTGATGAATTCCCTACTGGAGGATTACGCACCGTGGTTCGGCTCCATCCCCCAGCGCAGCACGGGCGCGCTGGTGGCCGACCGTACGGGCAGGGTGACAGCCTATGCCAGCTACGCGATGGAGGACCGCGGCGAAATGCTCGTGGACATCGGCACGGAAGTTTACGCCGGCATGATCGTGGGCGAGCGCAACCGTCCGCAGGATCTGATTGTCAACATCGTCAAGGAAAAAAAACTCACCAACATGCGTGCGTCCAACGCGGACGCCACGGTCATTTTACGGCCGCCGCGCATTTTGTCACTGGATCAGGCGATTGAATTTATCGCCGGGGATGAACTGGTGGAAGTCACGCCGCACAACGTGCGCCTGCGTAAAATGGAACTCGACGCCTCAAGAAGACAGATGAAGGCACGAAAAGAAGATTGAGGACCGCCCGCCCGCCTGCCGCCACGCCGCTTAAATATTATTGGTAGCCGGGTGGCGCGCCGGTTTTCTAGGGAGTGATCTTTGTCAAAAACACATCCGTCTGGCCGGTGGAACGTTTAAAATCGCTCTTTCCGAAATCAGAGCCGAAATTGACGCTGCCCGTAAAGAAGCCTGTCATGTACACGACATCCGCCTGATTCACGGTGATCCCCAGGCCATAGTCATCATCCACACCGCCCATGCGCCGCGTCCAGGCGTAAGTGCCATCCGGACTGACCTTTGTAATAAAAATATCCTGGTTGCCGGCGGAAGTTTTTGTATTGTTCCCGCCAAAATCAGCTCTGAAATCAACCGTCTGTTCAAAATAACCCGTTACGTAGATGCCCCCCGATGAATCCACAGCCACGGCGCGGGCCGTGTCAGCACCTGCGCCGCCCATGCGCCGGCTCCAGCCGTAGTCACCATCGGCTGTGAGCATGGTGATGAAGATGTCCTCGTCTCCATGGGAAGCCCCCTGATCGGGTTCGCCTGCAAAATCATCCGCAAAATCGAACCCACCCCGAAAGCTGCCTGCAATATAGACATTATCATCGGCATCGACGGCAATACCTGATGCCTTGTCATTGTCTGCGCCGCCGATACGCTTTGTCCATCCATATGTGCCGTTGGCATCGATCTTCGTGACAAAGATATCTGTATTTCCGAGGGAGGTTTTGTTACTTGTACCGCCAAAATCGGCCGCGAAATTGACAGATTCACTAAAATAGCCGGCAACATAAACATTATCATGGGCATCAACGGTAATACCTGATGCCCCGTCATTGCCTGCGCCGCCGATGCGCTTCGTCCAGAAATAATCGCCGCTGGGGCTGAGCTTTGTGACAAACGCATTGTACATGTCGGCGGAAGTTTTGAGATCCGAATGGCCACTAAAATCATCCGCAAAATCGAACTCACCCCAAAAGCTGCCTGCAATATAGACATTGCCGGACGTATCGACGGCAATGCCTGATGCCGATGCCTTGTCATTGCCTGTGCCGCCGATACGCTTTGTCCATCCATATGTGCCGTTGGAGCTGAGCTTTGTACCTGAATCCTGCACGCCAATGATCATTTTTTCTAATCCATGAGCAAAATTTTCATGAACTATCCACCGCGGCGGTTCAGGACGGCACCGGTGCAAGAAATTTCTTGCATCAAATCAGTTAAAATA
>JAAYKU010000210.1 GCA_012522275.1 Smithella sp.
ACGGCAAATAAACATATGAAAATTGGTTAAGTTGTGATATACGGTCTGCATGGAAAAAACAGATGCACGCAGACACAGTCCCCAGACGCAATATGAGATTCGGAAGCAAGTTATTCGACTTCGGAAGCAAGGAGTAAAGAACGCAGTAGTGGCGGCAGGACTTGGGATCAGTGCCGGTTGTTCCAGCACGGTATGGCAAAGCTACAAGAAGGAGGGTAGCAAGGCCATCAAGCCAGGAAGACGGGGCCGCCGCCCCGGAGAACATCGGACGCTTTCGGCTGAACAGGAGTCGGAGCTGCGTAAAGCGTTGATCGATAAGACGCCGGACCAGATGAAGCTTCCCTTTGCGCTGTGGACGCGGGACGCCGTGAAGTTGTTGATCCGGCAGCGGTTTGGCATCGAGATGCCGATTCGGACGGTTGGAGAGTATCTCAAGCGTTGGGGTTTCACTCCTCAGAAGCCGGTCAAACGGGCCTATGAGCAGAGCTCTCAGGCGGTGAAGAAGTGGTTGGATACGGACTATCCTGTCATTGCCTCCCGCGCGAAGCAGGAGGGGGCGGAAATCCACTGGGGCGATGAAACGGGGATTCAGACGGGCGCGAACCGGGTCAGAGGTTTTTCTCCGAAGGGAGAGACCCCGGTAATCAGGATGGTGGCCAAGAAGAGCCATGTCAGTATGATTTCGGCCATTACCAACGGTGGCAAGGTGCGTTTCATGATGTACGAAGATGCCATGAATTCCCGGCTCTTGATCAAGTTCATGACACGCCTGACCAAAGATGCCGAGCGCAAGGTTTTTTTGATTTTGGATAATCTTCGGGCTCATCATAGTAAAATGGTCAAACAATGGTTGGAGGAACACCGGGAGCAAATTGAGGTTTTCCATCTTCCCTCATATTCGCCAGAACTCAATCCAGACGAATACTTAAACGGAAATCTCAAGACAAAAGTACACTCCGGCAAACCCGTTCGCAACCGTGAGGATCTGGAAAAGAAAACACGTTCATTCATGAGAACCCTCCTGAAGAGACCCGCTCATGTCAGAAGCTACTTCAAACATCACAAGGTGGCCTATGCCGCATAATGAAATTCATATGTTCAATTGCCGGATTATTAAACCGGATATCTATGAGCCGGAGTTAAACCCGGTTTATGCCTCTGTCCTGAGTCATTACGGCGTTGTGGCTGATCCCGCCCGCGTGGCCGATCCTGATCGCAAGGGCAGCGTGGAAAACGCAATCCAGCACACCCAGGACACCGCCCTGAAAGGCCGCCGGTTTGAAAGTATCGAAGAACAAAACCAGTGGCTGATGCACTGGGAGGAACGCTGGGCTTCCATGCGGATTCACGGCCGGGCAAAACGGCAGGTCCAGGAGATGTTTGAGGAAGAAAAACCGTTTCTCCAGACTCTGCCATTGAGGAGCTTTGCCTACTTTACCCAGGAAACCCGCACGGTGCAGGATGACGGCACCATCCAGGTTCACGACTGCTATTACGCCGCCTTGCCCGCCCTGCTGCATACCAAAGTGATGGTGCGCATTTACGACTACGAGATTGAAATCCTTGCTCCTCAAACGCTGACCGTTTTGCGGCGGCATCCCAAAGGCACCCGCAAGGGCATGGTCGTGATGGAAGAAAAAGACCGGATATTCAACCCTTCCCGACAGACATGTTATTTATTGGCTCAGGCGGCGGCGATCGGCCCTTTTACGGGAAAGCTGTGCAGACAACTGTTTGAGGGCGAAGGCCGTCAGGGACACCGCCGTATGCAGGGCATCGTCGCGCTGGCCCGCAAGCATTGTGCCGCCCATATTGAGCAGGTCGCCCGGATAGCTCTTGAACGGGGGCTTTCTTCCTCCAGGATCATTCGCAGGCTGGTTGAGGATTTAGACAAAAGAACCAACCCGGAGAAGTTTCCCGACGACTTAACCCAGGAGCACAGCCTTATCCGGTCCCCGCAGGACTATGCTCTGTTTTTTGAAACCCACGCGGCCGGCAGGGGTCGCCAGCCCCATACGCATTCATGAAAGGAGAAGGCATGAAGACGATTGAAGAAACTGAAAAACAACTCCGGACGCTGCGGTTGCACGGGATGGCCCAGACCCTGCAGGCCCGGTGTCTGCAGGCACAACAAAACGGATCCATGAGTGTTCTGGATGTCCTGGCGTAGCTTGTCGGGGATGAACTGGACTTTCGGCAGTCACGCCTGATTGAGCGGCGCTTTCATGGCTCCGGGCTGGATGAACGGAAGATCATGCAGGATTTTGACTGGTCTTATAATCCCCGTCTCCCGAAACAGGAGATTCTGGAGCTGATCAGCGGGAAGTTTGTGCAGCAGGCCGCCGATGCGCTTTTAATCGGCCACCCCGGCACCGGCAAAAGCCACATCGCCAAAGCGGTTGCCCATGCCGCGATCCAGGCCGGCTATCAGGTGGCCTACCGGGAAGCGCAGGGGTTCTTTGAAGACATCTTTGAAGCCACGCAAACCAAAAAACGCAAAAAACTGTTCAAGCTGTTCTGCGGCGCCGATCTTTTAGTCATCGATGATCTGTTCCTACAAAAACGTCTGCCGCAGACTGCCGCCGAAGATCTGCTTGATGTGATTCTTGATCGCTATCGCCACCGGAAAAGCACGATGATCACTTCCAACCGGCCGATTGAGGACTGGGGAAAGCTTCTCGGCGACAATGCGGCGGCTTCGGCCATCCTCGACCGTCTGCTGCACCACGGTCATCTGATGAAATTTGAAGGAAAGAGTTACCGGCTCAAGGAGGCATCTAAAAGACTTGCTTTAGAAAAGAAAAAAAACTAAATTACCACCCGTTCTGCCGACCTGAAGGTGGGGGATTTTGACCCGGCCACAGGTGGGGGATTTTCAAGTGGCCATCCGGGGTCAAATCTTTAATCATGACATTTCGTTTTGCTGAATATAGATGTTGAAGCATGGCACGCCCTTTAAGAATTCAATATCCCGGTGCTTATTATCATGTAACCTACCGCGGCAATGAACGACGGAAAATCTTTCGCAATCATGATGATCACAAAATTTTCTTTGAGCTTTTAGCACGCTCTTTCCCTTTGTTTCTGAATTCATGTCTCAAAATGTAGATTGCATTACACTATCTGGCATGATGAACAATAGCGGGACAACGCCTGTCGGGGAAGTATTGCGCCGAGAGGGGCTTTATTCCACTGACCTGCTCCGCATCCGGGAAAAGGTGAAGGAAGGCGCTCTTGAGCGTTTGGCAGATCGTCTGTTTTTGCGTCCGTGCTTTTCCTCCCGTGAAGATAACACACCCGCTTCCCTTTGATCGCGACATTTTTACATCGCTGGCCAGTGCTTTTCGCCTTGGCCTGGCATTTAGGCATGGTGCGGAAATCGGAGCGACCCCCGTTGCTTCCATGAGGTACTTCGATTTTCCCTGCTTTAAAGAAACCTTTCCTCAACGTCCTCAATCAACAGCATTGTTAGGATACCTGTTGATAAGCCTATTGACAACTTGTCCAAATGCTTGATTAAAGGGCATTTGCTACGAATTGCATAATAATCGGGCAATCGCCAAAACCATTGTTAATTCAACGTATTACAAGATAAGACACATTCTTCAGGCCTCCATACTCCCCAAATTATTGAGTTATAAACTGATATGACCCTGCGGTGCCCCGGGTAGATGCCTTCTGCACCGGTCTTCGGATGACGGTATTATTATTGTGCGCTTGCAAAATTTTCATCGATCAAAAAATCATCATATTGGAATGTCTGTTCGCTGTGGGTGTAACAGGGGGGCGTTTTTTAAGATTCGTCGAACCGCGTTGAACATTTCATGAAACGTTAATGTGAAAAGAGATGGTTTTGTTTTTTCCCGGCAAGCGTCTTGAAAGGCATTTCGCCTTTTATATTCAATACATACAAACATGCTGCCCCTTGTTTGAAACTTTGGCACGCAAATTTCATTAGTATAAAGGCAAATAAAGCAAACAAGGGCCGTGGCCCTCAACAAAACACAGGAGGTAACAGATCATGAAAAAGACATTAGGAACCATCGTAGCG
>JAAYKU010000024.1 GCA_012522275.1 Smithella sp.
AAAATCAACAGAGAATGCATTTTGATATCCTTGCCCAGAAGCACCGGCCTGAGCAAGTTGTCCACGCTGCTGATGACCACCGCGCCGAAAATCAGCACCGTCAGCCCCTGCCAGATATACCCCTGGATAAGCAGAATAATGCCGGCCGGCGCCCAGATAATCGAACAGCCTATCGCCGGCAGGACGGACAGGCCGAGCATAAGCACCCCCCAGACCAGCGCGCGCTCGATACCTGTGATATAGAAAACCAGCCCGCCCAGAAATCCCTGGATGCCGCCAATCACAAATGTGAACTTCAGCGTCGCCTTGGCCGTTGTCAAAAATTCATTGATGAAGATATTGACATGTTCTTTGCTGACCGGCATGTGGCCGGTCAGGGAATCGATGATGCTGTCCCCGTCACGCAGGAAGTAATACAGGCAATACAGCATGACGGAAAACTGCAGGATGAACACCACCGTGTTTTGCGTCAGTGCCGTAAGATTTCTGACCAGGAAATCCGACACGGCTTTCATGACTTCGACGGACTTCCCGGCAATAAACGCCTCGTCAATCTGCAATCTTGCCAAAAGGGGATGTGCGCTTAAAGAGGAAATCGTCTCCTCGATGGTTTTAATCCACTGCCCGGACGATGAATGCACGGATGAGTAAATGTCGATGGCCTCTTTCACCAGCAGACTTGCCAGCAGGCCGACCGGCAGGACTATGGCCAGCACGACGGCAATCAGCGTAAGGCCCGCGGCGAGATTGGGGCTTTTAAATTTTTGATTGAACCGGCGGTTGAGCGGCGCAAAAACAGCAGCGATGAGCACCGCCCAGAAGATGGCGAAAAAGAAAGGCTTGAGAACATATCCGAGAAATATGCTCACCGCCGCCAGCAGCAGATAGAAAATGGCGCTTTGAAAAGAGGCAAAAGAAATTCTGTTCATGTGCATCATCCCTCCCTGTGCGCATCGCTGTGCCGAAACCCGAAGGCCCCATGAAAATCGTTAAATTATTGTCAGTCCATATCATGACGAACAGGCCGGTTAAAGAAATGTCTCACTCATGCGTGATATGCAAAGGGCGGCCCGTGATCATGCGGGCCGCCCGGCAGATGTTAAAAAACTGTGAAGCTGTATCGTCTCTTCTAGCGCCTGTCCCCCTGCCTCGGTCCGCCGGGAGCGGCCGGTCGGCGGCCGGCCTGGCCGCTTTGGGGAGGTTTGGGCGCAGGCTTGTTGTATTTAGGCGTCTTTTGATGCGTCGGGCGCTTCATGCCCCGGACCCCCCAGTTGTTCGATTTTTCCCAGTAGCGGTCTTTTTGCCAGCCCCGCCAGTTTCTCTCCATTTCGTGATGGGGGATAGGTCGATAGTGCCATTCATGGCCCCGCCAGCGGCGGTCGTGATAATAGCCCCGCCAACCGGGCGCCACCCGTTTGTAGAAACGGGGTACTTTCTTGTAGTAAACCCATCCCCTGTCGTAGTGACGTGACCGGTACCAGCGGCCGTCCCAGGGACGCCACCACCAGCCGCCGTAAAAAAATATATCTGTTTCAATATCAGAGACGGCATAGACATCTGTTTCGGGTATGACGATAACATGAGGCGGCGCCGGAAAGACTATCGGCGGCGGCACAGGTATGTTTATCCGAACCTGGACATCCGCTCCGGCCATCGCCGGTGACAACGTAAAAATGATGAATACCGTAAAAGCTACCTTGAAAAAAAGTTTTTTCATCAGTCCCGCTCCTTTCTCTCACCCGCCTTTTTAAATTAAAATAAAAGAGCCGGTACATTGTGATATGAGGTTTCGAGCTTACCTTTTCTGCGGTATAATTTCAATCCAGTAGTCGTCCGGGTCACAGATGAAATATATGCCCATCGCCTTGTTTTCAAAACAGATGCAGCCCATTTTTTCGTGCAGTGCATGAGCCGCATCATAGTCGTCCACGCGAAAGGCCAGATGAAATTCATTGTCCCCCAAATTGTAAGGATCCCGGCGCTCTTTCATCCAGGTGAGCTCCAGCTGATGGGAAGTTTCGCCGTCACCCAAAAACACCAGAACAAAACTGCCGTCGGCCGCCTCACGGCGCCGCACCTCCCGCAGCCCGAGCGCTTCACGGTAAAAGGCCAGGCTTTTTTCGAGATCCAGCACATTGAAATTGTTATGGGCGAATTGAAATTTCATTTCCCCGCTCCTTTCTTACTTCAGCGTTTGAGCTTGTCGAGGCCGAACATCCTGCTCATCATTTTATCAAAACTGCCTGCGGGCAGGCTGGCCACCAAAGGCAGTTGCGTGGAAGATTTTCCCAGACGGATGACTTTTGGTATTTTTTTTAAAAACAGCTTATCGACCAGCCTGGAGGCAAACTCTTCCGCCGACGTGGGGTCTTTCTGTGACGACATGGCGCGCGCCTCGACATAGCGCGACAGCGGCGCATAAACTGACTGTCTGTCCAGCCTGATGGTGCCGGTGGCTGCTTTGCCGAAATCTGATTTGATCGCGCCGGGCTGAACCGTAATTACATCGATGCCGAAAGGCGCAAGCTCGATCCGGAGGGATGTGGACAAAAGATTTACGGCCGCCTTCGTCGCGCAGTAGGCGCCGGCAAACGGCGTGGCGCAGATTCCCGACACGCTGGCGATATTGACCACGAGACCGGAGCGCTCTTTGAGCATATACGGCACGACGGACTTCGTCAGGGCCATAAGGCCGATCACATTGGTTTCAAACTGGCGCCGCAGATCATCCACGGACAGATCGATCATCGGCCCGATGAGCGCATAGCCTGCGTTGTTGATCAGCACGTCGATCCGCCCGGTTTGGGAAAGCACCCCGGCTACACATGCGTCGATGGATTCCTGACTGGTGACATCGAGCGCGGCTGTTTCCATGCCTTCTCGTTTCAAATTTTCGATAACCTCCGGTTTTCGCGCCGTGGCAAACACACGGCAGCCGCGCGACGCGCATTCACGCGCCAGGGCCAGCCCGATGCCCGAAGAACAGCCCGAAATAAGCACCACGGAATTTTTGTCCATCGTGATTCCCCCCGATCTGCTATAGACAATTCTGTAAAAGCTCCTCCACCAGCTCCGGCGTGACATCTCTTTTTTCACCGAGCTTCACCATACCGTGAGCTTTGAGCTGTCCGACAACTTCCGGGATGACGTCCGTACCGATGCCGTACTCACAAAGGCGGGTGGGAAGTCCCATGCTCTCAAAAAAATCACGCGTCTTGTCGATGGCCTCTCCGATGCGCGCCTCGTCATCACCGCTTTGAATCCCCCACACGCGCTGTGCATACTGCAGAAGCTTTTCTTTCTTTTCCCGTGCGCGTATTTTAAGCATGGCCGGCAGCACTACCGCCAGTGTTTTTCCGTGGTCGAGCCCCTTGAGAGCCGTGAGTTCATGTCCGATCATGTGGGTTGCCCAGTCCTGGGGAACGCCGGCGCTGATCAGGCCGTTGAGTCCCAGTGTGGCGCACCACATCAGATTGGCGCGCACATCGTAATTTTCCGGCTCGGCCAGGGCTTTAGGCCCCTCTTCGATCAGCGTCAGCAAAATCCCTTCCGCAAAGCGGTCCTGCAGCTTGCCGTTTACCGGATAGGTCAGATACTGCTCGGTCACATGAACAAACGTGTCCACCACGCCGTTTCCAATCTGCCCGGCGGGCAAAGTGTAGGTCTTGGTCGGGTCGAGTACGGAAAATTCAGGGAAAAGCGCCGGGTTGCTAAACGGCAGCTTGGCGTTGAGCGCGCGGTGCGTGACAACCGCTCCGCTGTTCATCTCCGAGCCGGTGGCCGGAAGGGTCAAAACCGTCCCGAAAGGCAAGGCGCGCTTCACCGTCATGCCGTAATTTTTGACAATCTCCCACGGTTCGCCTTCATAGAGTGCGGCGGCCGCGATAAATTTCGTCCCGTCGATGACCGAACCGCCGCCGACGGCCAGAAGATAATCGACCTTCTCATTTTTAACCCTTTCCACACACTGCATCAGCGTCTCATACGTCGGGTTGGGCTCTATGCCGCCGAACTCGGCAACATCAAATCCCGCCAGTGCCGCCATCACCTCGTCAAAAACCCTGTTGCGTTTGATGCTCCCGCCGCCATAAGTAATCATGACCCTGGAGTCCTTCGGAATTTCCTTACCGATTGCCTTGATTGTCTCCCTGCCGAAAATGATTTTCGTCGGATTATAAAAAATAAAATTGTTCATAGATTCACCTTCCCCGTTTAATTATTGTTTTATTGAGGACAGTCTGCCGGTTGGGCAATGTCCGGTTTTACTTCAAGCGCGCCTGCCGCCTTCATCCTCCGAATGAGCCCGAAAGCCGCGTCGCACGGATGATTTTAAACACATAACACACGGCAATACAAGTTCCGGAGTTCTACCCCTGTTCACTGCGCTTTGCGGATCAGAAGCCCCGTGGTAGATACACGGATTTCCAATGTGGCGGGTCCGTCCGCGTTAATGAATGCAGCAGAGCCGTATCGGCAGTCAAGCAGAGGGCTGAAAAAGGGATAAATCCTTCTGAGGTTGAATATGTCCAGCGGTTTGTCGCGGGAGATGGAATACAAGGTTCGCTCTCCGGAGAGTTCATCTTCAATGTTCATGTAGCGTCCCGACACTCTGTCGAGCTCATAAAATGTGTGCAGGCCTAAGGTATTGGCGACCGGCTTCCATTTGAGGATATGAGCATCAACATACACAGAGTCGCCGGCCAGCTCATAAGACGCCTGCCGCCCGTCGGCAAACTTGAAGTGCGCCATAATTTTCTTCTCCCCCGCCGGCTCGACTTCAACGACAGCCGCAACCTCCTCATGGGTCAGCGCCCGGTATCCCTGTGTCGCGACAGCGATCGTACCGGACAAAACGGCCAGCGACAGGCACAAAAGCGTGCATAAAAGGGTTGCCAGAGAGCCCAGGATTCTTTTTTTGCGCGCCGCGGCGACAGTCAGCATCAAAAAGAGAAGACACAAAACACCAAAACCTATCGTTAAAAGCGCAAGCAACTTTTCCATTGCCACCTTCTCCCTTCTAATGGTTCTGTTTCGTTTTTGCCTGCTTTCTCAATCGGCAAGACCGGCGTCATCCAGGTGAAGCAGCTCGAAATTACAGATGCGCACCTCCGGTAAAGCCTCTTTTGTCATAATGATATTGTTTTTTGAGTCGAGCGAAATAATCAGATCGTCCGCCTCCAGCAGACAGCCATCAACGCCGATGCGTCCGAGACGCTCGATCACTTGCTCGCGTAAAAACACGGCGCTTTCG
>JAAYKU010000211.1 GCA_012522275.1 Smithella sp.
AGAAAATGTACGACTGGAATATTAAAACGAAGGACATCTGGCGCCTGACGCACCTGGTGTCGACCTGGAAACAGATGAATCTGACATCCTGTCGGCTTATCGACATCCCGCATCCTGTGCATTATATTTTGCACCGCAGCTGGAGGGAGAGGGTTAAGCTGATTGGCAGGCTCCATCGGACCGGAGCCCACATCCAGAGCGAAAGAATGGTAGATGAGGAATTTGTGACAGACAGATTCAATTACTACTTTGCCACCCATCTGGACTATAATCCCCGGAGGCTTGATGTACCGGTTTTTTACATATCTCTGGAGTTCAGCGGACGTGCCTGGCGGCGGATTTCGCCGAACACCACTTTTATGAACGTCTGCCGCGGTATCCACAATTTCTGGAAAGGTGATTTTATGCCGCGCATGTTTGACGAAATAAATCAGTTTATTGACCGCTGACCGGCGCGCCCTGCTGATTATTTTAGAGTATCGCTGTGCCTGATCAAAATTCGAGTGCCTTTCCCCCGGATTAAGGCGTAAATTCTTGAAGAATATGCCTTGTTTCTTATGGCTTCATCTGGTTTCAGTGCGGGGCACATCATTCGCTTGCCTCAAATTTGGCGATACGCTATAAGCGGTTTTATCTTTTTTGAGGATGATGAATGAAACAGCCCGGGGCACAGGCCAGACTAAAAAAATATGTTCTTCGGCAGAGTCTTTGCACCGGATGCGGCGCCTGTGTGGGGATGTGCCCATATCAGGTTATTTATAAAGACCGCACCGTACAGCTTTTCGACTGTGACCTGCCGGAGGGAAGATGCTATACTTTTTGCCCCCGCACGCCCACCGATTATAATGCGCTTGAAAAGACGCTTTTTGATCCCCGCGACCTGACCGATGAACTCGGTCCGGTAAGGGGCTTTTTTCTGGCGCGTGCGGCTGATGCCGGTCTGCGCCTGCGCGCGCAGCATGGAGGAACGGTCACCGCACTTCTTGGGCTGGCGATGGCTGAAGGTTTGATTGATACGGCGCTTGTTTCCGGCCGAAACGACGAAGGGGAACCACAAGGCACTCTGGTTGCGGACAAAGGCGAACTGGCCGGATATGCAAAAAGCAGATTCATTGTCTCGCCGACGGTGGCGGCTTTTAATCGGATAGACGCAAAGGATCGGGAAAAAACCGGCATTGTGGCGACACCATGCCAGGCGCAGGCTCTGGCTAAAATCAGGACGGCCGTAATTGACGGTTGCAGCCAGGCGCAATCCGTCGGGCTCGTCATCGGCCTGTTTTGCGGCTGGACGCTGGCGGCGGAAAAATTTCGCGGTCTTCTTGAGCGCTTTTTTATACCGTTTGCCGATCTCGACGCAATGGATATACCGCCGGGATTCAATATGCTGGAATTGCGCTCGTCGGAAAAGACTCTGCTTATGCCGCTCGATGAGGTGGATGAGTATGTCCGCGGCGCCTGCCGCTATTGTGTTGACTCCACGGCGCAGTTTGCCGATGTATCGGTGGGTGCGGCCCGCTGCGGCATGGATCCCGGAGAAATGCGCGGCTGGAACCAGGTGATTGTACGCAGTCTCCGGGGAGAAAAATTGATAGAGCTGGCGCGACAAAAGGGTGCTCTGGAAATCCGTGAAGCGCCCGCCGGAGCCCTGCGTGAGCTGAAAGAGGCAGCCGCGGAAAAAAAGCGGCAGGGGTTGGAAAACATTGTCGCGAAAAGCGGATCAAAGAAAAACCTGCTGTATTTGAAAAACTATGGACCGGCGGCGGGTAAACGTGAAAACAGGTAACAGGTTATCGGATACAAAAGGCAAGATGGTATTTCATGAATAAGCTTCTTTCACCCGACAAATCGACTGTTTTGTTTCTGGGCAATGAGGCCATTGCGCGAGGCGCGCTGGAGGCCGGCCTTGCCGTGGCCACCGGCTATCCGGGAACTCCGTCATCCGAGGTAATCGAGTCGCTTGCCGGAGTCGCCGCCCGCCGGAATCTTTACGTGGAGTGGTCGGTCAACGAAAAAGTGGCGCTTGAGGTGGCTGCGGCCGCGTCTTTTTCAGGACTGCGGGCAATGGCGGTCATGAAGCAAAACGGTGTTAATGTGGCGTCGGATTTTCTTTTGCACCTGATCGCATCGGGTACGCGCGGCGGGCTGGTGCTGGTTTCATGTGAAGACCCGGGCGCTTTGTCGAGTGTCAACGAGGGGGAGTCGCGCTATTTTGCACGCATGCTGGAGATGCCTCTTCTGGAGCCTGCTGATTTTCAGGAAGCGAAGGATCTGACGAAATGGGCGTTTGAACTTTCCGAAGAGATTAGAAACGTGGTGATGCTGCGCTCCGTGACGCGCATGTCGCACGCCAGCGGCAATGTTGTTTGCGCGAAGCTGCCCACGAAATCCAGACGCGCGAAATTTGAATATGACGGGCCGGTGATGGACTCGCAAACCGGGCCGATGATCAGCACACCGGTTGTCGCCAAACACCGGCTGCATCAGGAAAAACTCAAAACGGTTGAGGCCCTGTTTGAAAAAAGCCCCTTTAACCGCTATTCAGGCCCGGCAAAGCCGAAGCTGCTTGTGGTAACTTCCAGTGTCTGTTTTCTGTATGTGCGCGAGGCCCTTTCTATGCTGGGGCTGGAGAGGGACGTGGGCATCTTAAAGCTGGCCACGACCTGGCCCCTGCCTCCGAGGCTTTTAGAGAGAAATCTCCAGCGCGCCGAAAAAATTCTTGTCGTTGAAGAGGTTTTGCCTTTTCTGGAGGAGAATGTAAAGGTTCTGGCTTCGGCGATGGCAGGAAGGATCGGCGTCAAAACTTTTTTCGGAAAATACGACGGGACGCTGCCCGCCGCCGGCGAGTTAAACCCGGATATAGTTGCCCGCGCCATCGGCGGGATCATGAAGGTGAAGCCCAAGACACCGCCCGCGTCTTACTTGGCGGAGGTAAAAAAGGCGGCGGCGCTGATCCCCGCGCGCGAGCAGACATTTTGTGCCGGATGCCCGCACCGCGCTTCTTTCTGGAACATCCGTCGCGCCATCGCGCTCGACGGTCGTGAGGGATTTGTCTGCGGCGATATCGGCTGCTACTCGATGGCGGCGCTTTCGCCTGCAACCGGCTACAACACCATGCCCACCTTGCATTCCATGGGGTCCGGCACGGGGCTGGCCGGAGGTTTCGCCAAACTATCCGCCTTCGGCCTGGACAAGCCGGTGATGGCCGTATGCGGCGATTCCACATTTTACCACGCCGTGATTCCGGCTCTGATCAATGCACAGCACAATCGGGCGGATATCACTTTTATTGTACTGGACAACGCCGGAACGGCCATGACGGGGTTTCAGCCCCATCCGGGGCTGCCGGTGAGCGCTCTTAAAGAAACGGTGCCGGCTGTGGACATCGCTTGTGTGTGCCGGGGCATCGGGGCGAAAGTGGCGGTTGCCGACCCGTTCGACATTGACGGGACAAGCAAAATCCTGACTGATTATCTGGCGGAAAAAGGGTCCGTGAAAGTCCTGATTCTGCGGCAGGCCTGTGCGCTGAGCCCTGAAAAGAAGGGCAAAAAAACATTTAATGTGCGGGTGAATGAGGAACTGTGCCTGGGTGATGCCTGTGGCTGTAACCGCCTGTGCACACGAGTCTTTCGCTGTCCGGCGCTCACCTGGGACTCGGCCAGGAAAAAGGCGGTGGTCGATGAAGTCATCTGCGCCGGGTGCGGTGTGTGCGTGTCGATCTGTCCGCAAAACGCAATTGTGAAGGCACAGGGGAATATGTGACATGAAAAAACGGAAGCCTGCAAAAACACTGAATCTGATCCTGACCGGCGTGGGCGGCCAGGGCAATGTCATGGCTTCACGTGTCCTGGCGGGTATGCTGGTGGATGCAGGATATGTGGTGACCATCGGCGAGACATTCGGCATGTCGCAGCGCGGCGGCTCTGTGATGAGCCATCTGCGGGTGTCGCCCGATGAGGTGAAAAGTCCGCAGATCCCCGCGTGGGGAGCGGATGTGATCGTGGCGCTAGAACCGCTGGAGGCGCTGCGTGTGCTCGGCGTTTACGGTAATCCCGACGTTTGTGTTTTATCCAACACGCGCCCGGTTTATCCCATCGGCGTGATCACCGGTGAGTTGGGCTATCCCTCCCGTGAGATTATCATGGAAAAATTCAGCCTGCTTGCCGCCTCGGCATGGATGATCGATGCGACGGACGCCGGGGTAAGGCTGGGAAACCCTGTTTTGAGCAATATTGTGATGATCGGCGCGCTGGCCGAAACCGGTCTCCTGCCTTTTAATCGCGGGATGTTTGCAAAGGAAATCAAAAAAACACTGCCTCCGGATAAGCTCTCCCTCAACATGAAGGCTTTCGACGAGGGAAGGGCGATGATTCGGCAGGAATCGGTTGCATTGAAAAATCTGTGATAAATAACAGTTGACGTTGTGCGAACAAAGCTTATATTACAGCCCTTACCGACATACAGACAGGAGATATGCATATGGCGGATATTTACCAGGCGATTAAAGTCAGTGAACATGTTTACTGGGTAGGCGCCATCGACTGGGCCATCCGTGATTTTCACGGCTACGCGACGCCTCACGGCAGCACCTATAACGCGTATCTGGTCATGGCGGACAAAATCACGCTCATCGACACGGTAAAGACCCCTTTTATGGACGAAATGCTGGCGCGTATCGCCTCCGTGGTGGATCCGTCAAAAATCGACTATATCGTGTCCAATCACTCAGAGCAGGACCATTCCGGGTGCCTTCTGCAGGTGGCATCCCTGGTCAGGCCGGAAAAGATTTTCGCCTCGGTGATGGGTGTGAAGACGCTCGGTGAGATTCTTCACGAAAACCACTCCATACAGCCGGTAAAAGACGGGGAGGTGCTGTCTTTGGGCAATATGGATCTGAAATTCATGGAAACCAGGATGATCCACTGGCCGGATTCCATGTTTTCTTATCTGGAAAAAGACGGGCTTCTTTTCTCACAGGACGCTTTCGGCATGCACCTGGCTACATTTGAACGCTTCGACGACGAGCTTGCCGCGGATATGCTCGAATACGAAGCCGCCACCTATTACGCCAATATCGTTTTGCCCTTCTCCGGTTCTGTGCTCAAAACTCTGGAAAAAGTTGCGGCAACCGGCTGGGCGATCAAAATCATCGCGCCGGATCATGGCCCCGTGTGGCGCAAGGATCTGAGTTTCATCATTAATTTGTATAAAAAATGGGCGCTGCAGAAACCTGCCGGCAAAGCCGTGGTTGTTTATGCGACGATGTGGCATTCCACCGAGATGATGGCCAAAGCTATTGCCGAGTCGCTGGCGCAGGAAGGCATCCGCGTCAGATTGCTCAATGTTGACGATGCGCACCGCAGTGAGGTGCTCTATGAAATTCTGGAAGCGGGCGCGCTCATTGCCGGATCGCCGACGCTGAACAACCATATGATGCCGCAGATGGCCGATGTCATGACGTACATGAAGGGCCTCAAGCCGGCTAACCTTGTCGGCGCCGTGTTCGGCTCCTTCGGGTGGAGCGGGGAATCACTCAAAGACCTCGAGGCGATGCTTCAGGCCATGAAAGTGGAAATTGTCGCCGATACTGTTTCCGTCAGACATGTTCCGGGTGCGGATGTACTGCAAAAATGCCACGAGCTGGGCAAAACAGTTGCGGTTGAATTGAAAAAGAGATTGTCATAGCTGTATTCAATAAACTATTCAGGAGGAGCTGTTATGAAAAAGTACGTATGTGATGTCTGTGGTTATATTTATGACCCGGCCAACGGAGATCCGGAAAACGATGTCCCCAAAGGGACGGAATTTCGTGATTTACCCGAAGACTGGACCTGCCCTGTATGCGGCGCGGACAAAAGCCAGTTTTCACCTGTTTGATAAAAAATCGTGAAGGAGTTATTACATGGACGACAAAATCCGTGACGCCCTGCAACAGGCGTACGTGGGCGAGGCAAAGGCGGTTTTACGCCTCAAGACCTATGCCGACAAAGCGGAAGCAGAAGGCTTTAAACAGATGGCGCGCCTGTTTCGCGTAATCGCTTTTTCTGAAGAAATTCACGGCAAGCGCGCCCTGCGCGTACTCAAAGAAATCAAAACGACGCAAGAGAATCTGGCTGACAGCTTCGAGTCGGAAAAAACCGTGGCGGAAGTTGCATACGACAACTTTGTCAAGATGGCGGAAGCGGCAGGCGATAAAGCCGCTCTTTTGCATTTCAGCCAGAGCCGTGACGTGGAAGAAACTCACGCCAAACTCTATAAGGAGGCGATGAACCATTTCATGGAGGAGCGCGAAACCGTCTATCATGTCTGCATAGTTTGCGGCTATGTGGCAGACGGTGTGCTGCCGGATGAATGTCCCGTCTGCGGCGCAAAAAAAGACCAGTTTACCACCTTCGATCAGTAACGGGCGAGTCTCTTTGCCGGCCGGAAAGCGATGGGTTAAGATGAACACGCGTCGTATTGCTGTTTTCATCGTGACGGCGGCTCTTCTGGCCGTTGCCGCACCCTCATGGAGCATGGAAAAGCCCTTGTGGGAGCTCGGGATCGGTGGCGGTTTTCTGCTCATGCCGGATTACCGCGGATCGAACAAAACGCGCGCCTACGTCTTGCCTTATCCTTATGCCGTGTACCGCGGAGGGATTTTCCGTGTGCAGGACAATATCTTGTCCGGTAGAATATTCAAAAGCGATCGGCTGACTCTCGACGCGAGCGTTTACGGGGCGGTGCCTGTACGCAGCAGCCGCAACGACGCGCGTGCAGGCATGGAGGATCTGGATCCGACTTTCGAGCTGGGTCCTGCACTGCATATAAAAATTTTTGAGGCAAAAGACGGCAAATGCCGTCTGACGGCGGCTTTGCCCGTGCGCGCCGTTTTTTCCACGGATTTCACATCTGTGCGCTATGAAGGGGTTGTATTCGCCCCGCGGCTCAATTTTGAAAAAAGAGACGTTATTGCCCATACCGGCTTGTACGCGGGGATATCCGCCGGCCCCATGTTTGCCGACAGCGGGTATCACAGTTATTTTTATGAAGTTGAGCCCCTCTATGCGAGAATCGGCCGTAGTGTTTATTCGCCCGGGGGAGGCTACAGCGGCTCGACAATGACTGTCGGGCTGGGCAAAAGTTACCGGCAGTTGCTTTTCAACACTTTTATCAGCGCCGATTTTCTGCACGGGGCCGTCTTCGAAGACAGCCCGCTGGTCAAGAGAAAAATTTCCTGGATGGGCGGCTTCAGTATCACCTGGGTCTTTCTGAAATCAAAAACGATGGTTCACGATGACAGCCTCAATTAAAGGTTCGTAGTTTCATGCATCAAAGACAGATTGTAATATTTCTTTTAATCCGCTGGATCGTCATTACCACGGCC
Organism: Smithella sp.; assembly: GCA_012522275.1. GTDB lineage: Bacteria > Desulfobacterota > Syntrophia > Syntrophales > Smithellaceae > UBA8904. The sequence goes on from JAAYKU010000211.1 coordinate 7,364, forward strand.
ATTGTCCTTGCCGCGGCGATTCTGCCCGGCATTCACGTCGAATCTCTTGCGGCGGCCATCATCGCCGCCGCGATTCTCGGCATCATCAATACATTTTTACGGCCGGTTGTGCTGCTTTTGACCCTGCCTTTGACGATACTCACGCTGGGTTTTTTTGCCTTTATCATCAATGCTCTGATGCTTCTTCTGGTTGCCGCCTTCGTGCCGGGCTTTAAAATAGACGGTTTCGGGTGGGCCTTTCTGGGCGCTTTGCTCATCAGTGTGATCAGCTGGATAGCCAACCGGTTTATCAATAAAACCGATCAGCGGCCCGGCCCCAGGCGCAGCCGGCATCCGGATTATATTGATCTGGAGCAGGGGGATGACGGCAAATGGCGCTAGATGCAACATTCACCCTTACGCCCGCGATGAAGCAGTATGCCGAGATCAAAAAGAAGTATCCGGATTGTATATTGTTTTACCGGATGGGCGATTTCTATGAAATGTTTTTTGAAGACGCCCTCACCGCCGCGCCGATTCTCGAAATCACACTCACCTCACGTAACAAATCAAAAGAGGATGCCGTGCCGATGTGCGGGTTTCCCCACCATGCGGCGTCCGCCTATATTGCCAGGCTCGTAGAAAAAGGATTCAAGGTTGCAATCTGCGAACAGGTGGAAGACCCCAAAAGCGCCAGGGGAATTGTCCGGCGCGATGTTATACGTGTGATCACCCCCGGGCTTGTGCTGGACGAGGAAAATCTCGAAGCGGGCGAAAATAACTATCTGGCCTCGGTTGTCCATCTGGACGGCGCCTTCGGTCTGGCTTTTGTGGATCTGTCCACCGGCGAGTTTCAGGCGGGCGAGTTTGTCGGCCGCGAGGCACTGGTCTCGGCGCTGGGCGCTCTGGAATTCAGAGAGCTGCTGATCAGCGCTTCTTTTCCGGACGCGGTGTTGAGAAAAATACTTGAAGATCATCTTCCCGCCGGCAGCATGCGCACTATCGGCGAAGAGTTGTTCGAGCCGGGCCGGGCGCGCGACGCTCTGGAGAGGGAGCTCGACGCGGGCATTGCGGGGAAATCGAAAATAACTGATCATGCCGCAGCCGCCGTGGCCGCCGGCGTGGTTTTAAACTATGTCCGCGACACGCAGATGACGCGCGCTTCGCATATCTCGGAAATTAAATGGTACGCGCCGGAGCATTATCTGCTCATTGACGAAACGGCACGGCGCAATCTGGAAATATTTTTCACTATTCAGGACGGCTCACGCGCCGGGTCGCTTTTTTCACTGATCAACGAGACGCTCACGCCGATGGGCACGAGACTTTTGCGCCGGCGGATGGCTTACCCTCTGATCGATCCGGAAAAGATACGTTTTCGTCTGGCCGCCGTCGCGGACATAAAGGGTAATCACACGCTGCGGGAGGATTTGCGAAAGACTCTTTCCGGCGTCTATGACCTCGAAAGGCTGGCGGGACGCGTGGCGCTGCGCCTGGCGACGCCCAGAGACTTAAACGCCCTTGCCGCCTCACTGGAGGTTCTGCCGAGGATCAGAGAACTGCTGGAAGGCCTTGCCGTACCGGCTGTGTCGTCTATCCGGCGCGAAATCAAACCTCTCGATTCCCTGGTTACGCTGGTGAACTCCGCCATCGTTGCCGACGCGCCGCCGCGAACGATGGACGGAGGATTTATCGCCCCCGGTTTTGACGCGGAGCTTGACCGTCTGCGCAGTGTCAGCCGCGACGGCAAAAAATGGATTGCCGAACTCGAAGCCAAAGAAAGACAGGCCACGGGCATCAGCTCACTCAAAGTCGGTTTCAACAACGTATTCGGCTATTATATTGAAGTGACCAAAGCCAACGCCGCGGCCGTGCCCGCGTCCTATGTGCGCAAGCAGACGCTGGTCAATGCCGAGCGCTATATCAATCAGGAGCTCAAGGAATTTGAGCAGACCGTTTTAAATGCCGAAGAAAAAATACGTGAACGCGAAAATGAAATCTTCAACAAATTGCGCGACGATCTGATGCCGTATATCGCAGATATTCAGTACAACGCCTTTCGCGTGGCCGAACTCGATGTATTTTGCGCGCTGGCCCAGACGGCTGAAAAACATTCCTTCACCTGCCCGGAGATAGATGAAGAAGATGTGATTCACATTGTCGACGGCCGGCATCCGGTGGTGGAGGCAGCCCTGAAAAAAGACGGTTTTGTGGCCAACGACGTGCTGATGGACCTGCAGGAAAACAGGCTGCTGGTGATCACCGGGCCCAACATGGCCGGCAAGTCGACATACATCCGCCAGGTGGCGCTGATTGTACTTCTGGCGCAGATGGGTTCTTTCGTACCGGCGGCGCGCGCCCGCATCGGTGTGGTGGACAAAATATTCACGCGTATCGGCGCGGCGGACAATCTGATGAAAGGGCACAGCACCTTCATGGTCGAAATGACCGAAACCGCGCGGATATTGACGCAAGCGACCAGCCGGAGCCTGGTGATTCTCGATGAGGTGGGCCGCGGGACATCCACCTTCGACGGCCTGAGCATTGCCTGGGCTGTGGCCGAATATATTCACGATTTCGAAGGCGCGGGGATCAGGACGCTTTTTGCGACTCATTATCACCAGCTGACGGATCTGGCGGCATCCAAACCGGGCGTGAAAAATTACAATATCGCCGTTAAGGAGTGGGGCGAAAAAATCATCTTTTTGCGCAAGATCACCAAAGGCGGGGCCAGTCGCAGCTACGGCATTGAAGTGGCCCGTATTGCCGGCGTGCCGGCCGGAGTGATTGCACGAGCCAAAGAAATTCTTGCCAATCTGGAAAAGGGAGAGTTCGACGAGATCGGCATGCCACGCATTGCGCGGGGGAAAAACGCCGAAAAACCGGCCAATCCCCAACTGAGCCTGTTTGCGGACAAAGAAGACTTGGTGCTCGGCGCATTGCGTGAGCTCGATGTTTCCACCATGACGCCGCTTGAGGCGCTCAATAAACTCAGCGAATTGAAAGACAGGCTAGCTTGAGTATTGCTTCAGACAGGCAAGCCGCGCGTGACGGTAGTCCGTCTGTCCCTGAAGAACTTTGGCCAGCGCCTCACGGATCAGTGTGCTCATACCGCCGGCAAGGGCCGTCTGGTAGATGCCGTCGATGTTTTCTTTCCTCCGGAGCATGCGCTTGATAACCGGGGTGAAGGTGAATATTTCCGCCACACAGGTTCTCCCGCCATACCCCGTCTGCCCGCACTCATCGCACCCCACGGGGCGGTAAAGGCCGAAGCTCTCCGAGTAGGGGATGTTCAGTTTCTGAAACGCCTCCGGGCCGTAAATGTCGGCAATTTCGTCATACTCGTCTCTGCCCGGATGATATTTCTGCCTGCATTTCGGGCACAGCGTTTTCATCAGCCGCTGCTCGACACTCGCGAGCATGGCATCGGCAAACACCAGATGATGCAGCCCCATGTCCAGGCACTTTTCCATCATGCCGGTGACAGTCTCTGCAGGAAATGAAGCCAGAACCAGACGCCCCTGCAGTGACGCCTCCATGCAAAGCGCGGCCGTTTTCAGATCATGAACGGAGTCGACCATGATCACGTCCGGGTCCGCGTTTAAAAAGGCGCGCAGAACATGGTGAAAATCAAAACCCTTTTGCGTGTCAACGGCCACCTGCCGGAGGCCTCTTTGCACGATTTCAATGTTTTCTTCCGCCGTCCATATTTTTTTGTCAGGTGTATTGATGCTTTCCAGGCAGGCATGAAGCGTGGTGGTGATGCCGGCGCCTGCCGGTCCCACAATGAAGACAACTCCCCTGGGCTGATAAAGAATATTGAGCAGCTCGGCATAAAGGGACTCCGACAGTCCCAAAAGCTCCAGTGGCATCAGCCTGGCTTTGGAACAGATATGAATGACCGCGTCTTCGACGCTCGCGCCGGTCGGGATAAACGTTGCCGTCATTTGAATCTCTTCACCCGAGGCGCGCTCAAGTGTGAACCTGCCCCTCTGAATGGCCGTGCTGACGGCTGCATCCAGATTGGCCCTGTGTTTGATGTCTGCGGCGATGGTTTCGTATTCACCGTAGGACAGCGTGCGCAAGGACAGGAATTGACCGTCAACTCTGATGCGCGAGAAAATATTTTCATTGAGCGGGTCAGGCTCGAAGTGGATATCCGACGCGCCACGACTGCAGGCCTCCAGCAGAATATCGTTCGATGCAGGCGGCAGGGGTTTTTCCGTTGCGGCGGCCGACGCCGCTGTTTTTTCCGGCCGCTGCGCGTCGTCGGCCGATTGGGTAAGGATCTTAAATGTTTCTACTTTTTCCGTCGGCCCTTCCGGCGCCGGGAGGCGGCCCCCCGGCTCAGGCGGCGTGTGTGCCGGCAGGTCAGTAGCGGGGGAAAACAGCTCATCAGATCTGAAAGAAAAGGAGCTTTCAGGCACTTCCGGAACAATGAAGGTGGAATGTGCAATGTCATTTGGCTGCTGTTTTCTTCCGCCCGTCTGCGCCGGTTTTGGCAGAGGCGTCCTGTCAGGGGTAAACACAGCGGCCGGTTCATTCCCATGCGGATAGAAATGGTCGATCAGCTTTAATATGTCCGGTGCTGTGCCGACGTGGAAACTTATCGCGTCCGTTTCAAGAATCTTCTCTATTTCACGTTTTTTCAGGTAGTCTGAAGGGTCGCTCATCAGTATGTGTATTTCGCCTTTGATCACCGTGAGGGGGATCCACGTCAACTCCTCAAGGGAGGTTCTTTCGATGCCGGACAGCATCTGGGGCGGGATATAAATGTCTTCACTGTACGGTATAAAAGGACAGGCGAAGAACTCTTCCAGCGCCGCGCCGATTGCACTGTGAGATACGTTGTAGCTTTGTGTCAGGATTGTCTCCACATGCTCTTTTTTTGCCAGTGATTCCCTGAGTGCGTCGTTCATCTGCTGTGACGTCAAAACGCCGTCACGGATCAGTTTTGACAGGCGAGCCGCATTTTTCGATCCGCTTTGCACGAAATCCAGCCCGGCCAGAAATGCCCCGGCCAGACAGGCGGCGATTTCATCCAGAAATATCTGGTTGTACTCGTCGATGGCATCGGCATCTTTATGGTTCATGATTTCCATGACACCCAGCACGATGCTTTCATGCATAATCGGAATAACGAGGATCTGCCCCGTCGTGGCTGAGGTGCGCTTGTCGTACGAGTCGTCAAATTTCAGCGAGTCGCTGATTTTTCTGATTTCTCTTGCATTATATGCGTCGGGAATGTGCAGGATTTTTTTCTTCTGGGCGACATAGCCGGCAAAAGTCGAATTGTCGATCGGAAAGCGCACTTCTCTGGATTTGTTTCCGTCCGTGCTGATCGTAAAAACTTCTTTTTTCCCCTGATCGACCACATAAAGAACAAGCTGATGGATGTGAAAAAGCCTGCGGATGTCCTCTTTGATGTCAACCAGGATTTCCTTGATGTCGGAGGCGGTATTGATTCCGCCGGTGATGTCCTGGATGGCTTTGTGAAACTCGAGGTTTTTTAAGAGCTCTTCTACCTGCGGGGCATCGAGAGTGTCTTCTTTTGGTGATCTTTTGTTATATGTTGTGGTCATATGATTGCCTTATTGTCGCTGCTTTGAACCGTTAAGAGAAGTCAAATTCAGTATCGTAATCTGGAGCATGAAAAATCATTGCTTCCGGCAGCGTCTGCGACCGGAAGCACAAAGCCGTTCACGGGGGCGGCTGTCTGTCGCCGTTTCATGCACCGACAAAATAAAATGCAAAGAAAACGGAAGCAAATGGTGTGCCGTAATGCAATTGTATTTCGACATTGCCGGAATCTCTGAAGATAAAGGCGATCAGGCCAGAGGAGCGGTTAAAAATACCCGGTTTGCCGGTCAGGCTGGATGGTTCAATTTGACCGAAGGCCAAAGTTCAGATGGTGAAAGATAAAGCGGCAGACGACGGAAGGCTCCATGCGCAGCCGTTACAGATTGTATGCTTTGACTTTCCTTTTGAGTGTGGACAGAGAGATCCCGAGTGCTTTTGCCGAGTGCGAATAATTGCCGTTGAATTTTGCAAGCGCCCGGCCGATATATTTTTTTTCCATCTCCTCAAGCGTATGTACTTCTTCATCGTCGGCAGCTCCGCCGGCGTGTGAGCCGGTCATTTTGCCGTCTTTGAGCAAAACAGACGGTTTGAGGGGGCCGCCGCGCTGAATGATCAAAGACCGTTCGATGACATTTTTCAGCTCGCGTACATTTCCCGGCCATGAATATTCCATCAGCCTGCCCAGTTCGGCGTTAGACAGACGGATATCCGGGTCTCTGGACATCCGGCTGATGAAATACTCGCACAGACCGGGGATGTCCTCCCTGCGCTCCTTCAGTGGCGGAACGTGCATGCGGATAACGCTTATACGGTAATATAAATCATTGCGGAAAGTTTTCTCCCTGATGGCCGTTTCCAGGTCGTTATTGGCGATGGCGATGACCCGAACATTGACCGGCTTGACCGTCTCCCCGCCGATGCGCCTGATTTTCTTCTCTTCCAGAACGCCGAGCAGCTTCGACTGGAGGTGGACCGGCATGGAGCCGATTTCATCGAGCACCAGAGTCCCCCCCTCCGCCAGCTCAAAAATGCCTTTGCGGGAGGCGCCGGCCCCGGTGAAGGCCCCTTTTTCCGAACCGAACAGCTCCGCTTCGATGAGGCTTTCCGGTAAGGCGGCGCAGTTGACTGTCAGAAACAGCTTGGCAGGCAATGAGCTTTGCAGATGGATGGCGCGCGCCACGACATTTTTCCCCGTTCCCGTCTCACCGGTGATGAGCACGGGCGCGTCGCTGTCCGCCGCCAGCTCGATCATGTTTTTTATCTCATCGAATGCTCCTTTACCGGCGATGAGGTCAAATTCTCTGCTCTCCTTGCAGTTTTGGTAATTCTGAATCTGCTCGCCTTTTTCCAGCTCCTGCGTGCGGAATGCTTGCTTTATGGTCAGTTCCAGTTCCGCCATTTCAAAGGGCTTGGACAGATAATCGTGAGCCCCCACCTTGATGGCTTCGATGGCATTGCTGAAACTGGGGTAGGCCGTGACAAAGATGATTTTTGCCTGTTCATTGTGCTTCAAAATGGAAGGACACAGCTCCACACCCTGCGTGTCGGGGAGTTTCTGATCCAGAATCACCACGTCTATTTTGTTTTCGCTGCAGATTTTCAGACCGTCGCGTCCGGTATGGGCGGTGAACACGTCCGTGAGATCGTCGGCCAGCAGATCACGGACGGTGTCGCAGAAAATATCGTTATCGTCGATGATCAGGATTTTTCTTTTAACTTTGAGCATTTTTCTTCCGACCGCCGGGAATGAAGAAAGTAACCCGTGTGCCTTTATTTTTGACGCTTTTAATTTCCATATTGCCCTGCATGAGCGTCACCATCTTGAGGGCGATCATCAGCCCCAGACCAGTGCCGCGCGGCTTTGTCGTATAAAAAGGCTTGAACAGACTGGCCTGCGCCTCCCTGGAAATGCCGCAGCCGTTGTCCTCTACAATAAGCGCGACAAGGCTGTTGTGCTGTGCGGCGCGGATATTTATCTTCGGTTGCTGCGTGTCTTTAAGCGCGTCGGAGGCGTTGGTAATCAGATTGAGCATTACCTGGTGCAACAGGCGGGGATCGGCGATGATGGTTGTAACACCCGGGTCGATTGCCTTTCCGATGCTTATTCCGGACTGACGCAGGTCATTTTCCACCAGTGAAATAAAACGGGTTATGAATTCATCTGCGTCGATGCTCTGCAGCTCGGGATTTTCAAAAATGCTGAAGCTTTTGAGGGCCTGCAGGAGAAATTCCACGCGGGAAATCTCCGTCATGGCGCGATCGACATATTTTTCCACTGCGTCCGGGGAGTATTCGGCGAGATTTCTTTTCAGGACACTTAAAGTCATCTTGATGGAATTGATGGGGTTACCCAGTTCATGCCGGATACCGGAGAAGACATAGCTTATGTTGTCCATCGAGTTTACCGCTTCCGCGATGGATTCCAGGCGGCTTCGCTCCGTGATGTCCCGGATGATAATCCAGATGAAACTGTCGGAAGCTATGTAGGGAGTATAACCCAGCAGACGGTTTTTAAAATGCAGCGTATAATTTTTCCCGAAAATTTCACTTGCCGGCTTGCTCGCGTAATCAGTCAGCAGCAAAGACATGATGTTGTGATATTCCAGCAGGCTCTGGTTATTGTGGAAAATTTCCGCGGCCACTCTGTTTTTGAAAATCAGCCGGCTTGTTTCGAGGTTCAGTATAACGATGCCCAGATCAAGGGTTTCCATGATGCTGGCATACATAGAATGATCCAGCTTTTTTCCCGTGTCGGCCGGAGAGAATTTTTCTTTGGCGGCATCTGGCATAAGGCTGAATTTATACTTTGCAAAAGAAGCGATTAAAAGATATTAAATCGCGGTGATTCTTTGGCGCGATTTTCGCAGTTCGGTGAGTTGATATAAATAATTGCTTGTATTGTCAAGGATATTTTCGTGCGAACCTTCACTGTCGCCCTCATCATCGCTCTTGTTGCAGTCCTTTTCGCGGGTGGTCTGTACCATGCCCCGCGTTTTCTGGTTTATTCAACCGGGTGTGAAAAAGCCGACGCCGTCGTTGTTCTGTTAGGGCCTGATTTTCGCGCCCGCCACAGGCATGCAAAAAATCTCGTTTACAAGGGCATGGCGGATTATCTGGTCATTCCGGCTTACGGCAGAACATATAAAATGGAGCTGGGCGAAATAAAAATCGTCGGCCGGCAGCCCAGAAAAAATTTAAGCCGCAAGTCGGGGAATATACAGGTTCCTGAATATTGGGAAGACACACATCTGGAACTTCTGCAGGCCCGTGAAATAATGGCTGATTATGGACGCAAGTCGGCCATTTTTGTCAGCTCCCCCTATCATATGCGCCGTATCCAGATGATTGTGCATAAAGTATTCAACTCGCCGCACGGCCTTTATTTTTCGCCCACCCCTTTTGAAGAGGGACCGGTAAATCTATGGGAACTGGGGGCCTCCGACTGGAAAAAAATATACCGGGAATACATAAAAATTGTGTGGTTTCAACTTTATTCCCTTTGGATAAAGTGATACTTTTCACATACTCAAGCGTGGAATAACCGTATCTTCAGAACGTTTCAAAAAAAAATAATTGTTTTATCTTAATTTACTCAAGAACTTGTGCGCATCAGACGATACCACTACAGAGCGGGGGTCGTTTTTCTGAAAATGGTTCCTGCTGTCACGAATTTGACGTGGAGTGCGTAAAGCCGATATGACAGGGAAACACAACAATGAGCCGCAAGAGAATCCTTCCTTTTTTATGCGGCTTTGCGGCGCATGCATTTCAGACAAATGCCTGATATGACGGAAAAAATAAGCATAACTCCGGCGTACGTCATTGAAGATGCCTTTTGTCGTTTTATGGAACAATACGAGTTTTGCTGCCGAGGCATATGTTTTGCAAAATAACTTTCGCGACAGATACGCAATAGTCAAAGATGTGATTTGAAGCGAGAAGGAGGATAGAAGATGCGGTTTTTCAATAATTTGAGGTTGGGTAAAAAAATTCTCCTGTCACCCGTGGTGGTCCTTGTTTGTCTTTTGATCATAGGGACCGGCACTTTTTACAGTCTGCTCAGCCAGCAGGCCGCGATGGATGACATCTTCAATAACCGCTTCAAGGGGTATCAGGCAAGCGCGAAACTACTCAATGATCTTTCCACCGTGCAGGCAGCTATTTCCCGGGTTTTGAACTGGGTTGCCCAGGGGCATGACGAAACGGAGGTCAACCGGCTTATCAAACAGCAGATTGATACAATGGAAGAGGATATCGCTCTGACCCAAAGCATGCTCAAAAGCAATAACCTCAATAAAACAGAAAAAAAACTTTATGAAGAGGCTCTGACCAAGCTTCTGGAGTACCAGAAAGCGGCCACGCGGGTGCTTGACCTGGCCACCACCGGCGCGGGGGGGGTATATGTAACTGTGGCAGACCAGAAATATGAGGCTCTCAATAAAATAGTTTCCGATCTGCACAAGCTCGAAGACCAGTTGAGTGAGCAAAATTATGTCACGTCCCGCGCTAATTTCAACATTACTATGGTTTTGTTCATCATTGTCTTTGCAGTAGCCGTCATTTTATCCATCTTTGTGAGCATGATGGTGACTCGTATGATTTTAGGCCCTGTGCGCGAGATGATCTCAGTGGTGAGAAAACTTGCCGAGGGCGACCTGACACAGAACATCGAGCTGGCTTCCAATGATGAAATAGGCGAGCTGGTGGACTCCGTCAACAGCATGAGGGTGAAGATGGGCGATGCGGTCGGACGCGCCATGCAGATTGCCCAGACTCTTTCCGATTCTTCATCGGAAGAAGCTGCGGCGGTCGAGGAGACTTCCGCCTCGCTCGATGAAATCGCCTCCATGACCAGACAGAACGCGGACAATACAGGCGAGGCAAATAAGCTCATGGTTTCGGCCAAAGAGGCGATTCAGAAAGCCGGTCAGTCGATGGATGAGCTGACCAAATCGATGAAGGAAATAGCAACTGCCAGCCAGCAGGCGCAAAAAGTCGTTAAAAGTATCGACGAGATAGCATTTCAGACAAATCTGCTGGCCCTTAACGCGTCTGTGGAGGCAGCTCGCGCCGGGGAGGCCGGCGCCGGATTCGCCGTCGTGGCGGACGAGGTAAGAAACCTGGCTATGAGAGCCACGGAGTCCGCGCGCGGATCTTCAGGGTTTATTGAGGACATCGTCAACAAAGTGAGAAAAGGAGAGGAACTGGTCGATTCCACCAACGCGGTTTTCGGCGATGTGGCTGTCAGCTCGGACAAAGTTGTTTCGCTGATGGGCGAAATATCGGCCGCTTCACGCGAGCAGTCGCAAGGCATCGGTCAGGTCAACAGCGCCATTGCCGAGATCAACATATCAACCCAGCAAAATGCCGGCAACGCAGAAAACCTCTCCTCGGTCATGTCCGTCTTCAAGGTGGATTATCAGGAGAATGGATACGCTGATTCCGGGTTTGCCGCCGCCCATGACGAAAACCGGGATGAGGGCGGGCGGCTGCTGATCGGCGACAAATAGGGAAGGTGTGCGGATCTGCTAATCATCCGGTTTCAGGTATGGCAGGGCCAACTGTACTTTTTTGAGCGCCTGCTTTTCAATCTGCCGGGCCCTCTCTCTGGTGATATTGTATTTGTCGCCTATCTCCTGAAGTGTGAGCGGGTCGTCGGCCATCACGCGATGCCGGATGATGAAGCTTTCCCTTTCTGTCAGCTTCGCCAGAGCTCCGGCAATGTCGCGTTTGATCAGACTGCGCTCTTCATGTTTGATCAGCGCAGTTTCCTGGTTGTCTCCCTCCTGCGTCAGAAAATCCAGATGCGAAGAGTCGCCGTCGTCACTGACCAGTTCATTGAGGGACAAATCACGCGAGCCCATGCGCAGATCCATTTCCGCCACTTCCGTGTCTTTGACCCCCAGCGACTCGGCTATTTCTCCGAATTCAGGATTCCTTTTAGAGATCGTTTCCAGCTGTTTTTTCGCCTGGCCGAGTTTAAAAAAAAGCTTGCGCTGCGCCTGAGTGGTGCCTATTTTCACAATACTCCACGATTTAATCAGGTAATTCTGAATGTAGGCGCGTATCCACCAGACCGCGTAGGAAATCAGGCGATAGCCTTTTTCCGGATCGAATTTTTTCACCGCGTGAATCAGACCGATGTTGCCTTCCTGAATCAGATCTGTCAGTTTGAAGCCGTAGTTGCGATATTCATGAGCGATCTTGACGACAAACCGCAGGTTCGAGACGATGAGTTTTTCCGCCGCTTGCAGATCGTTATCTTTTTTCAGGCGCATGGCCAGAGCAAATTCCTCTTCTGGTGTCAGCAGGGGAAAGCGGTTGATCTCGGCGATGTAAATGTCCAGGGTGCCTGTGACGGCGGGTAATTTCAATGGAGCGCCTCCAAATCCGATCGGTTACCTGAAACGTTTAGCGAATAGGCCCATCGTGGTCAAGCAAATAATTCCCACTCCTTGACACACAGGGTCCGATGTTTACTTTATTGACAAAACCACCCGGAGAATTAAATGAAATCAGTAAACAAGATGATGATCGAGTCAGCGGTCAAACTGGCTGAAGAGGTCAAGGCGGGATGTATTCTGGTGTGTGTCAATGTTATTGACGAACTGGCCCGTCTGCCTGAGGAAATCAAAAAGTCAGTTAACTTTGTACTGGTTATGCAGGAGCAAGACGAGCTGCCGGAAGACCTGGCGGCGATTACCACGAAGCTCAATGTGCCGGGTGTGAACCTGACCCGCGTCGGAAAAATCAAGATCGCCATCGCCAAGGGCATCGTGTCCGGACTGTTTAAAAAAGGTGATAAACTTATCTGTCTGTCCGGAATTCCCAAATTCGGTTATGCGGACAGCATTTTTTTTATCGATGTCGGGCGTGAGTTTGAAATACTGACTTCCGATGACATCAACAACGTGGTGGAGGCGGTACAGCCGGAAGTTTTTAACGCGATGCTCAATATCGCCTGTGAGCTGGCCGCCCAGGGACGTGAAAGCCGCAAGGTGGGCACTGTTTTTGTGCTCGGAGATGATGAAAAGGTCATGCAGCTTTCCCGCCAGATGATTATCAATCCTTTTAAAGGGTATTCGGAAGAGGACCGTAATATTTTAAACCCCGAACTTGAGGAAACAATAAAGGAGCTTTCCGCCATTGACGGAGCTTTTATCATCAATGCCCAGGGCGCCATCGTCACGGCGGGACGCCACCTCAATGCGGCTCTGGAAAGCAAGGATTTTCCCTCGGGGCTGGGTAGCCGCCATATTGCGGCTGCCGGTATCACCAACGTGACCAAAGCCGTGGCCATGGTGGTGTCTCAGTCGACCGGAAATGTAAGTGTTTTTAAAAACGGCAAGTTGTTTGTAAGCATTGAAAAACCTGTGGAATAAAATAAAATGAGGTAGATTATGAGATTCGACAAATTCACACTCAAAGTTCAAGAAGCGCTTCAGGACGCGCAGACCATGGCCGCTACGCTGGGTCATCAGGCCATAGAGCCGGATCACATGCTGCTGAGTCTTTTGCAGCAGCAAGACGGCATCGCCTCCGCCATTGTGACCAAGCTCAATGCAGCGCCTCAAAAGATAGAGCAGGAGCTTGAGGCCTATCTGAAAAAACAGCCCAGCGTGGCAGGTGCGGGCGCGGGGCAGGTGTATCTGGGCGGCAGGCTCAATAAAATATTCGATCAGGCCATGACGGAAGCGGCGCAGCTCAAAGACGAATACGTAAGCGCCGAACATGTTCTGGTGGCGATCAGTGAAGAAAAGGAAGGCCAGGCAGGAAAAGTCCTGCGACAAAGCGGCGTCATGCGGGATAAGATCTTTGAGGTGCTTGTCGATATTCGCGGCAACCAGCGCGTGACCGACCCGAACCCGGAAGGCAAGTATCAGGCGCTGGAGCGCTACGCGAAGGACTTTAACGAACTGGCCCGCAAAGGGAAATTTGACCCGGTGATCGGCCGCGATGAAGAAATCCGCCGCATCATGCAGGTGCTCTCCAGGCGCACCAAAAACAACCCGGTGCTCATCGGCGAACCAGGCGTGGGTAAGACGGCCATCGTAGAGGGCCTGGCCCAGCGCATCGTCAACGGGGACGTCCCCGAAAGCTTGAAAACCAAACGTGTCTTGGGGCTGGATATCGGAGCGCTGGTGGCGGGCGCGAAATACCGCGGCGAATTCGAAGAGCGCCTGAAAGCGGTCTTGAAGGAAGTAACCAGCTCCGACGGGGAGATTATTCTCTTTATCGACGAAATTCACACGGTGGTGGGAGCGGGGGCGGCAGAGGGCTCGATGGATGCCTCCAATATGCTCAAGCCCGCGCTGGCCAGGGGTGAGCTGCGTTGCGTGGGCGCGACGACGCTCAACGAATACCGCAAATACATCGAGAAAGACGCGGCTTTGGAGCGACGCTTTCAGCCCGTGCTGGTCAAAGAGCCGACGGTGGAGGATACGATCGCCATTTTGCGCGGCCTCAAGGAGCGTTACGAAGTCCATCACGGCGTACGCGTAAAAGATTCGGCGATTGTTGCCGCGGCGACTCTTTCGCACCGCTATATCTCCGACAGGTTTCTGCCGGACAAGGCGGTTGATCTGATCGACGAGGCGGCCTCCAGGCTGCGCATCGAACTGGATTCGATGCCCTCCGAAATCGACGCGATTGACCGCAGGGTCATTCAGTTGGAAATAGAAAAGCAGTCCCTCAAAAAAGACACGGACAAGGCCGCGACCGAGCGGCGCGAAAAGATCGAAAAGGAACTGGCGGACCTGCGCTTGCAGATGGACAAGATGAAGCTGCACTGGCAGTCGGAAAAAGACGTTATCAAAAAGATCCAGCAGACGAAAAGCCGGATGGAAGAGCTTAAAATTGAAGAGGTGAATGCGCAGCGCGAGGGCAATCTGGCGCGCGCGGCGGAAATCCGCTATGGCATGCTGGTGGAGCTTGACCGCGAGCTGCAGGATGACCAGGTCAAACTCGAAGAAGTGCAAAAACAAACCCGGATGCTCAAGGAAGAGGTTGATGCGGAAGATGTGGCGGAAGTCGTTTCCAACTGGACCGGTATTCCCCTGTCGCGTATGATGGAAAGCGATGTGCAGAAACTCATCCAGATGGACGAGCGCCTCAAAATGCGCGTCATCGGCCAGGACGACGGCATCCAGGCCGTCTCATCGGCGCTGCGCCGCGCGCGTTCGGGCCTGCAGGACCCGAACCGCCCCATCGGTTCGTTTATCTTCCTCGGGCCCACCGGCGTGGGCAAAACGGAGCTGGCACGCGCCCTGGCGGAGTTTATGTTCGACAATGAGCATGCCATGGTCCGCATCGACATGTCCGAATACATGGAGAAGCATGCGGTGGCGCGCCTGATCGGAGCACCTCCCGGTTATGTGGGCTATGAAGAAGGCGGTTACCTCACCGAGTCGGTCAGGAGAAAACCGTACAGTGTGCTGCTGTTCGACGAAATCGAAAAAGCACACCCGGACGTGTTCAATATTCTTTTGCAGATACTCGACGACGGCCGGCTCACCGACGGGCAGGGACGCACGGTGGATTTCAAAAATACCGTGGTAATCATGACCTCCAACGTCGGCAGTCAGTGGATTCAGGATCCGTCGCTCGATGATGAGGAAAGGAAAAACCGTGCGATGGAAGCGCTGAGGGCAACCTTCAAGCCGGAGTTCTTAAACCGCATCGACGATATCATCGTGTTCCACGCACTGTCGCTTGAAGATATAAACAAGATTGTGGGTATTCAGCTGGAGCTGATCGACAGGCGTCTGAAGGAGCGAAAACTTTCTATCGAATTGACACAGGAAGCGAAAAAATATATAGCTGAAACGAGCTACAGCCCGATTTACGGAGCACGGCCGCTCAAGCGCGCGCTGCAGAAAATGATTCTCGACCCGCTGGCGCTCGATATTCTTGCAGGCAAGTTTTCCGAGGGTGATCATATCGTCATCGGTGTTGCGAAAGACGAAATTGTCTTTAGCAAAAAATAGGTTGCCGGTCGCTTCGCGCCCGTCTATTTGACTTGGCGTGCTGTAGTTTAACAGCCTATCTGGAAGGGGGTATTTATGGCGGAAGAAACAACAAAAGGTGAAGGATTCGTGATCAAGGACAGACGTTTTTCCGATGAGCCGGACAAAAAAGAAGAGCCAGCCGAGGCAAAGCAGGAGCCTTCCAGAGAAGAAGCGAAGTCACTTCCGGATGGCTTTGATTACCCGCCGGTAAATTTCTCAAACTTTGTCATTTCGCTTTCCACGTCCGCCTTGTTTCACTTCGGTGATTTTCCGGAGTATGAGGGGGGAGGGGCTGAAAAAAATCTTCCGGCCGCCAAGCAGACCATCGATATTCTGGATATGCTGGGCGAAAAGACGAAAGGCAATCTGGACGCCGATGAACAGAATCTGCTCCAGGGTGTGCTCTACGAGCTGAAGATGCGCTATGTAAAAGAAAAGGGCTGAGATGCGAAGGCTCGCGCCCGCGAAGATAAACCTCTTTCTGCATATAATCGGCAAGCGTCCGGACGGCTACCATAATCTCGCTTCCGTTATGCAGCAGATATCCATTTTTGACGAGCTGGAATTTAAACTGCGCCCGGAGGGAATATCTCTTTCCTGTCCGGGCGCTGATTTACCTGTCAATGAGGATAACCTCGTCTATCGCGCCGCAAAGGCGCTTTTTGACTATGCCTCCTATCCGGGTGGCGTAGAAATTAAACTGACAAAAAAAATACCTGCGGGCGCAGGGCTCGGAGGCGGCAGCTCCGACGCGGCCGCCACCCTTACGGCTCTAAATGAACTGTGTTCGCTGAATGTCAGTCATGATGAGCTGATGAGCCTCGGGGCCGACCTCGGGGCGGATGTTCCTTTTTTTATTTTCGGGGCCCGTGCTTTCGCGACCGGTACGGGCACAGTTTTGGAGCCTGTTTCCCACATGCCTGAATTGAATCTTGTTTTGATCAAACCGGGCTTTTCTTTGTCCACCAGAGACGTTTATGAGGGGCTTAATTTGGCATTGACAAAGAAAAAAAATAATTATAGCATTCCGCGATTTTACGACATGGATGATGTGGTTCGGGGATTGCATAATGATCTGGAATCCGTATCCTTCCGCATGCGTCCTGAATTGATGGATTTCAGGCAGATACTGGTGAGAGCAGGAGCCTTGGGTGTCCTGATGTCGGGCAGCGGTCCCACGATGTTTGGCATCTTCGCTGATGAGAAAGCGGCACTGGAGGCAAGGGAAGCAATATTCAAAACAATATCTTCAGAATGTCTGGTCTTGTTTGCCCAATCACTTTAGTACCTGTTTTCATTCGGAAAATATATAAGAAAAAGGATGGGGCGTCGTCAAGCGGTAAGACACAGGATTTTGGTTCCTGCATTCGGAGGTTCGAATCCTCCCGCCCCAGCCAGAAAAGTCGTGGAGAATAATTAAATGCTGGAAAGAATGAAGATTTTCTCAGGAAACGCCAATCTTGGGCTGGCTGAGAAGATATGTGACAAAGTTGGCGTTTCTCTGGGGCAAGCGAATGTCACCACCTTCAGCGACGGAGAAACCCGCGTGGAAATAGATGAAAATGTGCGGGGCATGGATGTTTTCATCATTCAGTCCACCTGTTCCCCGGTCAACGTGACATTGATGGAGCTGCTTATTATGATCGACGCGATGAAGCGGGCTTCCGCCGGCCGCATCACCGCGGTGGTTCCTTATTACGGGTATGCCCGCCAGGACCGGAAGGTCGCTCCGCGTGCGCCCATATCTGCTAAACTCGTGGCGGACTTGATTACCGCCGCCGGTGCTCAGCGACTTTTGTCGATGGATTTACATGCCGGTCAGATACAAGGATTCTTCAATATACCGGTGGATAACCTCTTTGCCACGCCCGTCCTTATTGAGTATGTGAAAAAAAATTATCAAGAGAACACGGTTATCGTTTCGCCCGACACAGGGGGGGTTGAAAGAGCCCGCGCTTTCGCAAAACGCATGGGGGCATCGCTGGCGATTATCGACAAGCGCCGCGAAGGGCCCAATGAAGCTCAGGTGATGAATATCATCGGTAATGTCGTAGACAAAAGCGCGATTATTCTTGATGACATGATCGATACAGCCGGTACCGTAGTCCAGGCGGCCCTAGCTCTGAAAGAGGCGGGGGCTGCGGATGTTTCGGTCTGCTGTACCCACCCTGTTTTGTCCGGCCCGGCTCTTGACCGGCTGGAGGCATCTGATATCAGTGAAATTATCGTTACGGATACCATCCCTCTGACACAGCGGGCCGCAAAATGCGCAAGAATCAAGGTTTTGTCCGTTTCCGGCCTGTTGTCGGAGGCAGTGCGCCGTATCTACTATAACGATTCGGTACATTCATTATTTATTTAGGAGGAAGGGGTAGATGGAAACAACTGATTTGGCGGCTCAGGTCCGTAAAGAGCATAAAAAAGGTCCGGCACGACGGCTGCGACAGCAGGGGTTTGTTCCCGCCGTTTTTTACGGAAGAAATACCGGCAATATTCATCTGACCGTAAAGAGCAGCGATATCCTGAAGTTGCAGAAAACAAAAAAAGATACCGGTTTTATCAGGCTCATTATTGACGACGGAGGCCTGAAAACGGAAAAACTGTCTTTCATTAAAGAATTGCAGGTCCAGCCGGTAACCAGAAAATTGTATCATGCAGACTTTTACGAAGTCGACATATCCAGATCGCAGGTATTTGACGTTGAACTCATCCTTGTCGGCAATGCCGTCGGGGTGGAAAATGGTGGAATGTTGCAGCATGCCAAACGTCACCTCAAGATTTCCTGTCTGCCTAAAGACCTGCCCGGCAATATCGAGGTGGACGTGACCTCTCTTGACCTCGGTCAGGCCATCAAGGTTCAGGATATTGAGTTGTCCGCCGGTCTTACCGCTATTGACCCTCCCGATGATGCGGTTGCGTCTATTATCGCCATAAAGGCAGCCGTGACACAGGAAGTCGAGGAAGAAGCCGCAGAGGATGTACAGGCCGCCGAGACGGCAAAGGAAGAGAAGAAAGAGAAGGAAGAATAGCAAGTACGTAAAAAACAATTTACGGGCGGTAGAGAATGCTTCCCTCTGTTTTGGCGAAAATAATATCCCGGGTCAAAAAAGAGGGGGAGAAGATGGAGTATGTGATTGTCGGACTGGGGAATCCCGGCCGACGCTATGAGCAGACCAGGCACAACATAGGATTTATGGCTCTACAGACCCTGGCCGGGCGTCTGGAAATAGAACTTGACCATAAAAGTTTTGATTCTCTGTGGGGTAAAGGGGCGGTAGGGGACCAAAAAGTCCTGCTGGCCGAACCGCAAACATACATGAATTTGAGTGGCACTGCTGTCAGGCAGTTGCAGTCGTTCTTTAAAACGGACATCAGTAATCTCATCGTTATTCATGATGACCTTGACCTGCCTTTCGGGTCGGTAAGACTCAAGGCGGGGGGGGGGACCGCCGGTCATAAAGGACTGGCATCTATTCAAAATAACATGGGAACTTCAGAATTTACGCGGGTGCGACTGGGTATCGGCAAACCGGTTGACAAAACCCGGATTGAGGGTTATGTGTTGGAGCCCTTTCGTAAGGAAGAATGCGATGAGCTACCGGTCATTTTGGACCAGGCCGCCACAGCAGTTACTGAAATCATTTTAAACGGTCTGCAACAGGCAATGAACAGGTGCCAGACCAAAATATAAATTTTCAAAAAAAGGAGGACTAGTAATGTTTGAAAACAAGAAAAGTGTTTGGACATTTTTACTGAGCGGTTTAATCGTGCTGCTGTCTGCCGGTGCCGCTTTGGCTGCTGAAGTCAATATCCAGCTGCCTAATCTTGCCGAGGTTTCCTTCATGGGCGGCGCTCTCGGAGGGATGACGATTCTGAACGTCGGCATCATCATTTCTCTGATCGGTATGGGCTTCGGTGTCCTGCAGTATGTTCAGACCAAGAACCTGCCGGCGCACAATGCGATGCTCGACGTTTCCCAGACGATTTGGGAAACCTGCAAGACCTATCTTTTCCAGCAAGGCAAGTTCCTTACTGCTTTGTGGATTCTCATCGCGGTCTGTATGATTTATTACTTCGGCTGGCTGGCCGAGCAGTCCGCGGGTCGGGTCATCATCATCCTGATCGCTTCGATCGTCGGTATTCTCGGCTCCTACGGTGTGGCCTGGTTTGGAATCCGGATCAACACGGTGGCCAATTCCCGCGCCGCTTTTTCGTCTCTGTCCGGCAATCCCCTCAACATCGTCAACATCTGTCTGCGTTCCGGTATGAGCGTCGGCCTTCTTCTGGTCAGCGTTGAGCTTTTCGTGATGCTCCTTATCCTGGCGTATGTTCCGCCGGATCTCGCCGGTGCCTGTTTCATCGGCTTCGCAATCGGTGAGTCGCTGGGTGCTTCCGTACTCCGTATCTGCGGCGGTATCTTTACGAAAATTGCCGATATTGGTTCAGACTTGATGAAAATCGTTTTCCATCTTCCCGAAGACGACCCCAAAAACCCCGGTGTTATCGCCGACTGTACGGGTGACAACGCGGGTGACAGCGTCGGCCCCTCGGCGGACGGTTTTGAAACTTACGGTGTAACCGGTGTTGCCTTGATCGTTTTTCTCTCGTTGGCGTTGGCCTCCACGCCTGAAATGGGTGGAAAACTGATCATCTGGATTTTCGCCATGAGAATATTGATGATTCTCACTTCCCTGGCCTCCTACTTCATCAACCATGGCATCAGCTCGGCCGCATTCGGCGGTAAGAAAGAATTCAACTTCGAGCATCCGTTGACAAATCTGGTCTGGATCACCTCGATCGTTTCCATCGCGGTTACCTTTGTCGCCAGCTATTGCCTGCTGGGCGATCTGCCTGTTGAGTACAGCGGGCTGTGGTGGGCGCTGGCGATCATCATCAGCTGCGGCACCATTGCGGGCGCGCTGATTCCTGAATTTACCAAAATCTTCACCAGCACTTCGTCGCGTCACTGCGAGGAAACAGTCAACGCCTCCCGTCAGGGCGGTCCTTCGCTCAACATCCTGTCGGGTCTGGTTGCCGGTAACTTCTCGTCTTTCTGGATCGGAATGGTGATCATGTGCCTTATGTTCATCGCTTACATGGTGTCCCAGCATGCAGCCATTCTGGCTATTATGCCTGACATCTTTAAATTCGCCGCGCCGATCTTCGCTTTCGGCCTGGTGGCCTTCGGCTTTCTGGGCATGGGTCCGGTGACCATCGCTGTGGACAGCTTTGGTCCGGTGTCCGACAACGCACAGTCCATTTATGAATTGTCGCTGATCGAAAGCCGTCCGGACGTAAAAGATGTCGTCAAAAAAGAATACGGGATTGTGCCTGATTTCGAAATTGCGAAGCATTTCCTCGAGTCCGCCGACGGTGCGGGCAACACCTTCAAGGCGACAGCCAAACCGGTGCTCATCGGTACAGCGGTTGTCGGCGCCACCACCATGGTGTTCGGCATCATCATTTTGCTCGAGAATCTGTTCGGTAACATTGTTGCCAACCTGTCGCTGGTGCAGCCCGAGATCATTCTGGGCCTGATCACCGGTGGCGCGGTCATTTACTGGTTCACCGGCGCGTCCATTCAGGCGGTGACCACCGGCGCCTATCAGGCCGTCGTGTTCATTAAAAAGAATATCAACCTCGATAAAGAGGAAGCCTCCATTCAGGATTCCAAGAAAGTTGTTCAGATCTGCACGCAGTATGCGCAGAAGGGAATGATCAACATCTTCATCGTGATCTTCTTTATGACGTTGGCCCTGTCGTTCTTCAACCCCTACTTCTTTATCGGTTATCTGATCGGCATCGCCTTCTTCGGCCTGTTCCAGGCGATCTTCATGGCCAATGCCGGCGGATGCTGGGACAACGCCAAAAAGATTGTTGAAGTCGATCTGAAGATGAAAAACACCCCCCTGCATGAAGCAGCTGTTGTGGGCGACACTGTCGGCGACCCCTACAAGGACACCTCGTCGGTCTCCCTGAACCCTATCATCAAGTTTGCGACGCTGTTTGGTCTTCTGGCCGTGGAAATTGCGGTTACCATGCCCAATGCCAACGTGAGAATCGGCCTGGCAATCATCTTCTTTGTGATTGCTCTGGTCTTCATCTACCGTTCCTTCTACAGCATGAGGATTGCCAGCGATAAACTGGGTGAATAACTTTAAAAACTTTTAACCTCAAAAGGCGCTCCCGAAACGGAGCGCCTTTTTTTTCGTGCGCCCGGCAGGGCGCACAGACTTGGTGGTGCAAGTCCACTACTCACCCGGCAAGGGGAAGAGTTAGCCGAACGGCAAGGGTGTCGCGGGCAACTGCGAATCTGGAGGAAGCCGAAGGCAAAG
>JAAYKU010000212.1 GCA_012522275.1 Smithella sp.
CAGATGGTCGAACATTTGAACAAGATCTGCAATATTGCGCCGATTGAAAATGTTTTCCTTCCTCCGTTTTATGAAGACGGCCAGCCCAAAGACGAGCAGTTCATGGCGGTCTCCCTGGCCTCTGGCGCCACGGGCATCTGCTATCTTCTTTTACCCGATGAAGCTGCCCCGGACTATCAGGCGCTTGCTCCCGGCGACTTTGCCGGAAAATACCCGCAGGAATTCGCTCCTGCATTCGGAGGCGACAAACCCATAGAAGAAATGATCGCCATGGCATGCATCAATGCCATCTGCCAGCATGCGATGGTGGAGTTGTCTTTCCCCCTCGATCACGTGACGGATCCGCTGGGGCTGATTACAGCCGGACCGGAAGACGTAATCGGCATGGTAGGACTCTTTGGCGGATTGACCGCCCGCATCAAAAAAACCGGTGCGCAATTAATTGTCATTGAAAAAGATGATGAGCTGATCGGGCAGAGCCGGTCATTTCAGGTGACCGCGGATACGGCAGAGCTTGCCAAATGCAATAAAGTGCTGTGCACCGGCACGACTGTGCTGAACAATTCACTGGACAATATTTTGGCAAATCTGTCACCGGGCACGTTTGTTTCCGTGGTCGGGCCGACGGTCGGCTATTTTCCCGACCCGCTGTTCGCGCGCGGCGTCGATGTGGTCGGCGGCAGGGTGGTGACAAACGGCGGGGAGTTTCTGCAAAGGCTGGCTCAAAAAAAACGCTGGACGGATTCGACACAAAAGACCTGCTTTCAGAAAAAAACCTACCAAAGCATCATCACCTGATTACGCAGGTGGGAAAATACGGCGTTTTCTTCCGTAGCGCCGCAACGGGTGCAAGTTCCACGGCCCGGGGCGGGCCTTAAAAATCATTGACAGACACGCGGATCATTCCTATAGTCGGCACTGTCAAAGTATTTTGCGGTCCGCGCCCGCTCGCGAATATCACGGCCGGGCGCGGCGATTGAAGAACCGGACAACATCATCATCAACAATAATACGAGGAGGTTTTGATCATGGCCGACACAGACATATGGCTTACGACACTCGTCACAGACACGCCGCAGGCGGGCTTCGAGCTTGCTCTCACCTTGAGCCGCCGCGCCGTCAAGTACACGCAGCCGAGTGCGGAAATCCGCGAGAAACTCCGGCCCGTGTATTCCAATGACGCGGACTCGCTGATCGCCGCTTCGCAGGTTGTGGCCATCAATTTTCAAACCATCGCCGCGGCCAATAACTACTGGCGCAAATAAGGTCAATTGACGCCGGCGGAAAGTCCCTTGCCTCAGGGCGTCAAGGTTTATGGACAAACCGTGCAGGCAGGCGGACTTCGGCCAACAGCAAGGAAAAACACTACAACCAAAAGGTCACGGCAGATAACACCGTGGCGACGTTTTTTTGCGCAAAAAAGGGCCCCGCGCGAAAAACATTGAAAAATATACACTTTCTTTTTTTACCACGCGCAAAACTCCTCCGGCTGACCTGAAAGGCAAGTACGCACGGATCATCGGCTCCATCCCGAAGACACACCTGCGCCCCTATAGAAAAATCAAGGAGTGAACAATGGCAGCAACATCAAACCAAACACAGACACCATCCACTTTCAAAGGCAATATCATCATGATCGGCTGCGGCAGCATCGGTCAGGCGGTCCTGCCGGTTATCGGCCGACATCTGGAAGGCATCTACGGCAGAATGACCGTTCTGGCGGCAGACGAGTCCGGCCGGGGGATTGCCGGACGCTTCGGCGCGAAGTTCATCCACTGCAACCTGACGCCCGGCAATTACCGTACAATACTGAAAAACTATGTCCGTGCGGGCGATCTGATGCTGAATCTGTCGGTCGATATTTACAGCGTGGATCTGATCAGATTCTGTGCGGAGCGCGACGCTCTGTATGTGGACACTTCCATCGAACCCTGGCCGGGGGTTTTCGACAACCCCATGCTGGAGCTTCATCAGCGCACGAACTTCGCCATCCGCAACAAAGCGGTCGATCTGGCTAAAAAACTGGGCCCTGACTCGCCTACCGCCGTGGTCGATCATGGCGCCAACCCGGGCATTGTGTCACACTTTGTCAAGCGGGCCCTGGTGGATCTGAGCCGGATGCTGAACAACGGAGCGGTCAGGCCTTCCACTCGCCGGGAGTGGGCCGGACTTGCGCAGGCTTTGAATATCTCCACGATTCAGATATCCGAGCGCGACTCGCAGGCCAGCCAGAAACCCAAGCGCCAGAGGGAATTCGTCAACACCTGGTCCGTTGACGGTTTTGCCGACGAACTGATGCAGCCGGCCGAGCTGTCCTTCGGCACTTTCGAAAAGCGGCGTCCCAAAGGCGCGCGCGAGCACCGTCCCGGCTCCGGCACACTATATCTGGAGCGCCCCGGCGCCAGCACCTTCGCGCGTAGCTGGACCCCCTCCATCGGCGGTTTCCAGGGGATGCTGGTCAGCCACGATGAAGCATTTTCCATTGCCGACTACCTCTGTGTCCGCGGCAACGGCAAGTTTATCTATAGGCCCAGTGTGATGTTTGTGTACCATCCCTGCGACGACGCCATGCTCTCGGCACTCGAGCTGGAAGGAGGCGGGTGGATCATGCAGCCGACTCGTCGCCGCCTGGGGGCCGATATCGTGGAGGGAATGGATGAACTCGGGGTGCTTTTGGCCGGCCATGAGAAAAACGCCTATTGGTACGGCTCTCAACTGACCATCGCGCAGGCCCGCCGCCATGTGCCCTACGCGAACGCCACGACCATGCAGGTGACGGCAGGAGCAATCGCCGCCGTGATGTGGGCGATACGCAATCCCCGCCGGGGGCTGGTCGAGCCGGAGGAGCTCGATTATGAGGATTGCCTGGCCACGGCAGAACCTTATCTGGGCCGCCTGACCGGCGAGTTCACGGACTGGACGCCGCTGGACGGCCGCGGCAAATACTTTCCGGAAAAGCTCGATGTCCAGAGCCCCTGGCAGCTGCAAAATATCCGCAGCAGGCAATGGCACGGAGAATGACATTTACAGAGCTTCGTGATAAGCCCGGACATCGCACATCTGCAGAAACCCCCCAACTGAATACATGAATATCAGACAGCCGGCGACATCGACATTAGCCGTCCTGATCATGATGGCTATAATCTGGGCAGGCTGCGGGTCCTCGCCGAAAGACAAGGGCCCCCATGGTCAGTACGTGCGTCGGTGTAAAGAATTTTTTGAGAAAGCCTATGACACCGGTGCGCTTGCCGGGCAGGGCGCAATAGACGCTAAGGGCTTTTCTTGAAATAGTCAAAATTGAGTTGTGTAAAGGTTGCAAACCATGTAAAAAAGCATATCCGGCAATTCTTCAGGGAGCGTCACGGTATGCGTATTTTAAAGAAAATTCTGATCGTCATCATCTTTGTGGCCGTCTTTACCGGCATCGCCGGTTTTTTTGTTCTTCCGCATGTTCTCAAACCGGTACTCACGGACCGTCTTTCACAGGCTGTGCACCGGCAGGCAACCATTGAACAGATCAAATTCAATCCCTTCTCTCTTTCCGTCACGATCATCGGCTTTAAACTGGACGAACGTGACGAAGACAAATCTTTTGTCTCTTTCGAAGAGCTCTATGTCAACGTCGCCGCTCTTTCCTCGCTGGCCAGAAGGGCTTTGATCCTCGATGAGATACGCCTGCAAAAACCATATCTCAGCCTCACCCGCAGGGCGGATGGTTCATATAATTTTTCAGACCTGATTCCCGCAGAAAATTCAAAAAAAGAGGAGGAGACCCGCCCCTTTCTCTTTTCACTCAACAACATTCAGATTATCGACGGAAGTATTGATTTTCAGGACGTCCCGTATCAGACAGATCATACCGTGCGCGGGCTGAATGTCTGCGTCCCTTTTCTTTCCAACATCGACTACTACATGAAAAACTACGCGGAGCCCCGATTTTCCGCCGTCGTCAACGGCGACGCCGTGGCAATCGGCGGCAAAACAAAACCGTTTACCACCTCGCGGGAAACAACTTTTAATATTGACCTGAAGAATATTGACGTTCCCTACTATCTGCAATACGTGCCGATAAAGATGAACTTCAAACTCACGCAGGCGCGCCTCGACACCGACATCGAGCTTGGCTTCACCGCGCATGCCGACAGGCCGCCGTCTTTGAATCTGACGGGGCATGCCGCACTGAAAGATGTGGCCCTGGACGATCTGCACGGAAACAAGATTCTGCGTCTGCCGTCCCTGCGTGTGGATCTGGCCGGCGTCGAGCCTTTAATTCCCAAAATTCATCTGTCGCGCATCGCGCTTAATGAAACAGAGCTGGTCATCCGGCGCGACCGCCACGGTAATATCAATCTGCTGGGCCTTGTTGAAGCCGACAAAAAAGACGGGCGGGGCGGTTCTTCTTCCGCCATAGACAAAACTGCTCAAAACGATAAAAAAGAGTTGGATCTGCTGATTGACGAGCTGGAAGCAGTCAATGCTGATATTACCTTTATCGACTCCCAAACGGATCAGACGGTAAGAATTCACCTCCATCCATTGGACCTCAGTGTGTCAAAATTTTCCCTGAAAAAAGATGAGCAAGCCCAGCTGGATCTGGCGCTGGTCATGGATAAAAAGTGCAGTGTGACCGCCAGGGGTTCTTTCGGCGTCGAGCCTCTGGCCGCGAACCTTGAGCTGGAAGTGAAAAACATGGCTATCCGCCCGTTTCAACCTTATTTTACCGAGTCCGTCCAGATGGACGTCACACGCGGGTTCATTTCCACGGCGGGAAAGCTTGCCATAGAGCCCGACGCACAGGGAAATCCCGGCCTCAGGTATCACGGCGAGCTCACCGTCAACGATCTGGCCACGGTGGACACGATTCACACACATGATTTCCTCAAATGGAAGCGCCTGCGTTTTCAGTCGCTCGACGCCGGCTATAACCCGCTGTTTGTGAACATAAAGGATGTCTCGTTGCAGGATTTCTTCGCCAAAGTCGTCATCAACAAAGGCGGTACAACCAACATTGAAGAGATTTTCAGTGCCCGGGACGCTCGTGCGCCTGAGTCTGCACAGGAGACGGAGACAAAGCCGACGGAGGTGGATGGCGCCGGTCCCGCCGGCAAGCCGGATATTAAAATCGGTAAAGTCAGCTTCCGGGGCGGAACGGTTGATTTTGCCGATTACAACATCAGGCCCAATTACGCGGTCACCATGCTCAATCTCCGAGGCGGCGTGACGGACCTGTCGTCGCAGGAAATATCGCGCGCGCGGGTGGCCCTCAAAGGAAACATCGGTTATGGCTCCCCTCTGGAAATTTTCGGTACGATCAATCCCCTGAAGCAGGATCTCTTTGCCGACATCAAAATCAGATTTAAAGATCTGGAAATGGCTCAGCTCACCCCCTATACGATCAAATTTCTGGGCTATCCCGTCATCAAAGGCAAGCTCCATTTCGACGTCTCCTATCTGGTGGATCAAAAAAAACTAAATGCCGAAAATAAATTTTTCTTCGATCAGCTCACGTTCGGCGAGCAGGTGGAAAGCCCTGAGGCCATCAAGGCACCGGTAACGCTCGCCGCCTCTCTTTTAACCGATCGCGACGGCCGGATCAATCTCGACATTCCCATCTCGGGCAGCCTCGACGACCCGAAATTTAAAGTCTGGCCGCTGGTGTGGCAGGTCGTGACAAACATCATCACCAAAGCCGTGACCGCGCCTTTTTCGCTTCTGACCTCCGTGACCGGCGGCGGACAGGAGATGAGCTATGTTGAATTTGACTACGGCAGTGACGCGATTCCCGATGAAGGCGCCCAAAAAATCACCGCGCTGGAAAAGGCGCTGTATGACCGTCCACGGCTGAAGCTGGAAATAGAAGGCTATGCCGATGCCGCCCTGGATAAAGACGCACTGCAAAAAGCGGAATTGAGCCGCCTGATCAGAACCCGGAAACTAAGAGAAATGATTGACCGCGGACAGACTAACGCAAACCTGGATGACATTTCCATCACCGGGGATGAATATGAAAAATATCTGACCCTGGCCTACAAGGCGGCCAAATTTTCCAAGCCGGCCAATGCGCTGGGTATCGCCAAAACACTGCCCGCGCCTGAAATGGAAAAGCTGATGCTGGAAAATATTGACATACCGGAAGGTGATTTAAACCATCTGGCTGCGCGTCGTGCCCA
>JAAYKU010000213.1 GCA_012522275.1 Smithella sp.
AGCCTGCGGCGCGCCGGGCCGATATCGGCGATGCCCTCCAGCACGGAACTGAGTTCTTTTTTCGTCCGGAGCCTGCGGTGGTAGGTGACAGCAAAGCGGTGCGCCTCGTCGCGCAGGCGCTGCAGCAGGGCCAGCGCCGCAGGCGACGAGGAAAGATAAACCGCGTCTTTGCGCCGCGGCAGATACACGCGGTCTTCCGTCTTGAGCGTCTTTCCCTTAATTTTTTGCCTGGCGGCCATAAACGGACTTTCCTCTTCGGCGAGGCTTATTACATCCGCTTTGATGCCCAGTTCATTCAAAACCGAAACGGCAACATTCAACTGCCCCTTGCCTCCGTCCACGACCATCAGATCCGGTAGAGGCTCCCGGCCTTTGAAGCGCCGCGACAGCAGCTCGCGCATCATGCCATAATCATCCGGCCTTTCCGGCGCCCTGATGCGAAACTTCCTGTAAGCAGGCTTGTCGGGCTCGCCGTGTGTGAAAACCACCATCGACCCTACAGGACTTTTGCCGCTTATATTGGAGATGTCATAGCACTCCATACGCTGCGGCAACCGGGAAAGACCCAGTTTTCGCCTGAGCGTCTCCAGGGTTGCGGTCCTTTGCTCTTCCTTTCCGGCAAAGGCGGCATAAAGCTCGCGCGCGTTGGCGCAGGCCATCTCCAGCAGTGCCTTTTTCGAGCCGCGCACGGGAACGGTGAGGGAAACCTTCTTCCCTTTTTTATCCGCCAGCCACTCGGCGGTAATCTCCTCATCGGAAGGGAAAACAGGCAAAATGATTTCGTCCGGTATGCCGGAGGCGTCCTCATATTGCCTGAGGGCGGAAGAGACGACTTCGCCCGCGTCCGCTTTCGTTCTCACCGGCGCAAAAGACCTGCTTCCCAGGAGCTTGCCCGCACGAACAAACAGCACGCACAATTGCCAGGTATCCGCCTCCTGATAAACTCCCAGCACGTCCTGGTCGGAGTCGTCGCCTCCATCCACATGCTGCTTTTCCAAAGCGTGCTCGAGCGCGGCAATACGGTCGCGCAGACGCGCCGCCTCTTCAAAGTGCAGATCGTCGGATGCCTGATGCATCTGCCTTTTCAAATCCGAGACAAGTTCGCGGCGGCGCCCCATAAGAAACGAAACAGCGTTTTCGGCAAGCTTGCGGTAGGCGTCCTCGTCAATCAGGCCCTGACAGGGGGCCAGGCATCTGCCGATCTGATATTCCAGGCAGGGCCTGGTTTTGAGGTGGAAATCACGGTCGCGGCAGGTACGCAAAGGAAATACCTTCTGGACAAAACGAAGTGTTTCACGGGCCGCCAGCCCCGATGGATACGGACCGAAATAAAGAGCTTCGCGCCTGCCTCTTTTGCGAACCAACTGCAGGCGCGGAAATTTTTCCGCCGGGTCGAGCGACAGGTGATAATATGTTTTATCGTCGCGCAGGATGACATTGTAGCGTGGGCGGTGTTTTTTAATCAGATTGTTTTCCAGAATCAGTGCTTCTTTTTGCGTCGCGGTGGTGATGAATTCGATTTGGCTTACACGAGCCATCAAAAACGGAGCCATCGGCCGCGCGTCCTTGCCGGTAAAATACTGAGAAATTCTGTTTTTCAGATCGTTGGCCTTGCCGACGTAGATGACCTTCCCGTGCAGGTCGAGCATCAAATAAACGCCCGGCCCACGCGGCGCGGAAAGCATTTTTTCTTTAAGTTCGTTATGATCGGGCATCAATTATCCACTATGAGCTATAAGCCATGAGTTATGAGCTATAAACTATTAACCATCCACCATCAACTATGAGCTATGAGCTATTTGCTCATCATATTCTGGATGCCGGTTTTCACCGGCATGACGATATTGTCCCACGCCGGCGGGGGTGGCCCGCTTTAGCGGGCCGGGGGTGGATGTTTTTCACATTAGACCATGAGCTACGAGCTACTTGCTTCTTCCCCATCAGTAGAAAACACTCTTTAAAAACGCCAGCACTTTTTCATTTACATCTTCAGATACATCTCCACGTAAAATGCCGTGGTGGCCGGCGGCAACCTGAACGAGCTGCTTGTCGGCGGAGCCCAGAAGGGAAAATAGTTCCGCGCCGCTTATCGGATTCACCACCGGATCGTCGGAGCCCTGAATCACCAGGACCGGGTCGTTGATCCCGGCAAGCCTGCCTTTGACGTATTTCATGAGGCGGTCGAGCTCGTACACACCGCTTACGGGATTGCGCGTGTAATTGATGTGCGGATTTTCCGGCCGGTTTTCCACGTACTCCAGTCTGGCGCGTCTGATACGCAAAGCGGACATGAGCCTGTTCCAGCCGACAACAAACGGGGTGTAGCGCGCGGAGGTGTTTTGCAGACGCGCCGGGCCGTTGATGGAAACGATACCGGCAAAACGTCCCGGCTTGTTGGCCGCCTGTAGAAGTGCGAGGCCCGCTCCGGTGGAAAACCCTATGATCGCGAAGGATTTCGCTGTGTTTTTCATAATGATATACGCGCGATTTACGGATTCGTACCACGCGGGCCAGCTTTGCGCGGCCAGATCTTCCGGCGACGTGCCGTGGCCGCGCAGCCTGGCACCGTAAACACTGTAGCCTTTGTGCTTCAGAAACCGGGCGAGCGGCCGGATTTCCTCCGGGGCCGCCATGTAGCCATGCACTAAAATAACGCCCCGCGAGCTTCTGATGGAACGCCACAGAAACGGGGCGCCTATTGAGGCGGGCTTGCTCTCCTCATGGATATAATAGCGCTCATAGTCTGTTTCGAAGGCGCGCCGGTCGATCTCCAGAAAATGTTTTCTGATTTTGCGCCTGATAAAACCGGCGGGCAGCAGCATGAGGCGGTCAAGCCTTTTGGTCAGCTCCCCGAGTGGTTCTATTTCATTTTTCAGCACCTCCATAATATTGTCTTTACGAATTGTATGAAAACGGATTTTTTTGCTGAAGCGCTGCCGGTTTTTTGTAATGAGGCCGTCGTGCCGTGAAAGCAGTTTGTCGGCGAG
This sequence comes from Smithella sp., assembly GCA_012522275.1. Lineage (GTDB taxonomy): Bacteria > Desulfobacterota > Syntrophia > Syntrophales > Smithellaceae > UBA8904. The sequence goes on from JAAYKU010000213.1 coordinate 2,988, forward strand.
TGCATCGCGCATGAAGCTTTCATACTTTTCATGCACATCGTCGCAAAGCAGGTGAATCTGGTTATGCCCCAGTGTCTGATGGTAATTTGCGATACCGGATTTCATGAGCTCCAAAATCGCCAGATAGATCCTGTTTTTCAGGTCGCTTTCGGCAAAGCTTGATTTCCTGTATTTCGTGATGATGTATGACGCGAGGTGATCGTGGTTGACTGTTGTCATGGAGTAAATGGCGTGCATGTATTCATACATCATCTTTACGTATATTTTTTTAAAGGGGGCCGCATGCTTGAGATCGCCCGGATTCAGATACAGGCCCGAATCCGTCAGCATCCTGCGGATGCCAAAGCCCGCGTCCAGATATTTTTTAACTTCAATCGGCCGGCCCAGATTGATGTCAATATCCACGCCGTCCATGACCATCGAGCCTTCAACCTGCGCCTCCTCTTCCATACGCGCGGTGACGTCATCGACAAAACGGTTGACGAGTCTGCTTATCGCATTGTCTCTGGCGCGCACCGGAAAATACGTTATATTCACCGGCACAATGAGAGTTTCTTTTCCCGCGACAGATGCTGCGTCGGCCGGATCGAAATGAAAATGGCGAGCAATGCTGGCGATGGCTTCTTCATCGCCCCGCTCGCTTAAAATCCTCAATTCCTCGCGGATAAACTCGCAACGCAGCGCGATGCGTCCCGCGCCTGTATGCGGCGGACGCCGCCCGGTGGCCGTGTTGATCAGATATTTCCCCCGCTCGACAATTTTTTTGTCCTTGATCATCCTCCCTTCGGGAAAAATGATCACCGGATGACTGCCGGTAAGCAGCGCCCTGATCAATATCGTATCCCGGTTCGGGTCGGCCGTGGAGATACCTCCGACACGATTCATGATCTGCCCGAGCCGGCCGGTAAAAAAGGCGGCATCCGCCAGGGAAAGGGGAAACTTGCCCAGATGTTTTTTAATGACATACGGCATGATGATGGTTTCCATGCGCGTGAAGTGGTTAACGACATACAGCACCGGCTGATCGGGAACGTTTTGCGCGCCGTGCACGCGCACATCCGTGCCCGAGGCCTTGAAAATGACCTCCAGCGCGATCATGATGCTGCGCACCATGGTATTGGAAATGTCCGGCGCCGGCAGCCGGCGCGGTGTTTTCTCCATCAGAAATCCTCCAGCACGCGCCTTAACACATCCGGACGGTCTGTAAAGATACCGTCCACCCCGCGCGCGATGAGCTTTTTCATGTTTTCTTCGTCATTGACCGAATAGACATTTACAGGAATGTTGTGCTCTTTGAGGTCTGCAAGTCTCTTTCCGGTCAGCTCGAGCCGCGAACAGTTGAACGAGTCGGCTCCGAGCGCGGCGACGATTTCCGAGGGCGGACGTCCGTCGTCATTTTTTTTATCGAACAATACGGCGACCGGTGCGCGCGGATTGATTTGTCTGATGTGTAAAACGGCGCGCGGATCGAAGCTGGAAAAAACCGCATGCCCACACATGCCGTACAGTTCAACCATCTTCAGGCATTTTTCCTCGATCCCGCCCCGTACGGCGTCGGTTACCGCATCTGCCTTGATTTCAATATTGACGGCTATCCGCCCGCGGCACATTCTCAAAACCTCGGCCAGCGTGGGGATTTTTTCTCCACTGAACCTTTCATGAAACCAGCCGCCCGCGTCGAGCTGTTTGAGCTGTGCCAGCGTATGGGTTTTGAGACGCCCTCGCCCGTTTGTGCAGCGTGATATTTTTGCATCATGAAAAACAACAACCTCACCGTCGGCTGTAAGCTGAACATCCATCTCCGCCATATCAGCATCCTGGATTATCGCTCCTTTAAAAGAAGCGAGCGTGTTTTCGGGATAACAGGCCGACGCGCCGCGATGGGCGATGATGGTACAGGGACGGCCGCCAGCGCCAAGTGCAGCTTTTTTATATGTGAATATATGGTAGGGTCTGGCCATTGGCGCGGCACCTTCTTTTTAACGTCAACTCTGATGCATACCGGCAGACCGGGGCACCACGCGGGGCGGGCCGCAGGTGGATTATTTCACCTGGTTGGCGCATACTGCGGACAGTGAGGCATGGTTTTCCTCCAGACATCGGAAAATTGCGCCAGGCGTTTTTTCCACATCTGCGCAGAAGCGCCCGATATCTTTTTTACAGGCTTTTTTAAACAGCCCGGTCTTTTCCTTCACCACACCGATATGATCTGTGCAGGCCTCGGACAGGTGACGGCTGTATTGGCGCATACAGCGCAGCAGCTTTCCTTTGCCGGGGCGCACGCTTTTACAGAATTTTTGAATATCCGCCCTGCAGGGACCGTCTTTTGTCAGGTCATCGGCAAAAGAAAATGATGACGCAAAACACACGATGACAATCACTGCCAGCATTGTTTTAAACAGTTTCATAATCTCCACCTCTTTTACCCGTTGATGCAAACAACTATAACACATTTAATTTGTTCATGCTTCATCTTTTCCGTATTTGATCTGAAAACCATGTTTTGCCGATACTTTCAAACTGACGACACCATTGGCACGCGCTTGCATTACCCGCTACAAAAGATAGTCTTTCCATGATAATGATACGACAAACAACCTGAAAAGAGGGCAACATGAAAGTACTGGGTATCATGGGCAGCGCGCGCATCGGCGGAAACAGCGACATTCTTTTAAATCAGGCTTTGAACGGCGCCAAAGAAGCCGGCGCGCAAATCGAAAAAGTCATTCTGGATCGCAAAATTATCGCCGGCTGTAAAGACTGTAAAAAATGCAACCGGGCCGGCGTGTGCGCCGTCAAAGACGACATGGCCGACATCCAGAAAAAGATTCTCGAAGCATACGCGGTTATCCACAGCACACCTGTTTACTTCTGGACCATGACCGCGCAGATGAAGGCCTATCTGGACCGCTGGTGCGTTTTTTTTGACGCGGAATGGAAGTGGCACAAAATTTATTATCCGAAAATGCGGGGCAAGCGCATAGGCCTGATCACCGTATGCGGCGATCCCGACGTGCATGCGGCCGATCCGATCGTGCACAGCTTTAAAACGACCACGGAGATGACCAAAATGCAGTGGCTGGGCTGTGTCATGGCCTCCGCCAACGACAAGGGTGAGATCATGGGAAATGAAAAAGCAATGAGCGAGGCCCTCCTCTTCGGCAAAAAAGCGGCGACGCCCTGATCTTTTGTGTCGGAATGTCTTACATTGTTTTCATTACGCGATTCATTGGTAAATACCTCTATTTACAGCTCTGCCGGTAAACAGGCCGCACTTTATCGCTCCAAACTGTCGGGATAGTTTACATATAATTAAGCTGCGCAACCCCATGCCTCCACAAACAGACCGTTAATTCAAGTAGTTAGAATATTGGCATTCATTGTGCATACAACATTGCATACGACAGGCAAAAAACTTACGAAAAACTTAAGGAGGTATATAACAATGAAAAAACTACTCAGGTTATCTTTGGTTCTGGCCGTCATTTTCGCTGTTACGCAGTTTGGCTGGGCGACGCCGGTTGATTTTACCCCTAATCTTCGCGGTTCGTCGGTCGTCGTAACGAATTATCCTGACGGTTCGCTACTTCTGGAAGGAAATGTGACGGCAAATCTGGCCCTCTCCAGCTCTCCTTTCACCCTTCAAGACAATGAAACACAAGTTCTTGACTTCTTCACTTTGAGCCTCGGCGGTCTTACTATCTATGATACTTATCGCATCTCGGCGACACTCGCATTTATCGAACCCCCTATCGCCGGCCAGGCGACCGGCGGAGGAATTTTCGGCACTATCGGCGGCATCGTTCGGGGCGGCACGCTCTCCTGGGATACGGGCACACTGCCTGATTACTTCACGCTGGCCGATGGTAATGTAGTCATGATCGACTTTGAAAATGATATTGCAATCGGATTGTTAGGAAAAACAACCGTCCACGCCTATGTAACCAACCTGGGCGGCGCTGCCTCTGCCGTTCCCGAACCTCTCACCGTGCTGCTTCTTGGTTTAGGTCTGGTAGGTCTGGCTGGAGCGGGAAGAAGGCTTTAGAAATAAATACATCGATATTACAGTGATAAAAAAGGCAGGGTCAATCGGCTCTGCCTTTTTGCATCTGACAGCCGGCCGTTCTTTTAATAATCATATCCGCTGTCCTTTCGGCACCTGTTACCTGCTGAAAAGGTTTCTCCCGTACCTTCCCATCGCCCATCGTCCGGCCTGGCCTGTCCCACGCTGGAGACTGTGTCGCAATTACTTTTTTGTCATTTAGTGCAAGCGAAGCGCGACACGGAATCTAGTATTTTCAGCATGTTCTATAGGGGTAGGAACGACGCATTGATTTGCGTCGCCCCTCCCTCCGAACCGGACTTGCGGATTTCCCGCATCCGGCTCTCCAGTTGGTGGTTTTACCTCTTTGAGGACTGGAGCAACAGAGCATG
>JAAYKU010000214.1 GCA_012522275.1 Smithella sp.
ATCCGTTTCCTGTTCGTCAGGTCAGCGCTTTGCCTTCGGCTTCCTCCAGATTCGCAGTTGCCCGCGACACCCTTGCCGTTCGGCTAACTCTTCCCCTTGCCGGGTGAGTAGTGGACTTGCACCACCTAGTCTGTGCGCCCTGCCGGGCGCACGATCGGAAAAGGCCATGGCTTTTATAAGTCATGGCCTTTTTTTGCTGGTCTGCATCCGTTGCCCGGAAATTTCCTTTGCCGGCCTGCTCTCATACGGTTCACCGGGCGCGCCACCGTCGGCAGGCTGCCCAACTCTCATGTGCTTGACGGCATTCGAACAATCACTATTATAAGGGCTGACGGAGGTTTACGATGAAATTATATACAGCAGTAATCACTGCTGCCCTGCTTTTGTTACTCAGCCAGAGCGTGGTCACATCCACGGCCGCGCAGAGGCCTGAAAAAGAGACGACCGGCCGAAAATCATCGTCCAAAGAGGTCAAAAGCGGAGTCAAATCAATAAAATCCGTAAAAAATGCGGCAAAGGAAAAAACCGCTTTGAATAATAAGTCCCCGGATGCTTTAACCGGTCCGGCGGCCTTTGACAGTCCCGATTACGCAAATTGGCCGTTTTATCGCGCGGTGGGCATCTATACGTCTCATCAGACGGAAATGATTTTCGCGCCGGAGCTGTCTGCCTATTTCAAGCAGTCTTCTCCTTACTTCTTAATTTCAGAATCCTCCTTGGTTGAAGGTGGTGGTTTGAAAAATGGACAGAAATCTGCCGCAGCAGTAAAAGACAATTTTCCAGGCGGGCAAAATCATCATATGATGGATTTCGCACCCTACAAATATGAAAGTAAATACAAAGACAATCTCTTTTCTGTGTCTTTACCGATACCGGCCACAAAATATTTGACGATTTCACCGGTTGTTTCCTACCTGCTCAATGACAACAGCACTGACAAAACCGGGGATAAAAGCAGGACGGACATCACACAGGGCGAATTTTTCTATGGCGGGATCAATCTGATATTTAACTTCTGATCGGCCGGCGGCGCGTCATTTCAAATACCGCCTTTTGTCTTGACCGCGTCAACAAAGCAAAGCCTGAATTTTTTTGTGTTTTCTTTTTGTGGCTGTCGTGATGTGTCAACGCTAGAGGAACCTGAACAGACGGCGGCGGAGCACTTCCACCTCCGCCCGGTTATCCGTCGGAGCGTAGATCGTTTCCCTGCGGCCACCCTTTTCTTCCCTGGACTGTGAGACAATCATTTCCGCGTCCTCCAGAAATTTGATGGCATTGCGGTAGTTGGCCTGAGACAGAGCCTCGGCGCGCAGTACTTCCCCTTTGCGGTACATACGGTCTCCCAGCGGCCTTATTTTGGTCAGCCACTCGCGCTCGGTCAAAGGCTTTTTCTTCAGGTAAACGATACTGCGAATTACAATCCAGTAGGACTCCAGATAGTTATGAATCAGCCCGGTAAACGGCTTTAATTTGGCCCCGCCGCGGCTTTTGACCTCTATCCATACCTCACCATCCTTTTCGCTGGTAACAATCATTCCCCGGCCGTGCAGATAGGCAAGGACATTGTCAACCTCTTCGACGTCATCGAGTTGATAATCGAAGATAAATTCGTTCCACAGCAGCCACTTGAGAAACTTGTAGTCCCCCATGACTTTAGCCAGGGACATCGAGTCTTCCTTGTGCTTGACCATCGACGTGGCGACAAAACAAATCGGCAGGAAGAAGTGAAGAATGTTGTTTTTGTAATATTCCAGGTTCAGCCTTTTGGCGTCTTCCAGCGAATAGACCACCTCCTGCATTTCCTCTTCTTCTTCCAGAGCCTCTATTTTGGAGATGACGCCCGTCTGATCGAAAATATTCAGCGCGTCGGAAATAGCCTTGTCGCGGCGGGAAAATGTTTCGGCAAACTTTACCTGCCTGCTGGAGCTGGAAAGATATTCATAAAATTCGTTGAGGATGTCGTTTAACTCATCCTGGGATATGCCGCGCCGGTCATGGCTCAAAAGACCACAGGCAACCATCGCAAACGGAGTGACCACAGATACGTTGTTGATTTTCAGGACAACTTCATAGCCGATTTTCCGATACAGAGACTGGCGCTCATCGAGCGTCATCTCCTCCATGGGTTTTTCCTGGGTCTCCAGATATTCCTTCATGACAATCGGCTCACCGATGTTGATATAGACCCGGCCGAACCGTTTGCGCAAAATTTTGGTCGTTTTGATGATTTCCGCAGTATTTTCGGGAACCTTCGGAGAGCCGGCCAGTTCGTTGAGGTAGGCACGCTCTTCGATAACGCGATCGTAGCCGATGTAAACAGGCACGGCGGCCAGGTTTTCACAGTAGCCTTCCTGGTAGGCCTGAATGATCATCGATAAAAGTCCGTATCTGGGCATGACCATTTTCCCGGTTCTGCTGCGGCCCCCCTCGATGAAAAACTCCAGCGGCAGTCCCTCGCGCAGAAGTGTCGCCATGTATTTGGTGAATACTTCACCATAAACTTGATTGCCGCGGAAGCTGCGCCTGAGAAAAAAAGCCCCGGAACGCCTGAAGACATAACCCAGCGGAAAAAAGGAAAGGTTGTTGCCCGCCGCAATAAAAGGCAGTTGAATGTTGTTTTTATAAAACACATAGGAAAGCAGCAGATAATCGATGTGGCTGCGATGGCACGAGATAATCACAAAAGGCATTTTCTTGGACAGATTACGTATGCGGGCCAGTCCTTCGGCATCGATGGAAAGGCCGTCATAGACTGTGTTCCACAACCAGGTGAGCGCCTTGAGCCAGATTTCAATAAAAGTCTCCCGATAGTCCGCCGCTATTTCATACAGATAGCGGCGGGCATCCTTGGCCACGGACGCGGGGGCTCTTTTGTGCTCAACGGCGTAATCTTCGAGAAAATGTTTAAGTTTCGGATCCTGCATCACCATGCCTATGAGCTCGGCGCGGGACTTCAAAGCAGGCCCGACGATAGCCGTCTTCTCCTGCTCAATCCGGTCAATCAGCTCCCCGCGCAGATCCTGGATCATTTCATTTCTGGTGAGCATCTGATTAGCCGCAAGGTATTCCTGCATGTTCACCGGCTGGGCCGGCAGGACAAACGCCTGCCTGGAATAGCGGATGAAGGTGATCAGCCGTCGGATCGTACCGGTATTTTCCATCTGCCCGAAAAGAATATTGAACAGGCTTTCATTCTCCTTTTCGCGCCGCCGGCCGTAGGCAACAAGGACCGGCACGACAAAAATGGGAAACGGAAGATCGGGCTGCAGATCGATCAGGGTGGCCACTGCGTCTTCTGCGGAGGGATATTCAATGAACTCCGACTCGCCCAGATGGATGACGACACTTTCTTTGGCACCCAGTTGCCGCGCCATGAAATCGAGCTTCCCCTGCCTGGCTAATCCCTTGCGGCGGAAACGCCGCAAAAAAGACGACCAGTAAAACTTCAGCATCTTGGTCAGAGGCTGCCAAAACGACATGTTCATGCCGTGGCAGTACACAGGCCCGGGCAGACCGCTGCGGCCGGCAATCTCGGTGATGATCAGGCTGTTGAGTTTGCTTCTTTGCTTGATCGCGTAAACGATAACGCCCCTCCCGGCAAGCTCTTTGAGGGAACTGACCTCCTCTTCGGCAATGGCGACACGCGAAAGGTAGAGCTTGGCCAGGCGAAAGCGCCAGAAATCCTGCTTTTCATAAACACATCCCGAATAATATTCTTCATCGTGATGCTTAATTTTTGTCGGCTCTTTTACACTCATAAGACAATCCGGAGGGCAGTGCCGCAGACTGGCGGGCGCCGATTAGACCTCTTTTTTTTGAAATTCGTCCGGGAAACGTTCACTCATGTAATTTTGCACATAAGCCCGCACATCAACCGCTTCGCTGAAGGACAGAGCTTGACGGAGAAGTTCTTTGGCTTCCGAAATGGTCGCGTGTCGGACAATACGCTTGATGCGGGGAATCGCCAGATGATTCATGCTCAACTCGTCGAGCTGCATGCCCAGAAGTATCAGGCAGCACAGTGGATCCCCCGCCATCTCCCCGCACATGGCCACGCGTATGTTCGCTTCATGTGCATGATCCACGATTTTTTTGATCAGCCGCAGCACAGCCGGGTGGAGAGGCTCATAAAGGTACGACACTCTTTCGTTGGACCGGTCGATGGCCAGCGCGTACTGGATGAGATCATTGGTGCCGATGCTGAAATAATCAACTTCCCTGGCCAGTTGATCGGCAATGACGGCGGCGGCCGGCACTTCAATCATCGCGCCTATTTCCAGTTTTTCACCAACAGGCACACGCTGTGCCACCAGTTCATCACGTGTCTCTTTCAGCAGCCTTTTGGCTTCGCGGATTTCCTCGACGCTGGAAATCATCGGGAAAAGAATCTTCACCGGCCCCAGGGCGCTCACACGCCAGATCGCGCGTAGCTGCGTCTTAAAAATTCCCGGCTCTTTCAGGCAGAAACGAATCGCCCTCAAGCCCATCTGGGGGTTCAATTCCCTGGTCGGCTTTTGATATCTGGTAAACTTGTCCCCACCAAGGTCAAAGGTGCGGATGGTTGCCCACTGGAGATTTTTTTCGGTAACCACCTGACGGTAATTGTTGAAATGGTCTTCTTCCGTAGGCAGATCATCACGGTAAATATACAGAAATTCCGTCCGGTAAAGACCGATGTGCTCCGCCCCGTGAGTAATGGCCGATGGAATTTCTTCGATGAATTCGATGTTGCAGCCGATACGCACACGGTACTGATCCTGCGTTACAGCAGGCTGCCTGGCGTATTTGAGATATTCCTCCCTGGTCTCGTCATAGTGGCGCTTCTTCTCCTCATAGCGCTTGAGCATGTCGGGATATGGATTGACCACGACAAGCCCTGACGTTCCGTCCACGATAATATCATCGCCGGTACGGGCAATGCGGGTGATATTGTCCAGCCCGACAACGGCGGGCAGCTCCATGGACCTGGCGACAATGGCGGTGTGCGAGGTGCGCCCCCCGCTGTCGGTTGCGAAACCGACAATTTTATCCAGTTTCATCTGGGCCGTATCGGCAGGCGACAGATCGTGTGATACGACAACGACCCCTTCTTCCCCCACCTCCCAGACAGTGTCTCGTTTTTCACCGCTGATATTGCGTAAAATCCGCTGTACGACATACTGTACGTCGCTGATGCGGCCGCTGATATAAGCATCCTCCAGACCTTCAAATATCCGTCTGTAATGATCCAGTGTCATTCTGAGCGCCCATTCGGCGTTGACTCCCTCACGACGAATATAATCGATGGTGCGGTTGATGAATTTTTTGTCCGACAACAGCAGCACATGAACATCGATGATATAAAGGGGCTCTGTTGTTTTTGTTTTTTTGAGGTTTTCCTGAATTTCCTGAAGCTGGCGCGAGGATTCCGAGATGGCTTTCTTCAGACGTTCAACTTCCAGGGGGATGGCCGACGGATCGCTTAAGCGATAGAAAGATACCTGGGCGTCAATCGGGTCAAAACGAAACGCCTTGCCGATAACGATGCCCGGCGAAACCCCGATTCCTTTAATGACGAAAGTTTTATCCTCCCTGTCAGTTGTCATGCGCTGTTTCAGTCTTCCCCGAATTTATTTTCAATCAATTCTTCAAGTTCCGCCAGGGCGGCCGAGGCGTCCTCGCCTTCCGCTTTTACAGTTATCATACCACCCATCGGACAGGCAAGAGTCAAAATGCCCAGTATGCTTTTCCCGTTGGCGGTCTGCCCGTTGCGTTCGATGAATATCTGGGCCTGGTATTTCTGTGCGGTACGTACAAACTGTGCGGCCGCGCGTGCGTGCATCCCCAGTTTGTTTTTCAGCTTGAATACTTTCATTTCCACCATGCAGACCAATCCTGACATGAAATAAGCAGCAACAGGATAACCCCACCATATAATATGAAAATCTGCGACACACCTTTCCGCAGCAAACTACGGCAGACAAGAATGACGCCCAGCCCCAAGGCAAGACACAGCAGATGCAACCATGCGGCCCCACCCGCAGGGCAGCTGGATAAAAGCCATACGGCCATACCAGCCAGCAACAAAACTGACAGCCACCTCATCCGCAGCGCAACACCGGGCAGGGACATTTTGCGGATAAACTCGACTCCCTGTTTTCCCCTGCGCCAGCCTTCGATGAAGCCTTTTATCCGCACCCAGAGATGAGCCGGCGTGTATACAAACAAAAATACCACTGGAGCCACAATGCCGCCTGCAAGAGCGACGCACGAGGCAACTATGCCGGCGCACGGCCGGAGCGCTCCCCAGAAAAAAGTATCACCGATGGCTGCGTAAGGACCGGTCAGACTATTTTTGACCATCTCTATGGAAGCAGCATCATCACCGTCAGGTCTGTCTTCCTCCATGCGGAAAAGCGAACCGATCAGAGGCGCACAAAGGTAAGGATGTGTGTTGAACATCTGCAGGTGACGGCCGAGAAAATTCTCCTTGTCTTCATCGGACATTTTTTTTTCTCTCAAAAAGGGAATGAGCGCGTACGTAAAACCTATATTCTGCATCCGCCGAAAATTCACCGCGGCATGAACAAAAAAAGATCTCCACAATACTTTAATCAGGGTGCCTCTTTTCATCGCTTCATTTCCAACATATTGATCTTGAACAGGTTCCACTCTAAAGTGTGCCGCAGGAACTAACACAATCACTTCTTTAAGTCAATGAATCGTGTCAACAGTATATCATCCTGCAACCTCTGCGCTCCGACAGACTGCAAATACAAAACAATCAATGAAGTTCGGCTAATCGGAGAGGAAAATGCTCTTATTTTTCTTGACAGGCGTTTTTTTTGCTGTTAAGGACACGCCGGTTTCAAGCACCGGCTAAACGCTTGAGAATACTTCTTTGCATATATCTTCGCTTGCAAAGATCTTCAACAAATTAAATTAAGAATTAGTTAAGGGGGTCCAATAAAATGCTTTGTGATACTGTTAAAAAGGGAGTGGAATGCGGTTTTATGAGTAAAAAAGGCTGCAGCTACTCCGGAGGCACATGCCATCCGGTCATTGACAGATGTGATGACTGCAATAAAATTTCTCAATTCGAAACAGGCATGTACTGCAAGGTTTATCCGGAACCGCAGGTCAAATGGATAACCGGCAACTGCCCGTCTGCTTCTCATATAAAAATCGAGATTAAAGAAGCCCAGAAGATCAATCCGATGAAAGTTTCCAAAAGAGGCGGCAAGAAATAAAGAAATATGGTCAGCACCACTCAAAAGCCGGCTTTTAAGCCGGCTTTTTTTAACTCATCATTTTTCTGATCCGCTTCAATTCTTTCTTGATCAGGACTAATTTATCCAGGTACGACTCTTCTTCCGGGGCCTCACGCATTTTCAAGAGCTGTTTTTTCGCGCCGCTGATGGTGAAGCGTTGCTGATACAGCAGATTACGTATGGTAAGGAGCTCTTCAACGTCTTTTCTTCTGTAGAGCCTTTGTGCCGCTTTCGTCCTGACCGGCTTGACTGTTTTAAATTCAGTTTCCCAATAGCGGATGACATACGGTTCGACGCTGAGAATTTTACTCACTTCGCCGATACGGAAATAAGCCTTTTCGGGAATGATACTGTCCATAGAATTCCTGAATTTAACAGGGAGAAAAAACCGCCGGCGCCACGCGCACGAAAAGAGGCTTTCGCACAGCAGCAAGGACCAGCGGCAAAGAACAAGGAAATGATTAACCGTTTATTGATTTACGCAATACCTGGGAGGATTTGAATGTAAGAACCCGGCGCGCGGTAATCGATATTTCCTCTCCCGTCTGAGGATTACGGCCTCGTCTGGAGCGCTTTTCCTTTACTACAAAATTCCCGAAGCCCGATATTTTCACCACTTCACCCTGAGCGAGGCTGTCTTTAATTATATCAAATACCGCTTCAACGATTTCCGCCGATTCCTTTTTGGAAAAACCGAGTTTTTCGTAGACATTCTGAATGATATCGATTTTTGTCATTTCCTCTCCTCCGTTTTAGCGTCGTCTATGCTGTCAGGCTCTTATTTTCGCCCCTGTCCTTGCGATCGTGTTTTGCACGATTTTTTCGTGAATCGAGTTGATTTCCGTATCTGTTAAAGTTCTGTCCGGCGCCTTGTAGGAAAATCTCAGGCCCAGGCTTTTCGTTCCGGCGTCAAGCCCCTTGCCTGCGTATATATCAAAAATCACGACATTTTCAAGCAATTCTTCAGTCTGACCTTCAACAATTTCGAGCATCTTCCCCGCTTCCATGTCTTCGGAAACAACAAATGCCACATCGCGCACAACGGCGGGAAATTTGGATATTTCCCTGTAAACAATCTGCCGGCTGACCTGTTCATTTAGCAAATCAAGATTAATTTCAAATATATATGCTGTATTTTTTATGTCCATTTTCCGCAGGACGTCCGGATGAACCTCTCCTAAATATCCGATCGTCACGCCGTTGTGAACAACGGCACAGGAACGCCCCGGATGTAAAAAAGGCTCTGTTTTTTCAGCGTTATAGAGACAGTGCTCTATTTTTAAATCATAAAAAACATTTTCCAGGCATCCCTTGAGATCGTAAAAATCGACCGCGTTTTTTCCACCCCAGAGATCCTCCGAAACTCCCCCGGTTAAAAGCCCCGCCAGAATATTTTTCTCTTCGGGCAGTTCATCATTGTTGCCACGTTTAATGAAGCTTCTGCCTATTTCAAATATTTTAAGATTAAAAGACGAATTGTTAATGTTTTTCTTTAATGTTTCGAGCAGTCCGTAGGCAAGCGTCGTGCGCATCACTGATTGTTCTTCGGTGAGCGGGTTTTTAATGGTGACAAAGTTACGCCTGATGTCGTCGCCGGGCAGAAGCAGATAATCCACCGAAGCGGGAGAAGTGAAACTGTAATTAATGATTTCCGAATACCCGCTGCCGGCAAATGTACAACGTATTTTTTCTTCCAGTTCGAGGCGTGAAATGGCGCTTATTTCGCTGGCGGCCGCAGCCGGCAAAGAAGGCGGCACTTTATCGTATCCATAAAGACGGACAATTTCTTCAATCAGGTCAATCTCTCTTTCAATATCCACACGTGCGGAAGGTGGATCGACCAGATACTTTCCCCTGCCGTCCGACCTGACCTTCATACCAAGGCTTTTGAGAATCCGTATCGTCTCTTTGGGCTCTATGGCTGCACCGATGACGCTGCGCAGGCGGTCCAGCCGCAGAGGAATGCTTCCGGTTTTTTTGATTTTGCGGGGGTATTCGTCCAGATAGTTTTTGCAGACTTGTGCGCCGGCAAGCTCGGCGATCAACTGCGCCGCCCTGTCGAGCGAACGGAGCACACCTTCGGGGTCGATGCCTCTTTCAAAACGAAAAGCCGCGTCCGTCGGCATACCCAGACGCCTTGCGGAACGGCGTATCGCTGAGGGGTTGAAATAAGCGCTTTCCAGAAATATGACTGTTGTATCGTCTTTGACCTCTGAATTGAGGCCGCCCATAATTCCGCCGATGGCGACCGGCTTTTTACCGTCGCAGATCATGGTCGTATCGTCCGGGAGAACATGACTTTTTCCGTCGAGCGAAACAAATACCTCGCCCTTTTCCGACCTGCGCACGACGATCCTTCCCTCTTCCAGAAAACGGAAGTCAAACGCATGCAGCGGCTGTCCTGTTTCGAGCATGACAAAGTTTGTCACATCCACTACGTTGTTGATCGCGCGCATCCCGGCCGCTTCGATTCTGGTCTTCAGCCAAACGGGCGAATCTGCTATCTTCACGTTTTTAATCATCCGCGCCGAATAGCGGGGACACAAATCCGCATCAATGATGGTCACGGATGACAAAGACAAGATATCTTCGGATGCTTCCCTGATTCTCACCGAGGGCAGGCGAACTTTTTTCCCGGTCAGAGCAGCCACTTCCCGGGCCACGCCGATCATGCTCAGGCAATCGGAGCGGTTCGGCGTGACGCTTATATCCAGCACGGTATCGCCAATGTTCAGTGCGGCCTCCAGAGGGGTTCCCGGATGCCAATCCCGGGGCAACTGCATAATGCCCGAGGCGTCGTCGCCGATCTCCAGCTCGGCCTCGGAACAGAGCATGCCATCGGACTGCTCACCGCGCAAAAGAGTGGATTTGATTGTGTACCCGCCCGGTATCACCGCACCAACCTTTGCCAGGGGCACGATGTCCCCTGTTTTAATGTTCGGCGCGCCGCAGACAATCGGGTATGTCCGCTCACCATCGGTCACCTCGCACAAAGACAGTTTGTCCGCAGCCGGATGCTTTTTTACAGATAAGATCCTGGAGACGACCACACCGGAAAATTCCGGCTCAATAGTTTTTATTTCTTCCACTTCGAGACCGGACATGGTCAGCACATCCGCCAGTTCCTGCGGCGTAACATCAATGTCAACATAGTCTTTCAGCCATTTGAGACTAACAAGCATGAGACGGGGCTCTCCTAGAATTGCCTGAGAAATCGGATATCGTTTTCAAACAAAAGACGGATATCTGAAATACCATATTTCAGCATGGCGATGCGCTCCAGACCGAGACCAAAGGCAAAGCCGGAATAAACCTCGGCGTCATAGCCGACATTCTGGAAAACAGTCGGATCCACCATGCCGGAACCTAAAATTTCCAGCCAGCCGCTGTGTCCGCAAACGCGGCATCCTCTGCCGGCGCACATTACACAGCGTATATCCACCTCCGCCGATGGCTCTGTAAACGGAAAAAAACTGGGACGGAAACGCAAGGTTGTGGCGTCGCCGAACACCCTTTTCAAAAAGGCGGTCAAAATGCCTTTCAGATCGGCAAAGCTGACATCGTAATCGACCAGCAGGCCTTCAATCTGATGGAACATCGGCGTGTGAGAAACGTCTGAATCGCGCCGGTAAACGCGTCCCGGCGATAAAATGCGCACCGGCGGCTTCACCTGTTGCATAACCCTGACCTGAACCGGCGAAGTGTGCGTCCGCAAGACGGTTTTTTCTTCGATATAAAAGGTGTCCTGCATGTCCCGGGCGGGATGGTCCGGGGGCATGTTGAGGGCCTCAAAGTTGTAATAATCAAGCTCCACTTCCGGCCCCTCAACTACTGAAAAGCCGAAAGAAGAGAAAATATCACATATCTCACGCCGGATTTGAGTAACGGGATGTATTCTGCCGGGCCTGGTTCCCCGACCGGGCAGGGTGACGTCTATTTTCCCCCTTGTCAGAGTCTGCTTTTTCGCGCCTTCCGACAGCCTCAGGAGAGATTCTTCTATTTTATTTTCCAGAAGAACCTTTACCTCATTGCAGCGTTTTCCGAAAAGCGGCTTTTCCTCGGCCGGAACTTGTGAAATATTTCTCAACAGACCGGTCAAAAGCCCTCTGCGGCCAAGATATTTCGTCTTTACAGCGAGCAGCGCGTCTTGTGAGCCGGCATTTTCCAGCTCGGCAAGAGCGTCATTTTCCAGCTGTTGAATCCCAGCGATCATGCCGCCTGCTCACCTTTTACCGTTGCAACGATCGAGGCAAAAACCTGCGGGTCATTGACTGCCAGCTCAGCCAGAATCTTGCGGTCGAGCATAATATTGGCTTTTTTCATTCCGTCGATCAGCCGGCTGTAGGAAATGTCGTTCATCCGGGCGGCGGCATTGATGCGCGCTATCCACAGGGCGCGGAATTCACGTTTGCGGACCCGACGGTCGCGATACGCATAATTGAGAGCCTTGTTAACCGCTTCGGTCGCACTACGCAGCAGGCGGCTGCGAGCGCCGAAAAAGCCCTTGGCTCTTTTTAAAATAGATCTTCTTCTTTTACGGGCTGTAACGCCTCTTTTTACCCTTGACATGACTTTTACTCTCCTGTGTTAATTAAAACTGCAGCCTGTGCAAACTCAGTAAAAAGTCCGGATGCGGCTCTGCGCTACGGAGTTTTTTACGAAGAGTTCTTAATTTGTTATATTTGCCATCTTTTACGAAACCATCATCAGTACAAAATCTACAGGTAGGGAATCAGTCTTTTGATGGCGCTTTCATTTGCCGGATGCACAAGAGCCGATTTGCGCAAACCGCGTTTCCTCTTTGTGGTCTTCTTGGTGAGGATGTGACTGGCAAAGGCTTTGCTTCTTTTCACCTTGCCGCTGGCTGTGAGTTTGAAGCGCTTGGCCGCCCCTCTGTGTGTTTTCATCTTTGGCATTTCATCACCTCTTTATTTCATTCACGCTAATTTATTTTTTTGGCGAAACGACCATGATCATATTCCGGCCTTCCAGTTTAGGCTCCTGGTCAATTACACAATCATCGGCCAGTTCAGATTTAATCCGCTCCATCACATTGCGGCCCAGAGCGGTAAAGGCGATTTCCCGCCCACGAAACATCATTGTTATCTTAACCTTGTCATGCTGCTGGAGAAACTTTTTAATGTGTTTAATTTTCACCTGCAAGTCGTGTGCTTCCGTTTTAGGTCTCAGACGAATTTCCTTGAGATGAACGATCGTCTGACTTTTTCTGGAGTCATGGATTTTTTTGCTCTGTTTGTAACGGTATTTGCCGTAATCCATGATCTTGCAGACGGGCGGGTCGGCATTGGCGGAAACCTCCACCAGATCCAGACCGGCTCTTTCCGCGTGGGCGATCGCCTCATCAAGGGGTAAAATACCCAGCGACTGGCCCTCCTCGCCGACAACTCTCACCGTCGCCGACCTTATCTCTGTGTTGACCCTTAAATCCTTAGCTATATGCCACCTCCCGGGATAATCCTTAATATTATTTCTTATTTTCGCACATATCACGCACCAGTGCAATAAACTGATCTGTCGGCATCGGCCCCAGATTCCGTCCGTCGCGGAAGCGCGGAGCCACGGTCTGCGATTCCACTTCCTTATCGCCGATCACCAGCATGTAGGGAATCTTCTGCATCTGCGCCTGGCGGATTTTATACCCTAATTTTTCATTTTCAAAATACTTTTCACTGCGGATGCCCGCGGCAATGAGCCTGGCGTGCACCGCTTCGGCGTATTCAATGTGCCTGTCGGTCACGGTCAGCAGCATGCATTGCACAGGCGAGAGCCATACCGGAAAGGCACCCGCGTAATGCTCTATCAAAACACCCATAAATCTTTCTATGGCGCCCAGAATCACGCGGTGAAGCATAACGGGACGGTGCTTTTCGCCGTCGGCCCCCACATAACTCAAATCGAACCGCTCCGGCAAAGTGAAATCGCACTGGATCGTGGCGCATTGCCATTTTCTTTTCAAAGCATCCTTGAGCTTGAAGTCTATTTTCGGCCCGTAGAAAGCTCCGTCTGCCTCATTGACCTCATAGCTTATCTTGTTGTCCCTGAGCGCGCTTTCCAGCGCATTGGTCGCCAGCTCCCAGTCAGCATCAGAGCCGATTGACTTTTCCGGCCTTGTACTCAATTCCACTTCATACTCGAAGCCGAAAACACCCATCGCGTAATTAACGAAATCGGCAATGGCGCGGATTTCGTCATTGAGCTGATCCGGCCGACACAGAATATGTGCATCGTCCTGCGTGAATTGACGCACCCGCAGCAGGCCGTGCAGCACGCCGGTTTTTTCATGGCGGTGAACCGTGCCGAGCTCGAAATAGCGCAGCGGCAGATCGCGGTAGCTGCGGATTTTCGACTTGTAAATCAGCATGTGCGACAAACAGTTCATCGGCTTGATGCCGTAGGTTTGCTCGTCAACTTCGGTAAAATACATATTTTCACGGTAATGGTCGAAATGGCCGGATTTTTTCCACAGCTCGGACTTCAGAATCTGCGGCCCCATGACCATATCGTAACCGCGTTTTATGTGCTCTTGCCTTTCCCATTCCTCAATGAGGTAGCGCAGCATCATCCCCCGGGGATGAAAAATCACCAGGCCGGCGCCGGCCTCTTCATTGATCTGAAACAAATCAAGTTCCCTGCCCAAGCGCCGGTGATCACGCTTTTTGGACTCTTCCAGCAGGGTCAGATATTCTTCAAGCCCCGCCTCATCGGCAAAGCTCGTACCGTAAATGCGCTGAAGCATTTTGTTGCGCTCGTCGCCCCGCCAGTAAGCTCCCGCCACATTCAGCAGCTTGAACGCCCTGACCATGCCTGTCGACGGGATGTGCGGACCGCGGCACAAATCGATGTAATCACCGTCTTTGTAAATGCTGACAATCTCAACATCCGCCGGCAGATCGTCAATCAGCTCGACCTTGTAATCTTCCCCGCGCCGGGCAAACAACTCAACCGCCTCAGCCCGGGACAGTTCCTCCCGAATAAAGGGATAATCAGCCCCGGCGATCTCCCGCATCCGCTTTTCTATCTTTTCCAGATCGTCGGGAGTAAAGGTTTCGGCATATTCAAAATCATAGTAGAAGCCGTCTTCAATCGAAGGGCCGATAGCCACTTTGGCCCCCTTGAAGATGTCCTGAACCGCATGCGCCATGACATGAGAGGCGCTGTGGCGCAAAATGGCGAGCCCCTCGCGCGAGGCGGTATCAACCGGCTCGACAGCGCAATCTTCCGTCAGGCGATAGCTTAAATCTACCTGATTCCCTTTTATTTTTGCGGCCACCACAGACTGGAACAAATCCGGCTTCCAACTGCTGATGGCTTCTCCGGCGGTCACACCGGCGGAAAATGTCCGCAAGGTTTTATCCGGAAACTCAACTTTTATATTCATAACGGCACCGGGTTGGCGCTATACGCGCTTGCGCTTCATTTGAAAAGGGCATCACCTTTTCGCTGATGCCCTTTTCTCAATCTGCGTTTACGGCATATGCGCGTTTACAAACAAATGGTAGGCAAGCAGGGATTTGAACCCTGGACATCCACCGCGTCAGGATGGCGCTCTCCCCCTGAGCTACTTGCCTGCATGGGTAAAGATTTCCGAAATGCGGAAATCCATAATTCTTTAAGGAGCCTCTGCCGCTTTCTGACCCTGACGGCCAAGACAAGACGGACACGTACCGCCTTTAACTTTCGAGCATGGTGAACTAGCAGTAAAACGCTTATGTGTCAAGCAAATATCTCATTTTTGGTCCGCCTCCGGCTCGGATTGATTAAGGATCCGCACTCCCCGGACAATATAAACCAGACACGACAGGATGGTTATCAGAGCCGTCGCCCAAAACAGCCAGTTAAGCCAGAATCTGTCGAAATCCGGAAAAAATTCTCTATGCAAAAGAGCGAAAAAAATTGTCGCGATCTGCAAGGCGGTGGTCATCTTGCTTACGACAGCGGGCTTTATTTCATAGGGTATCGACATTAGATTAAGAATCGCAATCCCCGTGAGAATCATGAAATCACGGCTGATGACGATAACGGTCAGCCACCCGGGAATCAGCCCGAATATAGCCAGTGTAATGAAGCTGGCGGCCAGAAGCAATTTATCCGCGATAGGGTCCAGATAAGCCCCCAGCGTGGTCTGGCATTTGAGCAGGCGGGCCAGCGCTCCGTCCAGGGCGTCAGTAACACCGGCAACGACAAAGGTGACGAGCGCCTTGTCATAATCGGACTGAATCAAGAAAATGACAAATACGGGCACCAGAATTATCCGCAGTAACGATAAAAAATTAGGTATGTTCATGAGTCGATGCAGATATGCGCTTATATATTATTCAGATATAGCCAAACTTGCTCCACACAGATTTATCCCCTCAGTTGTGGACCGTAGGGGAGGGTCTCCAGAACTGTGGTAACCGCCTCTTCCAGGGCGGTTTCGAGTGAGCCGCGAGCTTTCATGTCCAGCCTGTTGCGAAACAAATCAAAACTCCGGCAGGTAGTCCTGTGGCGTGCGGTCCACAAGGTCTCGCCCGTTGCCGTATTGCGCAATTCACAGCCGAGCGAGACGGTGACCGGCGCGTAAAACAATCTTTTCGATGTAGTGTTTTCCAGAAGCGAACAGTACATGACCGCATCCGGATTTGCCTGATCATGGGCCGTCCGGGCCGTGAGTGCATTTCGCCGCAGGGCGCCGTCCGCAGCGGTTTTACAGTTCATTTTCCCGTCCACAATTTCCGCTGAAACGGGAGGATATCCCTTGAAATGAAGCTCTTTGAGTAATTTCTCCTTCAGCAGATGTGACACTTCAACATCCCCTGCCGCGCACTCCACCGGCAGCACAGCGATGACACTGATGTCGAAGGAGCTTTGAGGATTGCTCACCACCTGAGGAGTCTGAGATGAGCAGGCAGCCAGACAAATAAACAGTACGGCACAGGCTGCAAAAAAGATTTTTCCGGTCTTCATTATTGTACCTCCCGATGCATCTGGAGCGTCATCCGGACTACGTCTCCACTATAGTCCAGCTCCTGCACTGTGTAGAGTCCTGATTGCTCAATCCGCGCCAGCAGGCTCTGCACTTCCGCCAGCACAACGAGGTCGAAATCCGCCCTTTGCCAGCCCAGACGGCAGGGATAGGGGCTTTTGACTATTTTGGGCATGCTTTGCAAAAAGTTGCGCAGTCGGACAAAATCAGCATATTTTTCGACTCCGTCAACTGATAGAAAGATGGGCGTGCCTTGCTGTGCCTGCTGCTCGGACACAAGGCCCATTTGTACGAGGTCGTCTTCAAGAAGCTTATCGAGGACCAGAACCTGTGCTTCCACCTCATAAAACTCCTGCTGCCTGCTTTCTGAAACGATCCGGTAATTGCCGATATAGCGGTCCACCTTGCCGGACAAGGCGGTCTTCAACGTGTTAATCTTTTCAGATGATTCTTTATCCGGCAAGATGCGCTGCAGCGCGCGCATGAGTGCATTTTCAAGCGCGTCTTTTACAGCTTCGCTGCGGGCAAGGGCCTCGTCTTCTTTGGTAACCTGTGCTCGCCCCTCAACCATAAACGCAAGATCTTCCGCCTGCAGCGCGCCTGTAGGGATGCAGGTCATCCATAACGTAACAAATAAAATTGATAAAAAAACCCGTTTCATAATCTAATCCCGGTCCGCTGAACGGCGCGCGCTGCTGTTTCTTATCTTTTCAATTTCTTCTCTGACCACCCGCTCGGCAATGCCGGGGATCATTTCCCTGGCGATTTTCTCGATAATCTCCAGAGACTTTTTCATCAGGTCCTCATTGAAGCGGGCCCGTACGGGATCATCCACAATATCCGTCAAATCATGGACGCGCTCGCGTCTGCGCTCACCCGGTTTGATGCGCTCGTATCCCCGGCCGTCAATCATGACAATCTCACGGGGGGCTTTCCCGTCCGTCGCGCACCGCCCGTAGACCTGCCTTTCGTCGTATAATTCGGTCAGCTCAAAAATGTTCCCGTCCGGAACCGTCCGCCGTTCATCGTTCATGAATTGTCTTCCCCCGACCACCAGTACCGACATAATATCATTTGTCTTTAGTCGATTCGTGCAGTTACCACAGTGACCTCAACTCTTCAAGTATTATATGGGGGGATTCATGTGGTTTTTTCGCCTGCCAGGCGGCGCAATTCAACTGCGATCTCGTAAATCTTTTTTCTGGCGACCCTGGTCTGACAGGAGATCTCACGCACGGCGTCGCGAAGCGAAACGCTGCGGTCGGAAAACAGGCGGGAAAGCATTTCACGGATTTCGTCATCCGACGGTATCCGGTCATTTGCGGAGGCGCCCTCGATGATCAAGGTGTATTCACCTTTTTCCTTTATCTGTTCGAGATTGAGCATCTGCGAAATCTTTCCGGGTCTGACCTCTTCAAAAACCTTGGTCAATTCACGCGCCAGCACAATTCTCCTGTCCCCCAGAAGGTCATGAATATCTTTGAACGTTGCGACTATTCGTTTCGGCGATTCGAATAAGACGATGGTTTTCTCTTCATGCCGTACGGAGGCAAGAAAATTACGGCGTCTGCTTTCCTTTGGCGGCAAAAAACCGCAAAACAAAAAACTCTCGGCGGGAAAACCGGACACAGACAAGGCAGCAATAACTGCTGAAGCACCGGGAACGGGGACGACACGAATCTGATGCCTGTGCGCCTCTTCCACGAGGCGGCAGCCCGGATCCGAAATGCACGGCGTGCCCGCGTCTGAAATGTAGGCGATACTTTGCCCTTCCTGCAGCCGGGCGATGATCATCCGGCTTCTTTCTTTTTCATTGTGCTCGTGGAGACTGACTTGTCTCGTGCGAATGTCGTGGGCTTTGAGCAGAATTCCGGAGCGGCGCGTATCCTCGGAGGCAATCAGATCGACCTGCCGGAGAACGCGGATCGCCCGCAGCGTGATATCCTCCAGATTGCCGATGGGCGTGGCCACCACGTAAAGAATACCCTGCTTCTCGTCTGCGCTTTTCACCATAGAGCCTTCATATCACACTTTGGTATTGACATCCGTGAGTTTCGGTTTTAATAGCAGAGACGCTGTCAAAATTCTACCGGGAATGAATAAAGGGAAATGAACAAACGAATATTGGTTACCGGCGGCGCCGGCTTTCTGGGCTCCCATCTTTGCGAACGGCTTGTCAAGGAAGGGCATGATGTTTTATGCTTGGACAACTTTTTTACAGGCAGCAAAAGAAACATCACCCATCTTCTGGGGGAGCCGCGCTTTGAACTGATCCGCCACGACATCATCAACCCCATCTATCTTGAAGTGGATGAAATCTACAATCTGGCCTGCCCCGCCTCTCCGGTACACTACCAGCACAATCCCATCAAGACCATTAAAACCAACGTAATGGGAGCGATCAATGTCCTGGGCATCGCCAAAAGGACAAAGGCAAAGGTGCTGCAGGCATCCACCTCGGAAGTTTATGGAGACCCGGACGTACATCCTCAAGATGAAGCATACTGGGGACGCGTCAATCCCATCGGCATCCGCAGCTGTTACGACGAGGGTAAAAGAGCCGCGGAATGCCTGATGATGGACTACCGCCGCCAAAACGGGGTCAATACTAAAATTGCAAGAATTTTCAATACATATGGCCCACGCATGGCGGTTAATGACGGACGCGTGGTGAGCAATTTCATCGTCCAGGCTCTCCGTGGGGAAAACATAACGGTCTATGGAGACGGCAGCCATACACGTTCATTTTGCTACTGCGACGATCTGATTGACGGGTTGATTAAAATGATGAACTCACCCGACGATTTTTCAGGACCGGTGAATCTGGGCAATCCCGGCGAATTCACCATTTTGGAGCTGGCGCAGATGATCATTAAAACGACAAACAGCGAATCACACATCGTTTATCAGCCCCTCCCTTCGGACGACCCGGCGCAACGCAGGCCGAATATTTCGCTTGCCGCAAGTGCACTGGACTGGCAGCCGCACGTCTCTTTGAAACAGGGACTCATGCCCACCAAACAATATTTTCAGGAAATCCTGAATACAGCTCAAAAACCGGAGGTTTAATCCAGCAGATGAAGTTCAAAAAGAAAATACTGGGCATAGGTGCGGGATACGTGGGAGCGCCTACCATGGCGATGATCGCCCGCAAATGCCCCGACTACAAAGTAACAGTTGTGGACATAAACCCCGAACGGATCGCAGCCTGGAATTCCGACAATCTCCCGATATTCGAACCGGGACTGGAAGATATCATCCGGGAAACCAGGGGCCGCAATCTGTTTTTTTCCACGGACGTCGAGGGGCAGATCAGAGAAAATGATATCATCTTCGTGTGCGTCAATACACCGACCAAGACATTCGGGGCGGGCGCCGGCATGGCCGCCGATCTGCAGTACTGGGAAAAAACGGCCAGACAGATTCTGGACAATGCCGAATCATCAAAAATCGTCGTCGAAAAAAGCACACTGCCCATTAAAACCGCACTGGCCATGGAACGTATTTTGTCCTCGGGCAAGGGAAATATCAAATTCGAGGTGCTCTCCAGCCCTGAATTCATGGCGGAAGGCACAGCCGTGAGCGACCTGGAATATCCCGACCGCGTGCTCATAGGTTCGCGGGAAACCAAAAGTGGACTTGCCGCCCGGGCCGAACTGGTTGAAATCTTTTCCCGCTGGGTGCCGCCGGAGAAGATTATCACTTCCAACGTCTGGAGCGCCGAGCTTTCCAAACTGGTCGCCAACGCTTTTCTGGCCCAGCGCGTCTCCTCGATCAATTCCATTTCTGCTTTATGTGAAAAAACGGACGCGGATATCAACGAGGTCGCCTACGCCGTGGGGATGGACACCCGCATCGGGGCAAAGTTTCTCAAAGCCGGTATAGGCTTCGGCGGGTCATGTTTTAAAAAGGATATACTTAACCTGGTTTATCTGTGCGGGCATTACGGCCTGCCGGAAGTAGCCTCCTACTGGGAAAGTGTCGTCAAAATAAACGAATACCAGCAGGATCGTTTTGTATCCAATATTTTGAATGCCATGTTCAACACACTTGCAGGAAAGAAAATCTGTATTTTGGGCTTTGCCTTCAAGGCGGACACGGGCGACACACGCGAAAGCCCCGCCATCAATATCACGCGCAAGCTGCTGGCGGAGCAGGCTGAGGTGGTCATTTCGGACCCCCGGGCGCTGGCCAACGCGCGGATTGACCTGGCCGGTGACGGAGAAAAAATCAGCTTCATCGAAGACCCATACCGGGCGGCGGCAGGCTGCCATGCGCTGGCTGTTCTGACGGATTGGGATTTGTATCGTAAACTGGATTACCGTAAAATATTCAACTCGATGATCAAGCCCGCCTTCCTGTTTGACGGCCGCAACATCGTCGATCATCAAAAGTGCTTTGAAATCGGTTTCAACGTCTTTCCGGTAGGCAAGCCTGCTTTGTCGCGCCTGTAGAATAAAGGCGTCAATCAGGCGCGAAATCGAAGGCGTTTTGGATGAGACGGACTTCGTTGCCGCCGGACAGCATCAGTATGGCAACAATGTCAAAACGCGCACACGAACCGTTCATCTTTTTTTCCTGAAGATACCACAGGGCCAGACGGGACATTTTTTTCTGTTTTTTTATACCCACCGCCTGTTCCGGGTAGCCGAGCGCACAGGATTTTCTGGTTTTCACTTCGACAAAAACCAGCTCATTTTTATCTCTGGCGATGATATCAATTTCGCCGATCGGGCAGCGGTAATTTTGCTCAATGATACTGTAGCCTTTTTTCTTCAGGTATGCGGCGGCGATTTTTTCACCCTCTTTACCTGTATCCATCCGGCGCATATCTTTGGCGCCGGCCATCAGGGCCACTCCAGGCTTGTCTGGCGGGAATCCGTGTCTTTGAGGCGGAAAGAGCGCCGGTGAATTTTGCACATGCCTGATTCTTTCAGAATCCGGCGATGTTCGGCCGTACCGTAACCTTTGTTCTTGAGAAAATTATACTGCGGAAACTGGCGGTGATACATTTCCATGATTCTGTCGCGTGTCACCTTGGCCACGATGGAAGCGGCGGCGATCGATACGCTGCGTGCATCGCCTTTCACCAGCGTTTTTTGGGGTATCTCGAGCGCAACGCGGTTGAGCCCGTCAAGAAGTATAAAATCAGGTGGGAAAGAAAGTTCGAGCACCGCATCCCGCATGGCCTTGAGCGTTGCCTGCAGTATATTGATCCGATCGATGACATCCGCCTCGGCAACGCCTATGCCGACTGCCAGCGCCTCACGTTCAATAACCCCGCAAAGCCTTTCTCTTTTATGCGCGGTAAGTACTTTGGAATCGTTTATGTCCGGGTTGCGGTAAGAAGGGGGAAAAATCACGGCCGCCGCCACCACGGGGCCGGCCAGCGGCCCCCGGCCGGCTTCGTCCACCCCCGCCACATAACGGTAGCCTGCAGCATATGCGGTACTTTCAAAGGTGTTCATCGCGAAATCTGCAAAAGCCCCCCACCTGATTATCATCCCAAAGGGTTGCCGGCTCCTCCTGCCATGAGCATGTGCGATGAGTGAGATTTACACGGTCGAAATCAAAGCTTTAGCTGTGTGCCCGTTCTTTGATCCTTGCTTTTTTACCGCGCAGGCCCCTCAAATAGTACAGGCGCGAACGGCGTACCGCGCCTTTGGTCACGACTTCCACACGGTTGATGATCGGGGAGTGCACGGGAAAAGTCCTTTCCACACCCACACCGTACGATATCTTCCTGACCGTGAAAGTGGCCCGGCTGCTGCCGCGGCGCTTGCGGATAACAACGCCTTCAAAGGCCTGGATTCTTTGTTTCTGGCCTTCAATAATGCGCACATATACTTTAACCGTGTCACCCGCCTTGAAGTCGGGAATATCGCCCCTCATATGTTCTTTTTCGATCACGTCCAAAATATTCATTTTTGCTTCCTCCTGCGGCTATCCGCATAATATATCAAAATGTCGTTACTCTGTCCAAAATGACGGCGACGGCAGAGCGCACCGCCAGATGATTGTATCCGTCCTTGCCCCTGATCGGCTCCAGGCGGTAATCAGCAGCCTTTAGGACGTCTGACGCAATGCCGGAGCCTGTACCAAAAATCAAAAGATAAGGCAAACGATTCGTGTGCATCTTAAAACGAAGAGCGTCACAGCTTAGCACATCTCCTTCGAAATTGGCCACGGTGGCAACAATGCACGGCTTGCACTGATGTGCTGCTTCAATCTCCTGAAGCACTTCATCGAGACCGGCTCGTAAGGCCACTTTTTCAAATGCTTCTTTCCGGGAGGGATTATGCCCCGCGCCGTAGCCCTCGCGCCAATGGCTCATGATACGGTCTGCCAGACGCCGCTGCGCCTCGACAGGGTTGACGATATAAAATTTCTCCACACCAAATGTTTTGGCGCTCCTGGCAATATCGTGAATGTCCGTGTTGGCAATGCCTGTCACTACAACCCTGCCCTGCTTGTTGATCACCGGATAATGTAAAAGAGCAATGTAGAGCGCACTCGATCCGGGACAATTGTCCGACGATTGCGTCCCGCCCTGAAAAATTTGCACTTGGTACCTCAAACTCCACCGAAAATCAAGACTTTATATCAGGCCCTGTCTGATTTTTTCCAGAATTTTTTTATCCGCGGGGGTGAGCTCTGTTTTTTCGAGCAAATCCGGCCTTCTTTGCCAGGTCCTTTTGAGCGCGGCCGTCCGCTGCCATTCATCTATCTTCGCGTGATGGCCGGTCAAGAGCACATCCGGCACGCCCCAGCCTTTATACTCGACCGGCCTCGTGTACTGAGGATACTCCAGAAGCCCCCGGGAAAACGATTCCGCTGTCGCTGAAGCTTCGTTGCCCAACACCCCGGGAATCAGCCTAGATACGGCATCGATGATCACCAGTGCGCCCGTCTCTCCCCCTGTTAAAATATAGTCGCCGATGGATATTTCCCTGTCGGCCAGATACTCGCGGATACGTTCGTCAACCCCTTCGTAGCGTCCGCAAATGATCACGATCTGCCTGCGCTCCGCCAGTTCGGCGGCAATTTTCTGATTGAAGGTCTCCCCCTGCGGCGTCATCAAAATCACCAGCGGTTCCAGCTCCGGGCGCTTCACGGCGGCAAGCGCCTTTTCCACCGGCTCTACCTTCATGACCATGCCGCATCCGCCGCCATAGGGCGCGTCGTCCGTCATACGATGCCTGTCTTCGGCCCAGTCGCGTATATCGTGCAGGCCCACCTCGATCAGCCCTTTTTCCCGCGCCTTTTTCAACAGACTGAAATTAAGCGGGGATTCGAGCATCCGGGGGAAAACGGACAAAACATCGAATAAAATCACTCCATCAAACCTTCAGGCAGTTTAACCGTTATTTTCCGGGAGGAAAGATCAATTTCCTTGATGACATCGGCAATGGCGGGAATGAGAACTTCCGTACCCTCGTCGCTACAGACATAGACATCATTGGCGCCGGTGGGAAGTATGGCTGCAACCCGCCCCAGATGGCGGCCCTGATCTGTGTACACGCTAAGACCGATAATATCCTGCCAGTAATATTCGCCCTCGGCAAGAGGATCCAGACAATCACGCGGCAGCAGGACGCGGGCGCCTACCAGTTTTTGTGCCGCATCGATGTTGGAAATACCTTTGAGCTCCAGAAAGAAATGACGTCCGGCATGAGTGAGCCTGCTGATTTCATAACGGGCTTTATGGCCGGACGCTTCCTCGATATATAAAAATTGAATATCTTGTAAAATATTGCCGGATTCAAGATGGGAGATGACTTTTACGCAGCCGCGCAGGCCGCGGGTCTTGACGATCTCGCCCACTACAATGAGGCCCATCGCTACTCGATTATCTCGAGAACCGCGCGCTTGTGAGTTTTTGCGGAAGTCGCGCTCAAAATAGTGCGAATCGCTTTTGCCGTTCTTCCCTGCTTTCCGATGACTTTGCCCAAATCCTCCTTGGCCACGCGCAGTTCAATGACGGATGTCTGCTCCCCGACAACTTCAGTCACTTCCACTTTATCGGGATTATCAACCAGTGCCTGAGATATGTACTTGATCAATTCCTTCATCGTCGCCACCTCCATTGATTTTGGTCACCTGTCCGGAAAGTTCATTCAATATTAACTCAGCTTCTTTAATTCAATGATGTGGGGTTGAAATACCATATCTGCCTTGCAGCAAAACCCGCAAAGGTCACACTATTTCACGGCCGCTTCGATACCTTTTGTTTTCAGCAGACTCGAAACGGTCACCGTAGCCTTGGCACCTTTGGAAAGCCATTCACGGACACGGTCTTCCTTCACGGCGATCTCCGCCGGGTTTTTCTTCGGGTCATAATGGCCGAGTATCTCCAGGAATCTTCCGTCGCGGGGATATTCCCTGTCCGCGGCCACAATACGGTAAAAAGGTTTTCCTTTAGCTCCCATGCGGGTCAATCTTATTTTAACTGCCATTTAGCCCTCCTTGAAACCTCCTTGAAAAATAAATTATCGCTAGTTTGTATCACAGTTTACACTAATTTAAAAGGGTAAATTCCTCATGAACGATTTGATCCCCCCTTTTGAATTAATTTTTTTCATCATCTTGCGAATCTCCACATAATTCTTCAAAAGACGGTTGACATCCTGGACCTGTGTGCCGCTTCCCAGGGCGATTCTCTTGCGCCTGCGCCCATCGATAAGCAGGTAATTGCACCGCTCCTTAACCGTCATGGAATCGATCATCGCCGTGATTTTGGCCAGTTCCTTGTCATCCGGCTGCATGTCTTTGATGCCTTTGATTTTACCCATTCCGGGAATCATCCCGATCATATCGCTCAAAGAGCCCATTTTTTTGATCTGCTTGAGCTGCTGACGGAAATCCTCCAGCGTGAAATCGTTTTTACGAAGGCTCTGCTCCAACTGTCGGGCGGTTTTTTCATCAATGGCCGACTGGGCTTTTTCCACCAGCGACATGATATCGCCCATCCCCAGAATGCGCGACGCCACACGCTCGGGATGAAAAACCTCCAGTGCGCTGATTTTTTCTCCGATGCCGACAAATTTAATCGGTTTGCCGACCACGGCCTTGAGAGATAAAGCCGCTCCGCCGCGTGCGTCACCATCCATCTTGGTCATGATAACGCCGTCGATGCCGATGAGCTCATTGAACTTCGCGCCGACATTGACCGCATCCTGTCCGGTCATGGCGTCCGCCACATACAGAATTTCCGCAGGCTGAACCTGTTCTTTTATTTTTTTGAGCTCGTCCATCAGAACATCGTCGATGTGCAGCCGGCCGGCTGTGTCGATGATGATCACTTCATAGCCTTCACTTTTGGCCTGACGGACCGCTTCGAGGCAAATCTGAACGGGGTCTTTGAGCCCGCCTGCTTTGAAGACCCCCGCCTTTATCTGCGCCCCCAGTGTGGCAAGCTGATCCATAGCCGCGGGCCGGTAAACGTCGGCAGAAACCAGATACACTCTTTTCTCTTTCGACAAAACGGAGGCAAGCTTTGCGGCCGTAGTTGTCTTGCCGCAGCCCTGCAGACCGATGAGCATTATCGGCGCGGGAATTTTGGAACCGAACTTTATATGCGCGCTGTGGCTGCCCATCAGCTCCACCAGGCGATCATGCACAATCTTGACCACCTGCTGGCCGGGCGTAATGCTTTCGAGAACTTCTTTACCTATCGCGCGTGTTCTTACATCCTCGATAAAGTCACGGACAACCTTGAAATTCACATCCGCTTCCAGAAGCGCCA
>JAAYKU010000215.1 GCA_012522275.1 Smithella sp.
CCGGCAATGCGGCGCACAACGTTTTTACACGCATCGATATCATACTGACCGTAGATGGCAATCTGCTCCATGATAGGCGAGCCGCCGCCGTGCATCGCGCCGTAGGAGATCGCGCCGGAACTGGCGGAATTGGTGTAGTCGGCAAAAAGCAGCCAGAATTTTATCTGGTCTTCAACGGAAATTTCCTGGTTGCGCTTCACGTATTTCTCCAACAGTTGTCTGGTTTCCGGATTCATCAGGTCGCCTTCACGCGGGAAGGTGGCAGGCATACCGCCGGCGATTTCACAAAGGATCTGCTGCTCGTGAAAAACCGCCTCGCCTGTCAGGCAGCGGCCGACGTTGGCATATATGGAATTCGGAATGCAACTGCCGGGCCCATAGGGCACCAGGCCGGCGCCCGGCATATAGACTTCCGGCTTGCCCATCGCTGAGGCGGTAAAACCGGCCGCGTAGCCCAGTTCGGTAATCTTGATGAGCTCGGATATTTTTTCACGCACATGCGGTGCCTTGTCGATGCCGTTCATTTCTGCCGCCAGCGAGGCAAAACCGATCAGCATGTCGCCTACGGCCGGTTTGCAGCCGGAATAGCTGTGGCGGTGGAATAACGCAAACAGAAGCGCGCAGATGCCGCCGTGCTGATATTCGCCGTTTAGGAAGATCCGCTCACGGGGCACGAAAACATCATCGAAAATCACATAGGAATCTACGAAGCCCCAGTCGAAACCGCGCTTGTAATGGGTGCGATTGTACATATTATGCGGAGAAAGCACCTGCTTGACTCCTTCGTGGTCCGCCGCAACGGCAAAGGAGACGGCATAGGATTTTTCGTCTTTCGTAAGGGCGCGCGTAGGCACCACCAGTATTTCATCCGCCACGGAGGCAAACGTGATATGCACCTTCGCGCCGCGCACGACGATCCCGTCGGGACGGTCTTCCACTACGTGCAGATACTGGTCGGGGTCCGGCTGCTCGGCCGGCCTGAGCATGCGCAGCCCCTTGACATCGGTCTGGGCGCAACAACCGACCAGATCGTTCTTCTGGAAATATTCCAACCACTTCAGAAAATTATTGTAATATTCAGTTTCGCCTTTCCTGATTTTGTCCGCCTCAAACGACACGGCGTTTATGGCATTGATGGCATCCACGCCCATGCAGCGGCCGATACACTGACTGACGCGTCGTACCAGCATGCGGGTCATGTCCTGCTTCTTGTGCAGATCCTCCACTGTCTGATGAATATGGCAGAAGCGGTTGATGGTTTCGCCGTTTAAGTGGCTTTTGGCGGTGCACAGATCTTTTGTTTCCGGGTCGGCCGCCAGGTCGAAGGTCACGCCGATGACCCCCTTGGGCTGGTCCAGCACCGGGTCGTCACGGTCTATTTTCTGACCGTTGAAATAGAGGTTTCGCTCAAGTTTTTTCAGTCCTTCAAAATACTGTTCTTTCGTACGCATAGATCGTCTCCTTTTCGTCCTGCCTGATTCAAGTTGTGAATTTGTATGCGCGCACCATAAAAAAGGTTGCGGACAATGTCAAGACATTCTTGAAAGGTTGATAAGGAAAATTAAAATACCGGCGTAAAATCCGCCTGTTCGGCCGTTTTGTCTTCATTTGCGGCCGGCATCTTCAGATACTCTCTGACAAGCGCCTTTTTGCTGATCCCGACATCCAGTATGTCCCACGGCAGAATTTCGTCTGTACCTTTCGAGCGGTACACGTAAAAGTCGGGATTGATATTGACCTCCCTGAGCGCGCGCGTCCAGTTGCCGCCCAGACGGTGTGCCGCCAGCAGAATATCACCTGTACGACGGTCACCCAGCGACAAAAGCGCCTGCACGAAATCCCATTTCGGCACTCCTGTAAGTATGCGAATCTGTTTATCCTTGCGGAAGGCCTGGCTGATTTTTCTGATTCTCCGGCCTACAACGCGCACGTCAGCAAGCGGACACCACTGAAAGGGCGTGCGCGGCTTGGGAATAAACTGATTGATGCTCAGTGTAATGCGTCGGAACTTTTTTTGTCCGTGCGTGACGCTCACCGCTGTGTGCTGGATTTTTTTGACCAGTTCGATTATGGCGTCAATGTCTTCATCCGTTTCACTCGGCAGCCCCGTCATAAAATACAGGCGCAGGTTGAGTATGTCCTTTTCAATCAGCATCTTTGCGGCATCGATGATGTCTTGTTCGATGATGCCTTTGCGCAAAAGGTCCCTGAGCCTCTGGCTGCCCGCCTCGGGTGCCAGGGCGACAGTTTCAATGCCGCCCGTCTTGAGCATTTGTGCGGTCTTTTCGTCGAGGCGGTCCAGACGCAACGAACCGATACCCGCCCGAGCGCCCCGTTCGGCAATATAACGGCATATTTCCGCAAGCTCCGGGTGATCGGATACGGCCGTGCCGACCAGACCGATTTTATTTTTCAGCTTCAGCCCCGCGTCCACTGCTTCGAGAATGGACTGACGGCTGCGGAAGCGCGGCGGGGCATATACATGGCCTGCCGCACAAAAACGGCAAAGGTGCGGACAGCCGCGATTGACTTCCACCAGATACATATCCGCCATTTCCGAATCAGGGCTCGAGACCGTCTCGGCGGTGCAAAACGCGTCGATGTTTTTTATGGAATGGATTTTTATTTTTTGCGGTATCCCTTTAGCCAGCGGGTATATCCGCTCAATTTTTCCATCGGGTAGATAGTCAACGTTGTAAAGAGAAGGAATATAAAGGCCGGGCACCTGCGTCTGCAGGTCGTAGAGCAGCTCGCGCCGGCCAAGTTCTTTTTGCCGCGCCTGCCGGTAGCTACGGGCAAACGCAGGCAGAATCTCTTCTGCTTCACCCGGCACAAACACATCAAAAAAGTCCGCCAGCGGTTCCGGGTTGAGCGTAAGCGCGATGCCCCCTCCGATGACCAGGGGATGTTTTTCATTACGGTCCTGCGCCTTGAGGGGCAGCCCGCCCAGTTCCAACATTTTCAGAATGGACGGGTAATCATTTTCGAAAGAAACGGAAAAAGCCAGAATATCAAAATCGCGAAGAGGCCTGAGATTTTCGAGGCTGAGCATTTCGCCCGCGCCGACGGCGGATTCGGCGCCGTCGCCGGCCGCGGGCAGAAACACTCTCTCACAGAGAAAGGAGGTGAGCTCATTAAATATTTTATATACGGTCTGGAAGCCGAGATTCGCCATGCCGACCCGGTAAACATTCGGATAGGCCAGACAGACCGCACAGCCGGTTCCCCAGACTTTTTTCACAAAACCCCGCTCCCGGCTTAAAAGGGCTTCGTGTTTTTTTCTCAGCTTCCAGTTCATGCTTTTCTCACGGTTTACGGACTTCCGGCAGCCCCGGCGGCAAACCATGAGCCGCCGCCTAGTCCGCCTGCCGCCTCAAAAACGTCGGAATGTCGATGTCCGCATGCTCGCTTTCGTCGTTGACGCCCACGGTCACGACTCTGCCCTGATCGCGTGATTTCTGCCGGCGAAGGTAAGTGGGTGTATGCAGGTCCTCTTTCCTGAACCCCCCCAGTTGCGCCACATTTGCCTGGGCCTGCCTGTATCTTTCCTGCTCTTCAAAACCGGTCGCGATCACGGTGATCCTGATTTCATCCTTCATGCTTTCGTCGATGACCGTACCGAAGATAATGTTGGCATCGTCATGCGCCTCCGCCTGAATCAGAGATGAAGCCTCATTTACTTCATAGAGGCTCATATCCGGCCCACCGGTAATGCTCAGCAAAACACCCTGCGCCCCCTGAATGGTGTTGTCCTCCAGAAGGGGCGACGAAATCGCCCGCTGCGCCGCCTCCATGGCGCGGTTTTCCCCGCTGGCCGTGCCCGTGCCCATCAGGGCCATGCCCATATTGCTCATGATGTTTTTCACATCGGCAAAATCAAGATTGATGAGCCCCGGAACGATAATCAGATCGGAGATGCCCTTAACCGCCTGATAAAGAATATCATCCGCCTTTTTAAAGGCCTCCAGAAGCGAAAGGCCGCGTCCGCCCAGCGAAAGCAGACGCTGATTGGGAACGACGATGAGCGTGTCCACAACGTCGCGTAACTGGGCGACGCCTTCCTCCGCCTGCACATTGCGCTTTTTACCTTCAAATTGAAACGGCTTGGTCACAATCGCTACAGTCAGCGCGCCGCACTCCCTGGCCGCCTGCGCGATCACCGGGGCCGCGCCCGTGCCCGTGCCGCCGCCCAGTCCCGCAGTGATGAAAATCATGTCCGCCCCTTCCAGATGAGCGCGGATTTCATCGCGCGACTCCAGGGCGGCCTGCCGGCCCACGTCCGGGTTGGAGCCGGCCCCCAGTCCTTTGGTTGCTTCCGCGCCGATCTGAATTTTTACCGGGGCTCGGGAAGTCTCCAGCGCCTGTGCGTCCGTATTTGCGATAATAAAGTCAACGCCTCTGAGCGAATAGGAGATCATCGTATTGACCGCGTTGCCTCCACCTCCGCCTGCTCCGATCACTTTAATCTTTGCCGAATTTTCCGTACATACCTCTGTCAATTCAAACATGCGCACCCCCTTCTGTTAGAAAAACTCTAAAAACCATTTTTTGATTGTTTTGAAAAAATCACTAAACACATTGCCGGTCCTGCGGTAAACGGAATCGCCCGGCCCGTTTCTGCTTCCGTAAATTACCAGGCCGACGCCGACTGCGAAAACCGGTGAATTCGTAACGTCACTCAAACCCCCTATGCCCAGCGGGCTGCCACGGCGTACCGGCATGTCGAAAACATGTTCCGCCATTTCAGTAATTCCCGGCAGAAGGGAGGTGCCGCCCGTCAGCACGAGTCCCGCCGCCAGCAGATCCTCATAGCCGGAGCGCACTATCTCCTTGAGAACCATATTGAGAATTTCATCCATGCGGGCCTCCACAATCCGGCCCAGAATCTGGCGCGACACCATGCGCGCCTCACGCCCGCCGACGCTGGGCACTTCGATGGTCTCTTCCTTCGGAATCATCGACGTCAGCGCGCAGCCGTATTTGAGTTTTATTTTTTCCGCCTCGGCAAAGGGAGTCCGCAAGCCGGCGGCGATGTCCGAGGTCAGAAAAGCGCCGCCTACCGGAAGCATGGCCGTATGCTTGATACTGCCTTCCGCAAAAATGGTAATGCCTGTAGATGCCCCGCCGATATCAATCACGGCAACGCCCAGGTCTTTCTCGTCGGCACTGAGCACCGCGTCGCTTGCCGCCAGCTGCTCAAGCACCAGGTCGTCTATATCCAGCCCGACACGGTTGACTGATTTCACCACATTCTGAATCGAGGCGCTCGAGCCCGTCACGATATGCACTTTCGCCTCCAGGCGCACCCCCGACATCCCGACCGGATCGCGGATGCCGTCCTGGCCGTCCACTACATAATTTTGCGGCAGAGTGTGCAGAATTTCGCGATCCACCGGAATGGCAATGGCCCGGGAGGCCTCGATGGCTCTGTGGACATCGTCTTCGCCCACCTCGCGGCCTTTGACCGCCACAATACCCAGTGAATTCTGGCCTTTCACATGAGCGCCGGATATGCCGACATAGGCGGAATTGATGCGGCAGCCGGACATGTGCTCGGCGTCGTCCACGGCTTTTTTTATTTCTTCCACCGTGCTGTCGATATTGATCACGCCACCTTTTCTCTGGTCCCTGGCCGGCGTCATCCCCATCCCGATAATGTCGATACCGGTTTCCGTGGTCTCGCCTACAATCACCGTGGTTTTAGTAGTGCCGATATCTATTCCGACCAGAATCCTGTTTTTTCTCCTCATAACTTCACCCTCACCAAATGCCCGTAAGTCATATTCTGTATTGTGGCCCTTTTTTCTTCTCCTGTGCTCTGGCCGGCGCCTCCTGGCGTTGCACCGTCACCCTGGAAACATCGGCCAGGTCAACCAGAAGGCGCCCGTGGCTCATCCCGCGTTTTTCCAGATCGGCAAGTACAACCTTCAACTGGTTGAGCTTGCCGCCAAAATCCTCCCGCCCCAGTTTCAAATGCAGTCCCCGGTCGGTGAGCAGAGACAATCCGAAGATACCATCGAGATGCGCCTCGCATACAGTCCCCAAGAACCGGTACTCTCCGGAGGCGGAAAGTCTCTCCAGAAGTTTAAGCACGTCGGAATACAACGCCGGTTTTTCCGCGCGGTTGATTTTAACGCCGGTGATGACCGGCAGGTCCACCTCGTCCCCTGTGGATAATTTTTTAAAGACATAGCCTTCACCGTCGATCAGATAAAAAACACCCGCCTCTTTGATCAGAGCCACGGGCCGACGCTCACGTATGTCGAGCACCAGCCGGTCCGGCAGTTCGCGGCCGATGTAAACTTTCCCGACCCAGGGATCGGCGGCAACGCGCGTGGCGATAAGTTCTATGTTCACACCCAGAATATTGGCTTCGGGCCTGACCCGGGCCAAGGCCAGAATCTCTTTTTCCGTAAGCTCCTTGACGCCGCGGACGGATATTTCTCTAATCATAAAATACGGACTGCTCAAAACAAAACTGCATGCGAATATAAACGCACAACTCAGGGAGGCAACAGCGACAAGCAGGAGGACAGCGCCCGCGGAATCGCCCAGCGCGCCGGCCAGACGCCTGTACAGACGGTTCTTTCTGGCCTCGATACTGATTTTTTTTCTTCTTCTCACCGCTTGTCTCCGACAATCACAATTTCCGTCTCCAGCGTGACGCCTTTTTCCGCCCTTGCCCTGTCCTGAATGAGTTCAATGAGGGCCGTCATCTCCGACGCCGTGCCCTGGCCCTTGTTGACAATAAAATTGGCGTGCTTTTTCGATACCTGAACATCGCCCAGGCGCCGCCCTTTCAGGCCCAGCTCCTCGATGAGCCTGCCTGCAGAAAGGCCCGAAGGGTTTTTGAATACCGACCCGGCTGAAGGGTATTCCAGAGGATGCTTTTCACGCCGCTGTTTTTGTATTTCCTCCATGCGTCTTTTTATTTCTTCAGTGTTTCCTTTGCGCACAGTGAAGCGCGCTCCGCTGACAATCGCCTGCGTGGGAAGATCAGCACTGCGGTAGGAAAATTTGATTTCGTCGCGCCGGAGTGTTTTCCTTTTTCCTTCACCGTCAATCAGCATCACGACGGAAATCACGTCTTTCATCTCTTTTCCGTAGGCGCCCGCATTCATCCGGATTGCCCCGCCGACGCTTCCCGGAATACCGCAGGCAAACTCCAGCCCCGTCAGTCCCTTCTGTGCCGCCAGCGCGACTGCTTTGCCCAGCGACGCACCCGCTTGTGCTTCGATCACAAACTCGTCGTCCGGGCCGGGAAGAAATTGAATTTTGTCCATCTGCTTCATCCACAGCACAACTCCGTGGTAACCTGCATCTGTGAATAAAATATTTGTCAGATTTCCGGCCGGCATGAAAGCAATGCCTTTTTCTTTCAATATGCGCACCACACGCCCCAGCTGCTCTTCATTTTCAGGTGCGACCAGCACGTCCACCGGGCCGCCGAGCTTCAAAGACGCGTGGCGCGCCATCGGCTCGTCAAACCATATTTGTCCGATGCCTGCATCTGTGAACGCAGCGGCTATCATCTCACGATCTGCCATTACTTATTAGACTCCTTTTTCATCCGCTCCAGAAAAGCCTCTCCTGTTTTATAAACACCACCGGCGCCCAGCGTGATTATTGTGTCGCCGGGACGAGCCTGCGACATCAGATAGTCCACCGTCTTTTGCTTTTGTGCGATATATTCCACACACGGGTGACCGTTTTCTTTGATGGCCGCCCATAAAGCAGCAGAATTGATACCCGCAATAGGCTCTTCCGACGCAGGATAGATATCATTAACAATCAACACGTCCGCGTCCTGAAAAGAGCGGCTGAACTCATCAAAAAGCGCCCTGGTCCGGGTGAAACGGTGCGGCTGAAAAACAACGATCAGTCGTCCTTTCCATCTCTGGCGGGCGGCGGACAAAGTGGCCATGATCTCCGTCGGGTGATGGCCATAGTCGTCAACCACTGTGATGCCGCCGGCCTGCCCTTTCAGCTCCAGACGGCGCTGCACTCCGGTGAAAGCGGCCAGCCCCTCGCGAATCGTGTCTGCATCCAGACCCAGCTCACGCCCGATTGCTATGGCCGCCAGTGAATTATAAACATTGAAAAGCCCGGGTACGGTGAGCTTTATCTCCCCCAGATATTCGCCCCGGTAAGACAGGCGATAAACGGTTTTTGTCTCGAGCAGCCGGATGTCTGAGGCCCTGTAATCGGCGGGATCGTCAATGCCGTAGGTAATGACACGCCTTTTGATCGAGCCCGCGATGCTGCGCACGTTTTCGTCGTCTATGCAAATTACGGTGCAGCCGTAAAAAGGAACGATGTTGGCGAAAGTCAAAAAAGCCGTCTTGATTTCTTCTATGCCCGGGTAATAATCCAGATGTTCCCGGTCGATGTTCGTGATGGCCGCGATCACAGGCGACAACTTGAGAAAGGAGCCGTCACTTTCGTCCGCCTCCGCCACGATAATATCCCCGTCACCCAGGCGCGCATTGGAACCGATGGAAGCCAGCTTGCCGCCGATCACCATCGTCGGGTCAAGCCCACCTTGCGCCAGAATGGCAGAGAGCATGGAAGTGGTGCTGGTTTTTCCGTGGCTGCCGGACACGGCAATGGAAAATTTCATTTTCAAAAGCTCTGCCAGCATTTCCGCACGGGGGATGACCGGAACATTCTTGCGATGGGCTTCGAGCACCTCCGGATTGTCCGCTTTGACCGCGGTGGAAGTGACCACCACATCCGCGTTTCCGATATTGTCCGGTGCGTGGCCGATCGCAACTTGCGCTCCCATATTACGCAGGCGTCTTGTCGTCTCGGAAGATACCACATCCGAGCCGCTGATCTTATAGCCGAGATTCAAGAGAACTTCGGCAATACCGCTCATCCCGATGCCGCCGATACCGACAAAGTGAATGCGCTTGACCTTGCGCTTCATAAATCCTGTTTCACGGTCTTTTCCCACGTCAGCCGACTCCTTCTTTTTTCAGATCAGTAATCATTGGTTTTCATCAATTCCTCGCAGGCATCGGCAATCGCCGCCGCTGCACCCGGCCGACCGAGCTTTGCGCTGTGCGCGGCCATCTCCTGCAATTTTGCGTCATCGGCCAAAAGCCCCTCCACGGTACTGAAAAGCGTCTTTGCGGTAAGCCCGCTTTCAGGGATCATCACCGCCGCTTGAGCTTCGGCCATTGCCTGCGCGTTTTGCGTCTGGTGATCATCGGCCGCATACGGGTAAGGAATCAAAACAGACGGCTTTCCCGCCGCGGTGATCTCCGCCAGCGACGTGGCGCCCGCACGACAGATGATCAGGTCGGCTTCCGCATAGGCGGCGGCCATATCCGTAATGAACGGATGAACCTGCGCGTCGATGCCATTTTGCCGGTAGGCATCCTGCATCATCTGCAGATCACGCGCGCCCGTTTGATGAATGACACGCAGGTTTTGTTTTATCTTCTGCAGATACGGCAGCATGTCCGCCATTGTTTTGTTGATGGCCGCCGCTCCTTGTGAGCCGCCGAAAATCAGTATTGTCCTGACGCGGCTCTCAGCTTGCGCACGGCCGGGACGACCGGTAAACGCCGCCCGCACCGGGTTGCCCGTCATGACAACCTTGCGCGCTGAAAAATGTTTTCTGCTGTGCTCGTATGTGAGAAACACACGGTCCACAAACTTTCCCAATATGCGGTTGGTCGCTCCCGCCACAGCATTTTGCTCGGCGATGGCCGTAGGAATGCCCATCAGCCAGGCGGTAATAACCACCGGGCCCGAGGCATAGCCGCCAACACCGATGACCGCGTCCGGAGCAAACTCCCGAAGCAGCCCTCTGGAGAGCCACATGCTGTGCGGAATCTTGTAGGCCCCTGCCAGCAATGCCTTAAACCCTCTGCCTTTCAAACCTTCCACATCGATCAATTTCAATTCATACCCCAGCGGC
The DNA here is from genome assembly GCA_012522275.1 of Smithella sp. Classification (GTDB taxonomy): domain Bacteria; phylum Desulfobacterota; class Syntrophia; order Syntrophales; family Smithellaceae; genus UBA8904. The sequence continues at coordinate 9,929 of JAAYKU010000215.1, forward strand.
CCCAGCAGGCGGTATTCGATGCCCCCTGCGGTACCGATAAAAAGCACTTTATTTGCGGGGTCGCGTCCTAAAAACTCCTCCGCAACGGCAATGCCGGGGAAAAGATGTCCCCCCGTTCCCCCTCCCGCTATAACCAGCCGCACATCCCGACTCCCCGCCCGGGGCGCATCTGCCGCGCCCCATCCTTTTCCGGACAGCTATACCCGCTGCGCGGAAATATTCAGCAAAATGCCCACCACCATCATGCTCATCATAAAGGCCGTCCCGCCGTAGCTTAGAAACGGCAGGGCCAGTCCCTTGAGCGGTATCAACCCCATCACGCCGGCGATGTTGATAAACGCCTGCATGCCGACAAGCATCGTAAGGCCCGCCGCCAGAAGCGTGCCGAAAAGATCGGGGGCGCGAAACGCGATCATGAAGCCGCGCAAAAGAAAAACCATAAACAGGCACACGATGATACTCACTCCGATAAAGCCGCTTTCTTCGGCTATGACCGCCAGAATAAAATCCGTATGCGGTTCCGGAAGATAAAACAATTTCTGCATACCGTCGCCGATCCCCTGCCCGAATACGCCGCCGGAGCCGAAGGAAATCATGGACTGAATCAGCTGGAAGCCGCTTTTGTCCGGGTCTTTCCACGGGTCCAGAAAAGCAGTCAGACGCGCCATCCTGTACCCCTTGCGCATGACCAGCCAGATCCCCAGAGGAATGAAAGCCGCGCCCACGGCCAGCAGATGAGTCAGACGGGACCCGGCCAGTGACAGCATCAAAAGCAAAATAGACGCGATAATCACCACCGTGCCGAAATCCGGCTGAAGAAGAATAAGCCCCATGAGAACGGCCGCGACCAGAAGAGGAACCAGCACGCCGCGGCTGAACTTTTTCAGATGGTGCGCCTTGCGCGTCAGCAGATGGGCCAGGAAAATCACCACCGCCACTTTGACCAGTTCCGCTACCTGAAACGTAAAAACTCCCGCATTGAGCCAGCGGGTGGCCCCGCCTCTTTTGATGCCCAACTGCGGGACAAACAGCATCAGGAGCAAAACGACGGAAAGGACCACCCCGGGGTAGGCGGCTTTTCTCAGGTACTCGTAAGGAATTCTGGTCATCACAACCATCAGCACCAGGCCGGCAAAAACAAAAAACAAATGTTTTTTGAGGAAGTATTGCGCATCTTTGAATTTCTCCATCGCCAGAATGGAGCTCGACGAATAAATCATCGCCGTCCCCACGGTTACCAGGATCAGGGCGACAATCAGCAATACCATATCCGGCGTATTGGTTTCTTTTTTATAAACTGCTTCCATCAAAGATTCCCGACCACTTCCTTGAAATAATTTCCCCGCTCCTTATAATCGGCAAACTCATCAAAGCTCGCGCAACCCGGCGATAAAAGCACAATGTCTCCGGGACTCGCGTCATGAAACGCGCGTTCAACCGCCGCTTTCAGCGTTGGCTCGCTGCCTGTGGGCACAACGCCGCCCAGCTGCGGATAAATACGATCGCGCGCCTCGCCGAATAAAACGACCTGTTTGGACCTGGTCGGCAGAAGCTTTTGCAGCGCGTCGAAGTTGCCGTCCTTGTCCCTTCCCCCCAGCAGCAGTATCACCGGAGCGGAAAAAGTCTGCAGCGCGCGGGCCACTGCATCGACATTGGTGCCTTTGGAGTCGTCATAAAACCTGACCCCTTTTTTCTCGCCGGCGTACTCGATACGGTGCGCAAGCCCGCGAAAAAGCGACACAGCCCCGGCAACCGCCCCCGGCGAACACCCGCAAAAGCGCGCCATGACCAGCGCCGCCATGATATTTTCCACGTTATGCAGGCCGGGCAGGTGAACCATGTCCGCCGGATAGCGCTCTTCCTTACCGCCCGGGTCACTGTAAATGATGAAACCGTCGCGTAGAAACACGCCCGGCCGCACCGTACCTGCCGTACTGAAGCGCACGGTGCGCGCCGCAATCCGCGCGGCCAGGTCCCTTTGCTGTGCGTCGGCGTTGTTCAAAACAGCCAGATCGTCCGGGAGTTGATGCGCGAAGATGGATGCTTTCACACGTCTGTATTCCTCAAACGAACCGTGATAATTGACGTGATCGCGGGTGATGTTCAAAAGAGCCGCGGCGTGCGGGCGGAAAGTCTGTGTCCACTGCAGCTGAAAACTGCTGATTTCCGCAACGACGAAATCCGCCGTCTGGGCGCCGGCCGCATACTGCACCAGCGGGTTTCCGATATTGCCGCCGACGAACACTTTTTTGCCGGCATGCTCCAGGATGCGCCCCAGCAGGGTTGTCGTCGTGGTTTTGCCGTTGGTGCCGGTGACGGCCAGAATCGGCGTGCGTATGAAACGGTACGCCAGCTCGATTTCGCTCATGACGGGAATGTTTTTTTTCCGCGCGGCCTCCACAATGGCATTGTACGGAGGCACTCCCGGCGACGGCACCACCAGATCGACGCCGGCCAGCACAGACGGATCATACACGCCCGTGCTGAACCACGCCTCACGGGCAAGACGCCCGGCATCCGCGTCCCACGCCTGAGGCGGCTTTTCATCAGCCGCCACAACCGCAGCACCCAGAGCGCCTAAAAAAGACGAGACGGCGACGCCTGTTTTACCCATGCCGATGACGGCTGCTTTCTTTCCCGCAAGCTCCATGTTTCCTACCGCAGCTTTAATGTGCTGATCGCCAGAAGCGCCAGCAGTATCGAAATGATCCAGAACCTGACGATCACTTTCGGTTCGGCCCATCCTTTGAGTTCGA
>JAAYKU010000025.1 GCA_012522275.1 Smithella sp.
AGCAGAAGGAGAATCTGTTTTTGCCCTTGCTTTTGGCCGCATACATGGCCATGTCCGCATGCTTGATGAGCTCATCCGGATTGTCGCCGTCAAACGGGAAGACGGCAATCCCCGCGCTTGCAGTAGTAAAAAACTCCTGCCCTTTTATGGTGATCGGCAGGTCGAAAATGTTCATGATTTTACGCGCGGACGTTTCGATATCTTTTATCGAGGGAATCTGAGGCAGCATGACGAGAAACTCATCTCCGCCGAAGCGCGCCACTGTGTCATACTCCCTCACGGAAGCGATGAGCCTTTTTCCTGTCTGGATGAGCATCTCATCCCCTCCGTCATGGCCGATCGTGTCGTTGACCGCTTTGAAAGAATCGAGATCGATGAAGATTATGCTGATGAGCTTCTTTGTGCGTGCAGCCAGACTGACGGCCTGCTTGAGCCGATCTGTCAGGAGCGCGCGGTTGGGCAGCCCGGTCAGTGCATCGTAATAGGCCAGATAGTTGATCTCTTTTTCGGATTTCACCTGACGCAGGGCGTCTGATAAAAGCCTGGCCAGCATCTGAATTATTTCCCGATGGTCCTGATCCCATCTGCGCGGTGTTTGCATGGCCTCAAAAGACAAGTATCTGTCTGTATCGTCGATGCCGGTCAGTTTCACGATGATCACAGAGGTGATGTTTTTATCCATCAGCAGTCTGTGCAAAGAATTTGACACGGCCGACGGGCTTTGCTTGTCGGGTATGTGCAGCCAGCCGGTTTCATCAATCAGTTCTTTGACCCCGGGAAGCTCCAGAATATTTGGCGGGCTTTTTCCCTCGGGCGCAAAGGCAACGCCGGGGGCGTACCACTGATCTGCACAAACCGGATGCCGACTGTCCCGAAAATACATGTAAAGAGCGGTGCGGTCCGCCTGAAAATGGTCTCCGCACTGCTTGAGCATGTCACTGATGAGACGGTCGATATTTTCCTGGCCTGCATCGACAAATTGAGCGGAGATGCCGGCCAGTAATTTCTGATGCCTGACCTGCTGTTCATTTTTTTCCAGACGGTCAAAGTAAATGCGGTTGATGTGAAAAGCGATCCAAATGAAGATGGCGAATATGCCTATACGGAAAAGATGGTTTGCGGTCCCTATCTTTACGCTTTGCTGCGGCATCGTTATCCAGATCCACAAAAGAGTGAAAAAAGTGGCGGCGCTGACCATGTACAGTAATCTTTTTTTCCGAAACAAGATGGACACCAGCACGAAAACGATGGGCAGGGCCCAGAAAACAGGATGGCTCTCAATGAAACTCAAGACAATGAAAGGGATCGACAAGGTTACCAGGGCGTTGAGCAGGTCTTCTTTGATGTCCTGGTCAATCCTGAATTTCTGAATAATCTGCAGAGCCGCCCCCAGGAAGATGAGCAAAAATGTGTGCGGCAGCGAACAGACAAAGCAGCTTTTGCTTATGAAATTTTCTATGGCAAAGTTCAAAAAAGCACCCAGAATATAGGCCATGGTTAAATACAGATAAAGCCGTGACTGACCGGCCTCGCTTAAGATCTGGCCTTCAGGCGGCACGGTGCTTTTCGTGGCAGGAGCCATCAAACCGTATTTGATGATGCAGTAGTACATCGCGGTAACAGGGATCAGTGTGATCAGGGGGGCCAGCTGGGGAAACTTGAAAGGGAAATAATAGTTGATTATAAATTCGGTGAGCGTTCCTGCCGCGATAGCTGCAGCATATGAAGCGAGGATGAGATAGGCCTGTTTTTTGATATTGCGCTCTTTTGACGACCAGCCCCAGTGGAAAAAAAGGCCGACGACCATCAGCGAAAACACAATGTAATAGACGTTGAACATCACATCCCAGCCGGAAGTCGGCCGGACATTCACCCAGCCGGCATACGTGTATTCCAGTACATATCTTTTTATGGCCAGTTTGCCGTAAAGGCTGAAAACAAACACATTTACGGCGGCGGGAAGGTAGATGAGCGCGTATATCCATTTTTTTCTGAAAAGATTCTGTTTTCCGGTAAGGCAAAGAGTGTAGTGAAGGAAAAAGCTGTACAAGGTGCCCCAGCCCAGCGCGGCCACCCGTCTCCAGGCTACGCTCACTTCATAGGAAGCCGCCGAGTTGGCCATGGAAAAAGAAAATGCCCAGACGCACATGATCAGGCACAGGCAGAGAAAAATCCGGTGTATGGTTGAGGTGGGGTTGAGCCTGATAACATAGAAGCCGAGCATGAAATAAATGACGACCGCGAGGAAAAACAGCACAGAAATTAAATAAGGTAATGACATGGATGATGAAATTCCTGCGGAAATTCATTTTAATACAAAAATACGACCCTGCAGACAAAAGCCGGCATCGTCCATTGCCGCCGCCGAGTGTATATTTTGTCTGTTATTTATAGAGAAAGGAGGCGTGCATGTCAAGGGAATCCGCCGGGCGCGCCGGCTGTGTGAAAAGGCCATGACTGTGCCCCGGGGGCGCGTCTTCTGGCCCGCTTCAGAATTTTGCGGCAGGGTTCGTACCAAAGCCTCCCTGAGCGATAGAGATATGGAGGCTGTACAGGCGGCCGCTATGATTTTCCGCACAAAAAATATTTTGGCTGTTTCGGAATTTACTACGGACAAATGATAATAACATCGAGGATTACATTGAGGGATGTTTTTAAAAAATCATCGACAATGTAGCTGAACCTGTGCTGTTGCACAGATTGCGCAAAACGATAAATTTCCATTTTATCCAGGTGCCTTTGTGCTAGGATACCGGCAAGGAGGGAAAAATGACGCAGGGAAAAAAGAAGCCTTCAGCGGCGTGTGCGTCGTGTGAGATACCCACGCATAGCCGGGTATGTATTTTTGAAAACGGTAAAGGCTCGAAGGGGTGCCCCACGCTCCTGCATGATGATATTCTCGAAGAACCACGCAGAGAATATGAGCGGCCGGAAATATTTGAATTTGCCCGAAACGCTTCCATACAGGAAGGCGACGGCTATGCCGACAAGAGCAACAACCCTTTTATTCTTGAGCCGACAAAAACCCGGATTGCGGAAATCTGTGAATTTGCCCGCAAGATGGGATATCGAAAACTGGGGCTGGCCTTCTGCATTGGCCTGGCCGGCGAGGCGGCCATTGTGGAAAGGATCTTCATAAACGAGGGGTTCGAGGTGGTCTCCGTTGTCTGCAAGGCAGGGCGAGCATTGAAGGAGGAGCTCAAGATCAATCCTGAGGATTATGTCATGCCTCCACTTAAGGAACCCATGTGCAATCCCATTTATCAGGCCCGCCTGCTCAACGCGGAAAAGACACAGTTAAATGTTGTGCTGGGGCTTTGCGTGGGACATGATTCCCTTTTCTTTAAATATGCGGATGCCTTTACCACTGTTTTGGCAGTGAAGGACAGAGTGACGGGACATAACCCGCTGGCCGCGATTTATCTGTCCGCTTCATATTACGGGAAACTGCTGCATAAAAGATAAAGCCGGCTCCATGAAAGACCCGACCGGCAGAAGCTCAGCAGGCTTCACCTTTTTCTCCACACATGAAAAATCGGATAATTTCCTGGTTTCGAGACGGCAAATTTGCCTGAAAACCATGTGTCGTGAAACCTGGGAATAGCTTGATGATTTAAAGATGTTGCGCATGTTTGGGTGCGCGCCGGAAGCGCCGGTTTGAAATGTTTCGACAGCCTCAGCGACCGGAGGGGGAAGGTTCAAGGAATAGCTCCTCTTTTGTACCCCGCGGGACGGGGCCGAGGGGGAGGATGGGAAGCCGAAGACACCAAGTCCACCCCCGCCGGCGTGGGACAGTATCGTCGTGCCGGTGAAAACCGGCATCCGTGCGCCCGGGAGCGGGCGCGATCAGAGAGGTGAAAGTCCTCTCTCGGGGAATGCTCATCCCCGATAGCTGAAGGTAACTGCGTCGCTGAGAAGCGGGGTGGAGAGCAGCCGGAAGCGAACAAGCAGCCCGTAGGATAACGAACACGATTCGGCCATACGTAGCGACGAGTCTGCGGATGCAAGGCGAAGTCCAGACCCGGAAAGCGGAAGCAACCGGGGAGCCTGTCACGCTGGTTGAGCAGCGAAGAAGCGATGGCAGGGCGCGTCGGGTGTTTGGTGACGGGATGC
>JAAYKU010000216.1 GCA_012522275.1 Smithella sp.
TCAGCACTAACGGGTTGTAAAAACTCAGAATGAACGGTAATAAAGCGCGAAGCGCATCCACTGATGTCCCCTGCCGGCGGGGGTGGCCCGAAGGGCCGGGGGTGGAAGAAGCACATAGCCTATCGCTCATAGCCCAAGGAAGGCTGCCGCTTTTATTCCCCGCCGCTGCCGTCTGGAGAGCCAAACTGCTTTTATAAAAGATGCGCACTTTCAAAATCATAATGGAATACGACGGCAGCGCCTACTGCGGCTGGCAAAGACAACCCAACGGCATTTCCATTCAGCAGGTACTGGAGGGGGCTGTGGCGCGCATTACCGGAGAGGATGTTTCCGTTATCGCCTCCGGACGAACGGACGCAGGCGTGCACGCGCTGGGCCAGGCGGCAAGCTTTCGGGCTCAGACAAATCTGCCGGTGCATAAGTTGTTTGCCGGCATCAACAGTGTTTTGCCGCCGGACATTGCCCTCAGAGATATTAAGGAAGCGCCGGCCGGCTTCAACGCGCTCAAGGACGCCAAAGGCAAGATCTATCTTTACCGGATCAAAAACCAGCGCCTGCGTCCCGTGCTGGGGCGGCAGTATTTCTGGCATGTCCGCTGCCGCCTGGACCTGAATAAAATACGCGAGGGCGCGTCGTTTCTGGCCGGTGAACATGATTTTTCCGCCTTTTGCGCGACAGGCTGCGATGTCCGCAGCCGCGTGCGTACACTCGAGCCGATAGACATTCGCGAATGCCCCGAAAACCTGCTGGAAATCACGGTTGAATCAGGCGGCTTTTTACGGCATATGGTCCGTAACATCGTCGGCACGCTGGTGGACACAGGCCGGGACAAAATCAAACCGGAAGATATCCCGGAGATTCTCGCCTCCGGCGACCGGAGAAAAGCCGGCATGGCCGCACCTGCCTGCGGACTGTTTTTGAAGGAGGTCAAATACTGAATCGTGAAGGTTTTGCTTTTGGGACATAAAGGAATGCTGGGAAGCGATCTCATGGCGCAATTCAGGCACCGTCATGAGGTTGTCGGCATGGACATCGATGAAATCAATATCACGCGCGCCTCCGACTGCCGCAGGGCCGTCGCCGATACCGAGCCGGACCTGGTGATCAACGCGGCTGCCTACACCAACGTGGATGCGTGTGAAGCCGCCAGAGAGGAATGTTTTGCCGTAAACGGCGAAGCGGTCAAAAATATCGCCGCGGCCTGCCGTGACAAAAATATCACTCTGGTGCACTACAGCACAGACTATGTATTTGACGGAAACGCCGACAGCCCTTACCTGGAGGATTCTCCCTGCAACCCGATCAACACCTATGGCGCTTCCAAGCTGACCGGAGAGCATTATCTGCGCCAGATGACGGACAACTATCTGCTCATCCGCACCGCCTGGCTTTACGGAGCGAAGGGGAAAAACTTCGTCCAGGCCATCCTGGAGCGCGCCCGCACCACCGGCAGGCTGACCGTGGTGGACGATCAGACAGGCTCGCCCACCTGCTCACGCGATCTGGCCGCCGCTACGGAGCTGTTGATCGACAAAAAAGCGCGCGGCATTTTTCATGTGACCAACCGCGGATACTGCACATGGTTTGACTTCGCACGCAAGATTCTGGCCGAGGCGCATCTCTATGCGGTCGAGCTGACACCCATAAAAAGCGATGAGCTGCAAAGAGAGGCCAAACGCCCCACCTGGAGTGTCCTGGGTATGCAAAAATTTATGGACACCACCGGTAAAACCATGCAGCCTTGGCAACTGGCGTTTTCCGATTACTATAAATACATCACCAGCCGCACCTGCATGGCTGAAGCGGCCCCGCTGCCGAAGTGCTGAGACACCCGCACAGATTTAGCAGGCAGGAGATTTCGTGATCTATTTTCGCAATGTCAACCTGTCTTTTCTGGACAGGCAACTGTTCGACCGGATCAACTGGACGATTCACCCGAAAAGCCGCATCGGCCTGGTGGGCGACAACGGCACGGGCAAAACCACGCTCTTTCGCGTCATCCTGGGCGAGGTGCATCCCGATTCCGGTTTTATCGACATCCCCGACCTCAGACAAAAAAAGATCGGCTATCTGCCTCAGGATATGGTCGAGCTCGACGCCATCGGCCTGATGGAGTTTCTGCGCAGTAAAAGCGGCATTGCCGCGCTGGAAAAGGGCATCCGCAGCCTGGAGGAAAAAATCGCCGCGGTCAGCCCCAACACGCACGACTACAGTGAACTTACCCGCCGCTATTGTGATCTCAGCGCCGAATTTTCCGCCCGCGACGGTTATGCTTTCGAAGCTAGAGCCAAACAGATTCTCAAGGGGTTCGGGTTTCGTGAAGCGGACTTCGATAAAACCTGTGATTCTTTTTCCGGCGGCTGGAAAATGCGGATTTTGCTGACCGCCATATTGCTGGAGCAGCCGGACATCATGCTTCTGGACGAACCGACCAACCACCTGGATACGGAAAGCATGGAGTGGCTGGAGAGCTATCTCAAGGATTATCACGGGACGATCCTGGTTATTTCCCATGATCATTTCTTTCTCGACAAGATCGCCACACAGATCGTCGAGCTGGCCCACCGGCGCATAAATATCTACAAAGGAGACTATACTTATTTTCTGGCGGAAAGTCAGCGGCGGCGTGAAGCGCTGATCAAGGAAATGGAACTGCAAAAGACGCAGATCAAAAAAATTGAAGAGTTTGTGGAGCGCTTCCGCTACAAGGCTTCGAAGGCCGCACAGGTGCAAAGCCGCATCAAGATGCTCGAGAAATTCAAAGAGGTTCAGCTTGAAAGTTCTTCCAAAACAGTCGCCATGAGATTTCCGGAAGGCAAAAAAAGCGTGAAGGAAGTCGTGAAGGCGGTGAGCCTGGGGCATTCTTACGGCGATCTGACGGTTTTTTCCGGGCTGAATTTCTCTCTTTTCCGCGGCGACAAAGTGGCTTTCGTGGGCGTTAACGGATCAGGTAAATCAACATTGTCGAGGCTTTTGAGCCTCTCCGAGCAGCCCTGCCATGGCAGTGTCACATACGGCGATAATGTCAGCATGGCCTTTTTTTCGCAGGAAAGCGCGCAGAACCTCAACTATGAAAACACGATCTGGGAAGAAGTCCAGGCAGTACCCTCACGCGCCAATGACCAGGAAAGGCGCAATCTGCTGGGCGCGTTTCTTTTTTCCGGCGACGACATTTACAAACAGGCGGGCGTCCTTTCCGGCGGCGAGAAATCGCGCCTGGCGTTGCTCAAAATCATGCTTCTGGACACCAACTTTCTGATTCTGGACGAGCCGACCGACCATCTGGATATCAGGACCAAAGACGTTTTTCAAAACGCGCTCATTCATTATTCCGGAACGGTGGCCATTGTCTCGCATGACCGCTATTTTCTCGACCACCTGGTAAACAAGGTCTTCGAACTCAAAGACGGCGCCATCACGGATTACCACGGCAATTATTCCTATTTCATTGAAAAGCGCGCCAGTGCGGCAGCGGACACGGTCGGCAGGGACGCCCACGGCGGCAAAGCCGCGCACGCAACACTATCCTTAAAAGATCAGAAAAGGCTGGAAGCTCAAGAGCGTAACCGTCAGTCCAGAATCAAAACCGCGCTGAAAAAGGAACTGACCGCCGTGGAGGAAAAAATCGCTGAACTGGAGGCGCGCAAATACGCCGGGGAGCAAACACTGTGCGATCCTCAGGCGCTTAAAGATCCGGCCGTGATCAAAGGCCTGCACATTGATTTAAAAACCGTGGAAAAAGAACTGGAAGAGGCCTACCACATCTGGACGGAGCTAGGCTGCAAACTGGAAGAGGAAACGGCAGACGTTCGACAGTCCTGATGGCGGTTATGCGCCGTCGAGGCCGGACTTTTCCATGCGCTGGTACCAGGTGGCCGGATCAGCGAGAAATTCTTCCGTATCCTTGAGTGAAAGCAGATGCTGTCTTTCCACACCCGCGAGCATCTGAAAAAACGCCTTCTCTTTCGGGTCTGTCGATTGTTTTTCCAGCTTCGTATAAAGAGCAACGCCGCGCGCTTCAAAATCGATGGCGGTGCGTACGGCCTGGAGTTCGTCTTCAGTACCGTTGATCCGGGCCGACTTTTTACCGGACATCGCCTGCAGGATCGTACCGGTCAATGATTTTTTCACCTTCAGGGGAACGGTGCCGGGCCACTTTTTCTGGGCAACCCATCTGTCATGCAACTGTTTGAGCATTTCATAATGCTCTTTTTCTTCTTCCGCGATCTGCTTGAACATATTCTTGCCGGCCATATTCTTCGTTTTTTTGGCCTGGGCCAGATAAAACTCTCGCTCTCTTTCCTCATTTTCCAGGGCAAAAGCCAACGCGCTGATTCTCTTCTCCATCAAAACCTCCTGTAAACTGACTGTATTTTTATGCATTATAGAGGATATATCCGGCAGAGGCAATACGTTTTTAAAAGCGCAAGGA
>JAAYKU010000217.1 GCA_012522275.1 Smithella sp.
AGGTTGTACTGCGCGCGGTCGGCTGCATAGTGAGCAAGGCAAGTATGCCGACGGTCGTCAGGAAGACGGCGATGATCACCTCGACGAGCCCTATGCCTTTGTCATCCATTTTTTTCATCCGGTCAGGACATATTGAATTTGACATGTGTTTTACCTGTGATCGTAAAGGTGATTGTGGCTTCCGAAGGAGCGTTTTGCAGGACCAGATTACCGGGGTTCAATGTTCCCCTCGCCTGAAACGTGATCGTATCCCCTCCGCCAAAAGATATTGATTTAAGTGTAACTCCGCGACCAAAAGATGCAAATGATTTGGTCTGAGAACTGACAGTTCCGTCAGCCGATTCCTCTCTCATGGTATATGAATTTCCTGCAACATTAAACACAATGTCATAAGTAGTTTCCTGGCCGGTTTGGGAGGCGGATGCGGCTCTGGCCTTCATCAGGGCAAAATCGGAAACCACTTCCCTGGTCGCCGTGCGCAGGTTTGTGTTTCTTACATATCTCTGCCAGCCAAACGATGAAATCGCGGCGATAATACCGATAATTGCGATAACAATAAGCAATTCAACAAGAGTAAAGCCTCTGGACGGATTCCTGTTCATAAAACGCCTCTGAAATATCTTTAAATATTCTCCCGTGCGTGCTTCCAATCGCCCCGGATTTTCTTTATAGCCATTTGTATGTAATCTCTCATAATCAGCCATAAATATAAACTTTTGTCAAACTTTCCCGCATAGCTGCGGCAGTTTCCCGCGGGAGCGCAGGCAGGGGACTACCGCTACGGTATCAATACCCACTGTGAAAAAACATCTCCCCAAAAAATGTACGCCACCGCCGCCGCGGACAAAAAAGGTCCGAAGGGCACGGCATACTTCATGTCTTTTTTTCAATGATCATGGCGGTTATTCCCACGACCGCACCGGCCAGTGAGGCGATGAGCAGTACAAAGATCAATGACTTCCAGCCGAAAAATCCGCCGATCATGGCCAGCAGCTTGACATCTCCGCCGCCCATGCCCTCGATCTTTTTCACCAGCTTATAGGCCAGCCCGATGAGAAAAAGGACGCCGCCGCCGACAATTACTCCTATGAGCGCCTCGAGCCACGGCACGCCAACAATGAAAATGGCGGCTGCTGTAAAAACCACAATTCCGGGCAGAGTCAAAACATCCGGGATGATCTGATGATCCAGATCGATAAAAGTGATAATTATCAGTACGGCCGTAAAGATAAAAAATACAACAAAATTCAATGTCAAACCAAACTTGATAAAAAGCAGCAGCGAGAAAACGGCGCTGACAAGCTCGACCAGTGGATAGCGCCAGGATATTTTCCCTCCGCAGTCTCGGCACTTTGCGCGAAGCAGCAAAAAACTCACCAGCGGGATATTGTCATAAAAACGGACCGGATGCCGACAGTGCGGGCAGCGGGAAAAAGGCTTGACGATAGACTCTCCGGCCGGCAGCCGGTAAATGCAGACATTTAGAAAACTGCCGACGATTGCGCCGAAAATAAAGGCAAATATATTTAAGACCATAGCAGTTCTCTTTCGCTTTTTACGCCTTTTTCATGTCTGTAGTGTGGGAATACCGGAGTTCATTTGAAGATGCCCGGCAACCCCGCTGCCTTTTGCTTACTGAGGCCGGTGGCTTTGCGCCCCACCTTTTCAGGCGGTTTGCCCTTTCCAAGCTTAGGCTGCAATTCTACTGTTTTCTCGTCAAAAGTCAACAAAAATAATGTGATTCCCGTCACTTGAAAACCCCCTTTCCCGTGGGAAGGATTTTTCCGCCCCGGTTTATACAGCCGACATCCTTCCTTAAAATATAATTTATTTTGCATTGACCGCTTCCTTGCGGTAATAAATGCACATGACAGACGAATTTTACATGAAACTGGCCTTGAATCTTGCCGCGCGCGGAAGGGGCCGGGTAAGCCCCAATCCGATGGTGGGCGCCGTGCTGGTCAAAAAAGGTAAAATCATCGGCCGAGGCTGGCACCGCTGCTGCGGTGAGGCGCACGCTGAAGTAAATGCAATTGCCAATGCCACACAAAGCGTAAAAGATTCAACTCTTTATGTAACTCTGGAACCATGCTGCCATTACGGAAAGACGCCGCCATGTACTGATTTAATCATCAGCCATAAAATCAGGCGTGTGGTCATCGGTTCGGCCGATCCCAACCCTGTTGTGTGTTGCCGGGGTATCGAGCGCCTGGAAAGCGCCGGTCTGGAGGTCACCACCGGAATTCTTGAAGATAAATGCCGCGCTTTGAATGAAGTTTTCTTCCATTTCATGAAAACCGGCCTGCCCTTCGTTACAATCAAATACGCGCAGACCATCGACGGGCGCATCGCCACGACAACCGGCCACTCACAGTGGATCAGCTCGCCTGCGTCACTGAAGTATGCTCATAGATTGAGAGTGGAGCATGACACGATCCTGGTAGGAATCGGCACGGTGCTCAAGGACAACCCGACATTGACGGCCAGGCATGTCCGCGGTCGCAATCCGCTGCGCATTATTGTCGATTCCGGACTGTCCGTCACGCCCGCGATGAACGTGATGCAAAACCTGACTGAAGCACCTACGCTGATTGTCACCACAGCGGATGTCTCAGCCCCCGCCGCGCAAAAGCTTGTCCGGGCGGGCGCACAGGTGCTCAACGCCCCGTCCGCCGCCGCGGGCAATGTCAGCCTCAAAAAACTTCTGCCTCTTTTAGCCACGCGCGGTATCACTTCTGTCTTGATCGAGGGGGGCTCACAGATCATCACTTCAGCGCTCAAGGATAATATTGTAAATCGCCTGATAACGGTAATCGCCCCAAAAATCATCGGCCGGGGGATCGAGGCGGTAGGCGAACTCAATATCCGCAGCCTTGAGGAAGCAAAGCTTCTGTCCGTCAAACGCGTGGCGAGAACAGGACCGGACATTCTCATCGACAGCCGTCTGCTGCCCGCGCGGTAAGATACACCTCCTGCAAACCGCGCTTTCATTTTTTATCATTGCAAAAAATAAATGCGTGCTGTATTCGACGTCAAAATTCAACATCTGCCGTCTGGCGCTGGAATAGCTTATGCCCTGGTATGCCGTTCACACAAAAAGTCGTCATGAGTACAAGGCTCATGACGGCCTGACACAAAAAAACATGACGTCTTTTCTGCCGGAAATGGAAGTATGGAGCAAACGGAAAGACCGCAGAAAGAAAATAACCGTTCCCCTCTTCCCCGGTTATCTCTTTGTGGAGGCGGACCTCGATAATGAAACGAAACTGGCGATATTGAAAACGTTCGGCGTGGTGAAAATTCTCGGAATAAAGGAAAATGCCCAGCCTCTGCCTGTTCCGGACGAGAAAATCATCGCGCTGCAACGCATTATCGAAAAAAAGGTGGAAATCTTCTCCATTCAGTATCCCCGGACGGGCGAGGCGGCAAGAGTCATCGACGGGCCTTTCAAGGGAATCGAGGGCACGGTCATCAAAAGTGATCCCGAAAAAGAACTTTTTGTCATCTCCATAGACCTGATGCAGCGCTCAGTGGCCATTAAGCTGGAAGGGTTTCAAATCAGCAAAATTTAATCCAGAAGACGAAATATTCTAAAAAAACTTGACATAATGAGTGTTTTACGCAAGAAAGCATCCGCCGCATGAATCAGGACGCGGCGAAAAACAAGCTGGGATCAGTCTGTGAAAGGCTATATAAAAATTAAAAAAGAGCTGTGCAAGGAATGCCATCTGTGCATTCATTTCTGCCCCAAAGGCCATATCATGCCCTCGTCGGAATTCAACGCTCAGGGATACCGTCCCGTGACGGTCAACGAAGAGAAGGAATGCAACGGCTGTGCTATCTGCGCAACCATGTGTCCCGATGTGGCAATCGAGGTTTACCGTGAATAAAGTATTGATGTCCGGGAATAATATTATCGGCGAGGCGGCGATCCGTGCCGGTTGCCGCTTCTACGCCGGCTATCCGATCACCCCTCAGAATGAACTGACCGAATACATGGCCGAACATATACGCAAAGCGGAGGGAGGCGTCTTCATTCAGTCGGAAAGTGAAATTGCCGCCATTAATATGATCGCGGGGGCAAGCGCCACCGGCACCCGTGTGATGACCTCCTCGTCGAGCCCGGGCATAGATCTGAAGCAGGAGGGCATTTCCTCCATGGCGGCATGCGAGCTGCCCGGCGTGATTGTAAATATCATGCGCGGCGGCCCGGGACTGGGCAACATCCGCCCCTCACAGGGAGATTATTTTCAGGCCACACGCGGCGGCGGCCACGGTGATTACCGCACCATCGTCATGGCTCCGGCAACCGGGCAGGAGCTGGCGGACCTGACCATGGACGCCTTCGACCTGGCAGACAAATACCGCACGCCGGTTATGATTCTGGCCGACGGCATGATGGGGCAGATGATGGAGCCGGTCATCTTTAAAAAACCGCCACCGCGCAACTACCCTGAAAAGTTCATGCTGCGCGGCGCGGGCGACGGCAGGAGTAAATTCATCCGCGGGCTTCTTCTGGACCCGATCGACAGTGAGGAACACAACTGGAAACTGTACCGCAAATATGAGGCGGTGAAAAAAAGCGAGGTACACTGTGACGAGTACCTCACGCAAGATGCCGATATGGTCGTCGTAGCCTACGGCACAGCCGCACGCATAGCCAAAGGAGCCATCAAGAGGCTAAGAGAGAAAGGCACAAAGATAGGCCTGTTCCGTCCCATCACCCTGTGGCCTTTCCCGGAGAGGGAGCTGCGCACGCTGGCCTTGAAAATTAAAAATTATCTGGTTTTCGAGATGAGCACGGGCCAGATGCTCGACGATGTACGCCTGGCGCTACAGGGTTATGCGGACATTGAATTTCACGGACGTCCGGGCGGCGCGGTGCCGACTCCCTCGCAGCTGGCCAACGTCATCGCCAAAATATACGACAAAATTGACTGAAATGCGATCACAGGACTGAATTGTTATGTCGAAAGTAATCTTCCAGCATCCGCAGAGTTTGAAGCACAACACCTATCATTACTGCCCGGGATGCGGCCACAGCATCGCCCACCGCGTCATCTGCGAAGTCATTGATGAGCTGGGCATCCGCGGCGTCACCATCGGCGTGCCCCCGGCGGGCTGCGCGGTTCTGGCCTACAATTATTTTGACGTGGACATGATCGAGGCGCCGCACGGGCGCGGCCCGGCCATGGCCTCGGGCATCAAGCGCGCCTTGCCGGACAGCATTGTTTTCTCTTATCAGGGAGACGGAGACCTTGCCGCCATCGGCATGGCCGAGAGTTTTCACGCCGCCAACCGCGGCGAAAACATCACTGTAATTTTTATCAACAACGCGGTTTACGGCATGACGGGGGGGCAGATGGCCCCGACGACGATGCTGCAGCAACGGACAACCACCAGCCCCGCCGGGCGCAAACAGGCGCTCGACGGCTATCCGGTTAAAGTTTGTGAAATCTTTTCTCAGATCGGCGGGGTCACCTACCTGGAAAGGTGCTCGGTGAGCTCTCCGGCCGGCGTGAACAAAACCAAAAGAGCCGTCCGTAAGGCTTTTCAGTGCCAGATGGACGGCCTGGGATTTTCCATGATTGAAATCCTGTCGATGTGCCCGACCAACTGGAAAATGTCGTCTGTCGATTCGTGTAAATGGATCGACGAGGTGATGTCCAAAGAATTCCCGACCGGCGTTTATAAAGACAACATTCCCGACCTGAAGAAAAACGCGGAGAAAATCTCATGATGACCAAGGCTTTTTTTTCCGGCTTCGGCGGCCAGGGGGTTTTGATGATGGGCATCTCGCTGGCCACGGCCGCGATGAACAAAGGACTACATGTCACCTACCTGCCTGCCTACGGCGCGGAAATGCGCGGCGGTACGGCAAACTGCACAGTAGCGATGGCTGATGAAGAAATCGCCTCTCCGGTGGCGTCCGCGCCTGATTATCTGGTTGTAATGAATTCCCCTTCCCTTTTCTCATTTCAGAACAAGGTGACGGCCGGCGGAACAATTTTTATCAACTCGTCGATCGTCGAGGCGCGTCCCATCCGCCAGGATGTCAAAACCATCTGCATCCCCTGCGCGGATATCGCCCATGAGCTGGGCAATACACGCACGGCCAATGTGGTCATGATGGGCGCGTTCATACGGGAATCGAATATCGTATCACCGGACATTTATCTCAAAACTCTGGAAACTATTATGGGAAGCCGGAAAAAATCACTGGCCGAAATCAACCGCAAGGCATTCACGGCCGGGTATGATCATGCAGGAGCTTAAAATCATGGCCGTCAAACAAATTTCCGTTCTTCTGGGCAACGTTCCGGGCACCTTCGCCAGACTAACCCATATTCTGGATGAGGAGGACATCGCCACGATTGCCGTGTCCGCCGCCAGCATCGAACACGACAGTCGCGTACGCCTGGTTGTCAATGATCCTGATCGCGCAGCCGCTCTTTTGAGCAGTTTCAACTTCAACTTCGAAATCACACCTGTACTGGCTGCGGAGATCCCCCTGCACGCAGGCGGCATCAACGCCATTTTCAAGCCGCTGTCCAAGGCGGAAATCAATATCCTTTATCTTTACACAACGATCAATCGCATCGGCAAGGAAACCATCGTGATTCTGGGGGTCGACAAGCTTGAAGAAGCCAGGCAGACCTTAAAGGAAAACTGGATCAACATGATCGACGACGAGATTTATTCCATCCCCTGACGGGCGCGCCACCCATGCCTGTTTCTGCAGAAAAAATCAAAGAGATCGAGCAGCGCATGCAGGCGCTGGGAGTTTCCGAAGCGGACTTTGAAGAATCGTTTATACGTTCCTCCGGCCCCGGAGGACAGAAAGTCAACAAAAGCTCCTCGTGCGTCTATCTGGTACACATCCCTACCGGCCTTTCCGTCAAATGCCAGCGTGAACGATCCCAGGCGCTGAACCGCTTTCTGGCCCGCCGCCTTCTTCTGGACAAAATTGAAGCACAAAAAAAGGGCTTTATCGCCGCCGAAAAAGAAACAATTGAAAAAATCAGACGCCAGAAAAGAAAAAGAAGCAAACGCGCAAAAGAAAAAATGCTGAAGGATAAACACAGACAGGCACGGAAAAAGGAGCTTCGGGGAAAAGTTGGCCCCGAAGACGGTGAATAAAGCGCTCTTACAAGACTTGTCGCGCCGTGCTTAAACACAAACGCGTCATTACTTCTTCACCCCGGGTAATGCATCCACCGCCTCTGGCTTTGTCCGCTTTGAGAGAATTGCATTAAAAAAGGGAGAGAAAGTCGATGTACGCTCCCCCTCCCTGTTTATGATATCAATAAAATTTTAGCCGATTAACTTAATCAGCGGGTTGGCGTAAAGCACGATCAGCGCAACAACCAGTGCATAAATCGCCAGAGATTCGATCATGGCCAGACCGACCATCATGGTAAGAAGAATTTTGCCCTGAGCTTCCGGGTTTCTGCCGACGGCGTTTGTTGCACCATTTAAGCCCTGCCCCATGCCATTACCGGTTCCGATGGTTCCGAAAGCAATTGCGATACCGGCGGCCAGCAATGAACAACCGAGAACAATGGCTTTTGTGTAATCAACAACACCCGCTGGGGCCGCAGCCGCCACTTCGGAAGCAGCCATTACCTGAGGACCAAAAACAATAACCAGCACCATTGCCAACATTGTGTAGATTAAACTTTTTTTCATTTAAATCCTCCTGAAATTTTGTAGTGACCGACCGCAGCGTCAGGCGTTTCTTTTTCTTATCCTCCCCTCCTTATGCAAAATTTGACGACTGTGAGTCAGTTAAACGCTTCTAACCATCTTGTGCCTTCTTGTCAAGAAATATTTACGACTAATTTGCAAAAAACTCATCTTGAACACTTCTGATTAACTTCAACATCATCGCGGAATAAGCAAGTTAGCCTGAAACAAAGCTCCACCCCATGGAGTGGATCGCTATCCTCTTTTTTACAAACACTGTCTTGGGGGGTGTGATAAATTACGATGCTCTTCTTGATTTTATGAGGGAAGCAGGATAAGACGAAAACCGATGAGAAAATTCACAAAACCGGAAAAAAAAGCACTGGCCATGCTTCAGCGCGATCTGCCTGTGACCGACAGGCCTTTCGACTCTGTTGCGGCTCAGTCCGGTCTGTCCGCCGCATCATTGACCCGCCTGCTTACAGAGCTCAAAGGCGCGGGGATTCTGAGAAGATTCGGAGCGATCCTGCGCCATCACAAAGCCGGATACAGGACAAACGCACTGGTCGTCTGGTCGCTTGAACCGGAGGCCATGGAGTCAGCGGGGCTGGTTTGCGCCTCAAATCCCTCCATATCTCACTGCTATGAAAGAC
>JAAYKU010000218.1 GCA_012522275.1 Smithella sp.
ACCCCCTACCCCGCCGACTTCGCCCGGGCCAGGGATTCATTGTCTCTGACCCTTTCGTGGGCCGGCTTGTGCAGGCAGGCAAAGACAAACCACGGCCAGGCTCTTTTCGGCATCATTCAGGGGGGCACTTATCCCGCGTTGCGCCGGCAGGCGGTGGAGCAGATTGTGCCCATCGGCTTTGACGGACATGCACTGGGGGGCCTGAGTGTCGGGGAGCCGGTGGATGTCATGTATGCCCTCGCTCAGGAAATCACTCCCCTTTTGCCCGCCGAAAAACCGCGCTACCTCATGGGGGTCGGCACACCGGCGGATATCGTACACGGCGTTTCATGCGGTATAGATATGTTCGACTGCGTCATGCCGACACGGTCGGCACGCCACGGATTATTGTTTACAAATAAAGAAAAGATTGTTATAAAAAACGCCCGCTGGCGGGAAGACAATCATCCGATTGACGAAACATGCGATTGCTACACCTGTAAAAACTATTCCAGAGCCTATTTGAGGCATCTGTACATGGCCGGTGAGATTCTGGCCATGGTGTTAAACACGATCCACAACGTCCGGCATTATATGCGCCTGATGGAACAGATCCGGGCGGCAATAAAAGAAAACCGTTTCACGGCTTTTAAAAAAGATTTTACAAATAAAAAGTGATTTTACAAAAAAATCTGCTAAAGAGCAGTTTTCAAGGAGGGAAGTAAAGTGATAGCTAAAGCATACGCAATGGGCGCCAATCCAGGCGCGGCAGGAGCTCAGGGGGGCGGAGGTTTAGGTGATTACAGCTTCATCATCATGATGGTGGTGATCTTCGCCATTTTCTATTTTCTGATGATCCGCCCGCAGCAGAAAAAACAAAAAGACCTCAAATCGATGCTGGAAAACCTGGCCTACGGCGACATGGTCATGACCAGCGGCGGCATTCACGGGAGAGTGACCGGCCTGGCCGATGCGGTCGTTACACTGGAAATCGCCGACAAAGTGCGCATTAAAGTGGCGCGCACCGCGATTGCGGCGGTCCTGCAAAAAACCGGTTCGCCCGCGCCCGCGACA
Organism: Smithella sp.; assembly: GCA_012522275.1. Taxonomy (GTDB): domain Bacteria; phylum Desulfobacterota; class Syntrophia; order Syntrophales; family Smithellaceae; genus UBA8904. The sequence goes on from JAAYKU010000218.1 coordinate 1,054, forward strand.
AAGCCATAAATCAGAAAGGGGCATCCGATGTTCAAATCCTTGAAAGTTAGATGGGCCATCACCGCCGCCGTGACGCTCGTGTCTCTTTATTGCCTGGTGCCGACACTGGTTCCGGAGCTTCCTTCCAACATAGGCAAATTTGTGGTTACAGACAAAATCCGTCTCGGTCTGGATCTGCAAGGCGGCATGCATATGATTCTGGAGGTGGATGCGGACAAGGCGCTCGAAACAATGATGGAAAGAACGGCCGACGATCTGAAAGAATCGCTCATGGACAACAAGGTACGCTTCCGCAGGCTGGCAAAAGCACAAGACGCGACAATCACCATGGAGCTGACCGAGGCGGAAGGCAAGGCCGCGCTGGAAAAAATTCTAAAAGAGCATCACCCGGAGCTGGAGATCGCCTCCTCTACCGTGCGCGAGGGAGGGCAGTTCGTAACGCTGATCTACAATGAAAAGCGGGCAGCCGATCTGAAGAAGCTGACCGTCGAGCACAGCGTGGAGACCATCCGCAACCGTATCGATCAGTTCGGCGTAACCGAGCCGGAAATAATCCCGGAAGGAAACGACCGCATCATGGTGCAGCTTCCCGGTATCAAGGACCCGGAGCGGGCTAAAAACCTGATCGGAAAGACCGCCATGCTGGAGTTTAAAATCGTCGATGAAGAACATTCCCTGGACGAAGCCCTGCGCGGGAACATCCCGGAAGGGTCAATCATCGCCTACGGCTCCCGCGACGACGGAAGCGGGGCTCGCGGCAAGGTGCCCTATCTGCTGAAAAACAAGACCCTGCTCACCGGCGCATCGCTGGAAACAGCAAAAGTCCAGATCTCCGACCGCTTCGGCGAGCCGCATGTCTCCATCAAGTTCAATTCCCAGGGAGCGGCGGATTTCGACCGCATCACCAATGAAAACGTTCGCAAACGCCTGGCGATCGTCCTCGACGGGGTTGTCCATTCCGCCCCTGTCATTCAGGAGAGGATCTCCGGCGGACAGGCGCAGATTACCGGAAACTTCACCATGGAAGAGGCGCGCGACCTGGCTATCGTTTTACGCGCCGGCGCTCTTCCGGCCCCGGTAAATATCCTCGAGGAAACGACCGTCGGGCCATCACTGGGCTCGGATTCAATCCGCCAGGGCGTCATTGCCGCGCTGATCGGGTTTGTGCTGGTGATCATTTTCATGGCCATCTACTACCGCCTGTCGGGGCTGGTGGCTGATTCCGTTTTAATTCTCAACATCATTGTCCTTCTGGGGATTCTCGCCGGCTTCAAGGCCACGCTGACACTGCCGGGCATTGCCGGCATCGTACTGGTCATCGGCATGGCGGTGGACGCCAACGTGCTGATTTTTGAACGTGTCCGCGAGGAATTGAGAATCGGCAAAACGCCCAGCGCCGCCATCGACGCGGGCTACGGCAAAGCTTTCATCACCATCCTGGACGCCAACATCACCACGCTGATTGCGGCTTTGTTTTTGTTCGCCTTCGGCACGGGGCCGATCAAGGGATTCGCACTGACGCTGAGTATCGGCATCGTGGTCAGCATGTTTACCGCCATTTTCGTCACGCGGGCAATCTTCGATTACTTTCTCTGGAACAAAGGCATCAAAAAAATCAGCATCTAGCGACACAGAGGCTCTCATATACAGGAGAAGACAATGGAAATTATCAAACCGGGAACAAATTTTGATTTTGTAGGAAAAATAAAAATCACCACCGGCATATCCGTGGCGCTCATTATCATCAGTATTTTGTCCGTCGTCATGCACAAAGGGCTGAATCTGGGAATCGAATTTGCCGGAGGGACTGTAATCCAGATAAAATTTTCCCAGACCGCCGCCCCCGATGACATCCGCAAGACTTTCGCGGACATCAAAATAGAAGATGCCATCATTCAGGAAATCGGAAAAGACGAGGTGATCGTGCGTACCAACCACCCGGCCGACAAGGAGTTTCAGACCGCCGTGAGCGAGGCCATGACCGGACAGTTCGGCGAGGGTAACTTTGAAATACGCAAAATCGAGTTTGTCGGCCCGAAGGTCGGGGCAGACCTGCGCAACAAAGCGATCCTGGCGATTATCCTGTCATGTCTGGGCATGCTCATTTATATCGCCTTCCGTTTCGAATTCCGCTACGGGATCGGGGGCGTGCTGGCCCTGGTTCACGACACGATCATCACCATCGGCGCTCTTTCCCTGCTCAACAAGGAATTTACGCTGGCCTTGGTCGCGGCGCTGCTGACGATTATCGGCTATTCCATCAATGACACAATCGTCGTGTTCGACCGGATCCGTGAAAACCGCAAAAAGGATCTGCGGACAAAGCTGGCCGAAGTCATCAATGCGAGCATCAACGAAACACTGAGCCGGACCGTTCTGACGTCTTTGACGGTTATCCTGGTTCTGGTGGCTTTGTTCTTTTTGGGCGGGCCCGTGATCCACGACTTCTCATTCGCGCTTCTGGTGGGCGTCATCGTCGGGACATACTCGTCTATTTTCATCGCCAGCCCCCTTGTGCTCTTTTTTGACAGACCAAAACTTCCAAAAGGAAAGGGGAAAAAATAGCTTGTCATTCCTGGCCGGGGCAGGATTTGCCGTATTCATACTGATTTTGTTTGCGGGAATCTATTTGAGCCTTTTCGGGCTGCCCGGAACGGTAGTTATTTTCCTCGATGTGCTGGTTTATTCTCTGGCCACCGACTTTAACCATATCGGCTGGAAAGCCCTGCTGGCCTTACTGATTTTTGCCATCATCGCCGAGACAGTCGATTTCCTGCTGGAAAATACCCACATCCGCGAGGCACGTGTTCGCCGCAGCCCCCTTTGGGCGGCGCTTGCCGGTTCCATAATCGGGATGTGCATCCTGACACCCTTTCTTTGGGGTGCGGGCATCTGGCTGGGCTTTTTTCTCGGCGGAGTAGCGGGAATTTTACTTGCGGAAATCTTCCAGCAGCTTAAATTAAAATCGCCCTACCAGTCATCGGGCAGGATTTTTTTGACCATGATCGGCAAGAAAGCGGCCAAAGGCTCCTTTTCCGTCATCATGATTTTTGTGGCGCTGAGTAATATTTATTCCTAGGAAGTGTCATCTGACATGAAAGAAAACAAATCGCAAAAAAATGTGCAAGACCGCGGCAGAAATGACGCCGCTCAGGAAAAGTCGAAATCCAGGGTGCAGGAATATATCGAAGTGATCATCATCGCGATACTGCTCGCGGTGGTTATCCGTACATTCGTCGTCCAGGCCTACAAGATACCCTCCCAGTCGATGGCGCCCACGCTACTGGTGGGCGATCACCTGCTGGTGTGCAAGTTCTTCTACGGCGTGAAAATACCGATCCTGCGCAGAACCATCATCCCCGTGTCGCAGCCGCAGCGCGGCGACATTGTTGTTTTCGAATATCCCATGGACCGCAGCAAAGACTACATCAAACGCGTCATCGGCATCGGCGGAGATAAAATCGAAATTAAAAACAAGAACCTCTTTATCAACGGCGAGCTTTACCCCGACCGGCATGCAGTTTACACCGATCCCAATTTTTACCCGGCAGTGGTACAGCCACGCGACAACTACGGGCCGGTTACCGTGCCTGAAGGCTCGCTGTTCGTCATGGGAGACAACCGCGACGCCAGCTACGACAGCCGCTACTGGGGCATGGTCGAGCTCAAGGACCTCGAAGGAAAGGCGCTGGTCATCTACTGGTCCTGGAACAGCGAAAACGCCAAAAACCTGTTTGCCAAAGTTCGCTGGGAGAGGCTGGGAAGCATCCTGAAATAGCAGCTCCGACTCATCGTTTTATCTTGACAGAAAGCGCCTCAAGATGTATGAAATCGCCATTGACCTTTTAACTTGATCCTGCGAGATTGAAAAAGGAAAAAGATATGAAAAATTTGAGCACAGTGCTTGTCCGGCCTTTCTCCGCATGGGGAAAGGCTTTTTTTGTGCCTGTTGACCAGGCGCGCGCAGGGCTTTTGCGCCTCGCCTGCGTAAAGCATCAGATTAAACCGCACATTGGCAAAGAGGGAACATGAAAGCAAAAAAGAGGCTCAAAGTAGTGATGGACAGTGACGGCATTGAACGCTGCCTGACGAGGATCGCCTATGAAATCCTGGAAAAAAATAAAGGCATGGACGGCCTGGTGATTGTCGGCATCCGCACGGGCGGCATTTACCTCGCTCAGAGGCTGCAGAAAAAAATATCCTCCATCGAAGGCCGGAAAATCCCCCTGGGCGTCCTGGACATCACTCTTTATCGCGACGACATCGCCAAAGCGGGAAAAACATCGCCCCCGGGAAAAACCGACATCCCGTTCGACCTGACCGACAAGAAAGTTGTCCTGGTGGATGATGTGCTTTTCACCGGCCGGACCATCCGCGCCGCGATGGACGCGCTGATCGATTTCGGCCGCCCCAGGATGATCCAGCTTGCCGTCCTGATCGACCGCGGACACCGCGAACTTCCCATACGCGCGGACTTTGTGGGAAAAAATCTCCCGTCGTCCCTGTGGGAGGCGGTCAGCGTCAACCTGAATGAGAAAAACGGCACGGATGAAGTAGTCATTGTGGAAGAAAAGTAAGTTACGCCACCGGCAGGGAAATATCTATGATGAAACTGGCTAAAAAAGACATCCTCGGCATCCGGGATATGAGCAGGGAAGAGATCAATCTCATCCTGGATACGGCTGAGTCCTTTCTGGAAATCTCGACGCGCGAAATCAAGAAAGTACCGACGCTGCGCGGCAAAAGCGTGATCAATCTTTTCTACGAAGCCAGCACGCGCACGCGGACATCCTTTGAACTCGCCGGGAAAAGGCTCAGCGCCGATACCATCAACATTTCCGCCTCCACCAGCTCCGCGGTCAAGGGAGAAACGCTTATCGACACGGCGCGCAACCTCGAGGCCATGACGCCGGATATCATCGTCATCCGCCACAGTGCGGCCGGCGCGCCCCATCTGCTTGCCGGACTGGTCAGGCAGTCGATCATCAACGCGGGAGACGGCTCGCACGAGCATCCTTCGCAGGCTCTTTTAGACATGCTGACCATCAAAGAGAAAAAAGGCAAAATCGCCGGGCTGAAAGTGGCGATTATCGGCGACATCGCGCACAGCCGGGTAGCACGCTCCAACATCTACGGCCTTTCGAAAATGGGCGCCGAGGTCGTTGTTGCCGGCCCTCCCACGATGCTGCCGCGCGATATCGATAAGCTGGGCGTCAGGGTCTGCACAAAACTCGAAGATGCCGTCGCGGACGCGGATGTGGTCATGATGCTGCGCATTCAGCTCGAGCGCGAAAAGCAGAACATCTTTCCGTCGCTTCGCGAATACGCCCGTCACTACTGCCTGAACCGCAGGAATCTGGGACTGGCCAAACCTGACGCCATCGTCATGCACCCCGGCCCGATCAACCGCGGCGTGGAAATCTCGCCGGATATCGCCGACGACCCGACCTGCTCGGTCATTCTCAACCAGGTCAACAACGGTGTGGCTGTCCGTATGGCGCTTTTATATCTGCTCACCGGAGGAAGCGAATGAAGCTCTTCTTGAAAAACGCCCGGGTGATCGACCCGGCGCAGAATACCGACGATATAATGGACATTGTGCTCGCGGAAGGAAAAATCATCGCCCGCGGCCCGGACCTCAAAGCGCCGCCGGAGGCCGAACTCATCGAACTTGCCGGACTTGTCGCCGCGCCGGGCCTTGTCGACATGCATGTCCATCTGCGCGAACCGGGGCTGGAATACAAGGAAACCATCGCCAGCGGCGCGGCCGCCGCCGTGGCCGGGGGCTTCACCTCCATTGCCTGCATGCCCAATACGGAGCCGGTCAACGACAACCGCTCCGTCACCGAGTTTATCCGCCGCAAAGCGGCGGAGGCGGATCTGGCCCACGTGTACCCCATCGCCGCCATCACCGCCGGCTCGGAAGGCAAGCGCCTGGCCGAATATTGGGACCTCAAGGAGGCCGGCGCGCTGGCCCTGTCCGACGACGGCAAACCGGTGATGGACGCGGCGCTCATGCGTCGGGCAATGGAATATGCCTGCTCGCTTGACCTGCCCGTCATCCAGCACTGCGAGGATAAAAATCTTTCCGCCTGCGGCCTGATAAACGAAGGCTACTGGAGTACGGTGCTGGGCCTGCCCGGCATCCCCGCCATCGCCGAGGAGGTGATTGTGGGCCGCGACATACTGATTGCCGAATACACCCGCACGCGGATTCATATCGCGCATGTCAGCACCGCCGGCTCCGTACGCCTGATCCGTGACGCCAAGAAACGAGGTGTTCAGGTTACGGCCGAAGCTACGCCCCATCACTTCACTCTCACAGATGAAGCGCTTGCCGGCTACGACACAAACTATAAAGTCAGTCCCCCGCTCAGAAGCCGGGCAGATGTGGAGGCGGTTAAACAGGGTCTGGCCGACGGCACCATCGATGCCATCGCCTGTGACCATGCGCCGCACGCGCGTACGGACAAAGAAGTCGAGTTTGAATACGCGGCCTGCGGCATCAGCGGCCTGGAAACTTCGCTGGGATTGAGCCTGGGGCTGGTCCATGACAAAACGCTCACACTTGCGCAGCTTATCGCCAGGATGAGTCTGCAGCCGGCGAACATACTCAAAATCCCCGCCGGAACTCTGGCTGAAGGCGCTGACGCGGACATCACGGTCATCGACCCGGCACTTGACTGGACGGTGGATGTGCAATCTTTTCGCTCACTGGGCAAAAACTCTCCGTTTCACGGGCGTAAAATGAAAGGACGCGCGGTTTTGACTATCGTGAAAGGCACCGTAAAATATGACGGGCGCGCGCCCCGGCCATGAGCGCCCGCGAAAGCCATAAAGCTGCCGGCTATCTTTTGAAAAGCCTCAGCTACGGGGAGTCGGACCTCATCGTCACCTTTTACACCCGTGAATTCGGCAAGCTAAAGGGTATCGCCAAAGGAGCCAAAAGAAGCAAAAAACGCTTCGCCAACGTCTTTGAACCTTTTTCGCTGGTCGAACTAAACTTTTCCAGAAAAAACCGAGACGGCCTGGCTTTCATCGAATCGTGCGACATTATCGATCACTACACACTCATTCGACAGGATCTGGAAAAAACGCTGGCTGCATCATATTTCATCGAACTGGCCGACCATTTCAGCCGGGAGGAAAAATCCAATGAAAATCTTTTTATGCTGCTGCACGATTTTCTTGACTGGCTGTCACGCGAAAACGTATCGGATGCGGCCGTGCGTTTCTTTGAAATGCGGCTTTTGAAAGTCACGGGATTTGAACCGGCGCTGGCCGCCTGCGTACACTGCAAGGCTCCAGTGACCAACGGCGTTTCCTACTATTTCCTGCCGAAGGAGGGAGGCATCTTCTGCGCCGCGTGCGCCCGGCCGGAAAGATACGACCAGACCGTCTCCGCCGGCAGCGTGCGGACGTTGCTTTTAGGCAAGGAGATGGACATCGAAAAAATGAAGATGATTTCCATGCCTGAGCGCCTTGCCTGTGAATGCCGCACTATCCTGTGCGGCTTTATTTCCCACGTCCTGGGAAAAGAAGTGAAATCACTCAAGGTGATGGAGCAGGTGCGCAGGTACTGTATCTGATGACGTTTTTTACGAAACGGCCGGAACTTTTAAGCCCTGCCGGCAACCTGGAAAAACTGCGCACGGCGCTCCTTTACGGCGCGGATGCAGTATATACGGGCGCGCCGGGCCTGAGCCTGCGCGCCGCGGCGGCGGAGATGTCTCTCAATGAGCTGGCAACCGGGGTGAGTGAGGCTCACGCCAAAGGGGCCCGCATTTATGCCGCGCTGAACATTTTCGCCCGTGACGCGGACATAGCCAAAGCAAGGCAGGTGCTACCCCTTTTGGCCGAAACAGACGTGGACGCTCTTATCGTGAGCGACCCGGGCCTTGTCCGTCTGGTTCGTCAAATCACACCGGAAATACCTGTGCACTTGAGCACACAGGCCAACACGACCAACAGCGAGTCCGTGCGCTTCTGGCGCGACTGCGGCATAAAGCGGGTTATCGTGGCCCGCGAGCTGAGCCTTAAGGAAGTCGGCGAGATTGCCCGTTGCGTTCCTGAAGTCGAGCTGGAAATCTTTGTCCACGGCGCGATGTGCATGGCCTATTCCGGCCGCTGCTATCTGTCGGCGCTGCGCAACCGCCGCAGCGCCAATGAAGGAGACTGCACCCAGCCTTGCCGATGGGAGTATCTTCTTCACGAATCATCGAGGCCCGATGAACCGTTCATTGTGGAAGAAGACGAACGCTTTTCCTATCTGCTGAGCTCAAAGGACCTGTGCCTGATCGAATATCTGCCGCAAGTGCTGGCCGCCGGCGTGTCCGGCATCAAAATTGAGGGACGGATGAAATCAGCCTACTATGTGGCTGTTGCCACCCGCGCTTATCGTCAGGCGCTCGAGTCCCTGACACAGCAAAAAGAAAAACACTTGTATGACCCGCGCTGGCTTACAGAGCTCGAGACGATCTCGCATCGCGGATATACAACCGGCTTTGCCTTTTCGGATGAGAAAATAAACGAAACCAGCCCGTCGGTCAAAAGCATTCAGTCGCATAAACCTGCAGGCGTGGTGCTTAGCTTCGACGAAACGCGCGGACGCATATTGGTTGATGTGCGCAACCGCCTGCGGGCGGGAGAAAAAACAGAGCTGCTCTTCGCGGATGACAATATCCCGATCGACACAGCCGTCATGTTCGATGAAAACGAAAACATTACAGACCGGGCACACGCGGGCAGCCGCATTTACCTTCCCTTTTCCACCCCGGTGCCCGAAGGGACAATTCTGCGTAAACGGGCTGTCGCTGATCAATGACCTCATCCCGGAGATTAAGATGGAAATGTCCATACGGTAACCACAGAAAAAGCCCCCGCGGTATTACCGCGGGGGCTTTTGTTTCAGGAATGCAGCTTGCAGGCTGACAGTCACACAGCTAATTTTTCTTGATGGTGTACTCGGCGGTTTCCGCTTCCACACGGCGGTTCTGAGCTCTACCCTCTCTCGTGGCATTGTCGGCAACCGGCCGGTCCATACCGTATCCGATCGCTTCAAGGCGACCGGCGTCAATGCCACCCTTCTGGATCATGTAGTTCATGACGGCTTTGGCGCGGCGCTCGGAAAGACCCTGGTTGTAGGCCTTGTCGCCCATGTTGTCAGTGTGCCCTTCGATGGTAACGGTGAGCTCCGGATACTGCTTCATGACGGCTACCAGATTGTCGATATCCGCCACGGAATTGGTTTTGATAACATCCTTGTCAAAATCAAACAGCACTTTCAGTGTGGTTCTGCCCTTTTCCAGAATTTCCGGAGCGGGAGCGGGCGCAGGTGCGGGAGCGACCACCGGTGCAGGGGCAGGGGCAGGCGCGGGTGCAGGGGCAGGTGCAGGAGCAGGAGCAGGAGCGGGAGCCGGAGCAGGAGCGGCCGCTGCAACAGGCTCGGCCTTTTTGGCTCCGCCGAAGGCAAAGGTCAGGCCGACCGTGGCCAACAGATTGTTATGCACATCGCCAAAGGGGATGACATGGCGCACATCGGCGCGCACAGCGAGGTTTTCCGACAGAAAATATTTCAATCCGCCGCCGTAGGTCGCAGCAACTTTATTTTCTTTATTTTCGGTTGTATCTTCATAATGGCGGGAATAATGCATTCCAGCGACACCGGCAGCCACAAAGGGCACAAGACCCGTGCCGGCAAAACCATCGGGCAACAGATTGACGACTGCTTCAAGGCCGTAGTTGACAACGTTGAGCGATTCATTTTTGTCTATTAAAAAGCCGTTTTCCACAACATTCTCACCAACTTTAGTGGGAATCCACTGGCCGTAAATTTCCGCACCGATATATTTGGTGAAAAAATAGCCGGCACGCACGCCCAGCGTAGGGGCGTTTTTCATATCTTCATTGCCTTCAAATACGTAAATGCCGGCATTCGGGGTAATGTTAAATGAACCAGCCTTCACCTGCGCGTATCCCGGAACGGCCAAAGCCGTAATCATCAGGACAGCTACAACCCAAATCATTTTTCTCATGTTTCTCTCCTTCGTGTTTTTATTTTTCAACAGTTTTGTAGACATTAAACCATCATCATTGACAGTGCCACTTAATGCGTGCTCAAAATATGATCTGCCCGTTTAACCGAAGCTTACTTATAATCAGTCACCCCGCTTATGTCAACTCAGTTTTTGAACTTATAATTAGCCGTCACCCTGCGACGCGATGGATTGCGACAAATATTTGACGAATTGTTTACACACTGAAGCTGCAGGCTACAGGAGACAGGCTGCAGGCTACAGGCTATGGGCTTTCCATTATCCATCTGCCATCCACTAACCACCCATTCCCTTTTTCAGAAAAGGCACAGGCCTGTCCAGACGGTAAACAAGCGACTGGCAGGTGGCCAAAAGCTTCTCCCGATCATCAGTAGCCCTGATGTCGTAAGCGGCGGTTCTTCTGGTTTTGTTGATCTCTTTGGCTTCCGCAATGAGCTTTGCACCCGCGGCCGGCGACGCCAGATAATTGATGTTCATGCTCAGGGCCACCGCCATGGTGCCGTGTGAGTTGGATGCGACTTCGAAAGCTGCATCCATCAGAGAAAAGATCGCGCCGCCATGGGCCATACCGAACATATTTTCCATATCGGGCGTGAAATACATCTCGACCCGGGCATAGCCGTCATCCACTTCCAGAAGGCGGATACCCATCTTTTTCCCGAAAGGCTCGTCCTCGAATTGAGCAAGGATTGCGCTTCTCGTCTCTTCGTTCATTTTGTCTCCGGATAATCAAAAGGTATTGTGATCAATAAGCAAAAATTACAGCTAAAGTCAAAAAAAGAAAACGCGGGCGAGCAAAAAATAAAGCCGCCGGATGTATAAAAAAGAACTGCACCGGAAGCAGTCTCTGCATACGGTCTTTTTTCATGAGGCCATCCCCGGTAATTTCTATTCGCCCCACTGAGTGAAGCAAAACATACGTCTGTATTCGCATGTAATTTTCCGTCCGTAAAACGCCATACTTTTCAGGGACATAGCCACCTCATGCTTGTTGATTATGATGCAATTGATCAAAATGCCTTGACAGAGAAATTTGATTCGGTTAGACGAAACAAAACAGGCGTTTCTTGGGTGACAACCGGCTTCGCCTGTATTTTGAATTTGCAATCAGAAACCGCGGGCGCAGGCGGGCTTCCGGTTTGCGCCTTGTAAAAAAACCGGCGCGGAGATGCCGGAAGATTATTTCCGACCAACTTGCCTCGCCGCCTTGTTTTCAGGCCGATGAAGATGCTCCGCGCGAGCCGAAATTCATTGACCATGAATCCCGGCAATTTAAATTATTATTTCACAACAGGAGGAAGTCATGAGCACACTGAAAAATATTTTGTCGCCTCTGAAAATCAGGTCGATGGAGCTGCCCAACCGGGTCGTCATGCCCCCCATGGGGACAAATCTCGGCGCCGGAGACGCCACCGTGAGTGACGAAAATCTGGCCTATCTGGCGCGCCGCGCGAAGGGACGTCCCGGCCTGATCATCACGGAGATCACCGGCATCCATCCCGACGGTGTGGTCGGCCCCAGCCAGTTGGGAGCTTATGACGACAGGTTTATTCCGGGGCTGAAAAAAATGGTGGACGTGGCGCATCGAGCCGGCAGCCGGATTGCCATGCAGATTCATCACACCGGCCGCGAAAGCCTTTACCTGCTCAAGCAAGGGCGAGCCATGGCGCCTTCGCCGATTCCGAGCATTGTCTTCAAAGGCGAGCCGCGCGAGATGACGCTCGAAGATATACAGGAAGTCATCGCCGCCTACGGAGCGGCCGCCCGCCGGGCACGCGAAACGGGCTTCGACGCGGTGGAGATTCACGGTGCCCACGGCTATCTGATCACGCAATTTCTCTCCGCTCTCACCAATCAGCGCTCCGACGGTTATGGCGGGGCAACGCTGAAAGAACGCGCACGATTCGCGCTGGAGGTGATTGCGGAAGTACGCCGTCAGGTCGGTGCGGACTATCCCGTCTCTATCCGCCTTTCCGCGGAGGAATTCATCAAGGACGGTTATCTCGTGGAGGATATCCAAAGTATCATCCCGGATATGGTGCAGGCCGGCATCGATATAATTCACGCTTCTTTCGGCACGCATGGCAGCCCGGGCGGCATCACTCAGGCGCCTGCTGAATATAACCCGGGCTTTAACATCGGGCTTGCCCGAAAAATCAAGGAAGTGACCGATGCACCGGTGATCGGTGTGGGCAGATATACTGATCCGGCGGATGCGGACGCGGCCATCGGCCGCCTGGACGCGGATCTGATCGCTTTCGGGCGGCAGTTTCTGGCGGACCCTGATTTTCTGGTCAAGGCACAGCAGGGGCGCACGGCGGATATCCGTCAGTGCATTGCCTGCAACCAGGGGTGCATCGAAAGAGAAATTTTAGGCGAAGGCAATATCCGCTGCTCGATCAACCCGGAGACGGGACAAGAGACGATCTATCCGGCCGCCGCTGAAAAGCCGCGCAGAGTCTGGGTGGTCGGCTCCGGCCCTGCGGGCCTTGTCGCCGCTTCCGAGGCTCAGCGCCTCGGGCACAAGGTCACGCTTTTTGAGAAAAATAAAATCATGGGCGGACAGATCCGCTATGCGCAGGTGCCGCCTCACAAGGAAATTTACGGTCGCTGGATCGACTGGGAAATCGATCAGGTGGAAAAATCCGGAGTGGAAATAATGAAGGAAACCCGTGTGACACAAGAACTTCTGGCAAAGGAAAAACCGGATTATGTCATTGTGGCCACCGGCGGCGAAAAACTCATCCCCCCGATTGCTGGCATAGACAAGCCTTTTGTCTGTGACGCCTGGCAGATACTCGACGGGCGTGTGGCGCCGGGGAAAAATGTGGTCATCATCGGCGGGGCGCTCATCGGGATGGAGGTGGCGGACTTTTTAAGCGATAAAGGTTCCCAGGTGACGGTTGTGGATATGCTCCCACGCTCGCCTGTCCTGAAAATCACGTCGCACGGATATATGCTGCACAAACGCATGCGGGAAAAGAGCTGCCGGCTGATTTTCGGTGTGGAGGTCAAAAGTATCGGCGACGGTTGCGTGGAATGCGGGATGGGCACAGAATTGTCCACCATCGCGCCGGTGGATCAGGTGGTTATCGCCGCCGGAATGAAACCGGTCAATGATCTGCAGGATGCCTTGGAAAAGCTGGGGATAGAATACGCGTTGGTCGGTGACGCCAAAAGCCCGCGCAGGATCATCGAAGCGACGGAAGAAGGAGCGCGCGCTGTCTGGAAGCTGTAATTGCTCGCCCCCTCAATCATGATTGAGGGGGCGGATGTTTTTCACCGCGCACGGGGAAGTTCACCCGGGCATTCATGCAGGGGGAGTAAACATTCTCTCTGCATGAACAAAACAGCAGGCGCCGGAAATAAGGTTTATACCGGGCCTGTGAAAAATCTTTCATAATGTCCGGTCAATATTTCCCGGACCACCGCATTCCGGAGTATAACAGGTAACATTTTTAAATTCACATTTCCGGAAGCACGATGGACATTGCTCCGGGATTGTCAGTGATTTCAGTATAAAGCCGCACTCGCGACATTTCCAGAATGTCTGTCCGCAGGAAGGACAGATATCGTCTTCAAATTCCGTGCTGCTTGAAAATCCGCAAATCGCACATTCTTTTACAGGCATGGCCAAGTCTCCTTTGACAAAATTGACGTGATCATCAGGAGTTCATATTGACAGCATTTCGGAAAATGTCAACCGGTTCGGATGACAAATCCCAAAGCGGGCGGGGCCTTGTCTTCTTGCCTCTCGCTTTTTGACAGCCTTTTATCTGATGTCTATTTTACGCGCCGTGTTTTTCAATAATCACGGTTGATTTTTTAAGACCATGCAGGTAGTTTGCGCAAGCCGTAAAAACCGTTCCACAATGAGGAGATGAAAGATGGGTTCGTGGGAAACGATATTTGTTGTCGGGGTGATGCTGTTTCTGGCTTTTGCCATGCGTATGGTGCCCAATGAACAGCGCATCGCGATTTTCCGGCGCGGCCGTTACCTGGGGCTGAAAGGACCGGGCATGGTCATGGTGATGCCGGTTTTGGATCAGGAATGCAAAATCCGCATTGGAGAACATGGCGAGCTCGCCGCCGGGGGCATGGGCAGATTCCGGGAATTCCTGCTGCCGGTAATTATACACACTGATGCGAAACCGGGCGCTGACCTCAGAGTGACAGGCTTTACCAAGGACGCGCTGCAGGTGACGACTCCGTAACAAACTCAGCAGCGAAAGGCAGCCCGGCCCGGGTGCATTTTCACACAGGGGCCAGGCCGTACAGACAGTTTTTATGTTCTATTCACGGTCCGGGTCGTAGGCGGCGGCAAGCTCCGGGCTTGTCTGCAAAATATGCTGGGCCCGCTGTGCTTTTTCTTCCAGTGAAAGGCTTTCGTCTTTTTCATTCGCCATCAGATAAAGCAACTGAAGAGTGATCTTCTCTTCAGCTGCGTAAAAAGCAGAGGCCGCGTCGGCGCCGAAATAGGCCAGACGCAGATCATGCATGCCCCGGAAGCGCTCGAGCATGTCACCGAGCGACACCGGCTCCACTTCAGGCGGATAGGCTTCCACAAGATTTTGGGTGTACTTCTCATAGTAATCCAGAAGGTTGCCGACCTGGCGATGCGCCATCTCCGGCAACGCGCCGGAAAGCTTCTGCATTTTTTCCGCCAATTCTTCCGGCGTGTTCAGCGCGTACAATTTTTCAATGTTGAGGCGCGCACTTTCACTCAAAACGAGGTTGCCGTGGCTGTCGGCCTGGAACATGGTGAGTATTTCATCATCCACGGCCGGCGGCCCGCCTTTGACTTCGACCGGGGCGCTCTGCTCCACCGACATGCAGTCCTCTGAGGTGCAGGCGATAAAAGCATTTTTCTGCCAGTGGCTCTTTTTGTGCGTGGAAAGTACATGGCGGGCAACGTTTCTGTATTCGGCCATCTGAGGCGTCTCTTTCGGACGGGTGAAATAAGCGACAGCTCCGCCGATGATCAGCAGGATCAGAACCAGCAGGATGATTTTATTCTTGGTCAGCGTTTTGTTCTTGATAAGCATGGACAGTACACCTCTCTTTTTAACTTTTTTATCTCTGATAGATATCATAAAAACACGCCGGATCAAAATGACCCGGCGTGTTGTCAGTCAATTTTGAAATTCAACTCTCTTAGTACGGGCAGTTACTCAGATAAGTGGCAAACTTGCTGCTCGTCGCATAGGAATTGTGCTCAGATCCGCACAGAAACGGGCTGTAGCGTGTGTCGCCGTCAACAAAACGCTTTGCAAACGCCACACCGTAACGGCCGATACGCTGGTCCGTCGCGTTGGGCGTGAAGTGTGTGGCGGATTTCAGCAAGCCATACGCTTTTGGGGCTTTGCTCAGGCTGTTGTAGAAGGGGCGCGCATGAGATGCGTAAGGAGCGATCGTGTCACCGT
>JAAYKU010000026.1 GCA_012522275.1 Smithella sp.
TACCTTCAGCTATCGGGGATGAGCATTCCCCGAGAGAGGACTTTCACCTCTCTGATCGCGCCCGCTCCCGGGCGCACGGATGCCGGTTTTCACCGGCATGACGATGTTGACGGCTTCTTTACTATTATGACACAGTCTCCGGCAGGGGACATTATCAACTATCCACCACTCACTGCTTCTTCACCACCAGAGCGTCCGCGGCGCGCGCCCCTTGGGGATAAACAACAAGCGGGTTGATATCGAGCTCTTCGATCACATCGGCAAAATCGACCGCCAGCCGTGAAACTCGCAAGATGATCTCCGCAAGCGCCCGGATATCCGAGGCGGGCCGGCCGCGCACGCCCGATAAGATGCGCGCGCCTTTCACTTCACGGATCATTTCCATCGCATCGTCGGGGGAAAGGGGGACAACGCGGAAAGACACATCTTCGAGCACTTCAACCAGAACTCCGCCGAGACCGAACATTACCACCGGGCCGAAAACAGGATCTTTAGTGACGCCTACAATCACCTCCACACCGGCAGGCAGCATCTCCTGGACAAGCACTCCTTCAACGGCGGCTCCGGGAGCATGCTTTGCGGCGTTTTTTAAAATCTGCGCAAAAGCCCTGCGTACCGCGGCATCGGATTGCAAGTTGAGGCAGACGCCTCCCGCTTCCGTTTTATGTTCTATGTCCGGCGAGAGAACTTTAAGCGCAACCGGATAGCCGATCCGCCGGGCCACCGTAACCGCGGCGGATGCCGTCGCGGCCGGCTCTTCTTTTGTCGTGGGAATGCCGTAAGCGGCAAGTATTTTTTTACTGTCGTATTCTGTAAGCGGCCCGTGCTTTTGCAAAATTTTTTCCGCCTTTTTACGGGCCTGGGCGGGCACGGCGGGCATTTTTGCCGTCTGTGCCATAAAAGTTTTTCTTTTGGCGCTCCAGCGCACCCAGGCGGCCATGGCGCGCGCCGCGTCTGACGCCTCCGGAATCATCGGTATTCCCTCGCGGCAAGCGCGCTCAACCATGGCCTGCGATTCGGGCGAGCTGTCCGCCCAGATGGGACACAAAACCAGCGGTTTGTCCGAGGAGCGATAAATATCAAGGGCTTCATCCAGCAGGCCCGGCGACGCATAACTCATAAATACAGCCGGCGCGAAAACGATGTCGATGTCATCATCGGCAAATATCGCTCGCAGACATTTCGTATATAAAGCGTCATCGGTCATGATGGCGGCGGTCATATCGATCGGGTTGCGCGCGGAACCATAAGATGGAATGGCGGCCTCGATGGCGGTGCGGGTCTTGTGGGAAAGCTCCGGCACGTTGAGGCCGAACCTCTCGCAACAATCGGCCATTTCCACCCCCGGCCCGCCGGAATCCGTCAGTATGGCAACATTCGGTCCTTTCGGCTGCCGCCTGCTTTGAAATACCTGCGCGAAACATGTCAGGTCGCGAAGCTCATCTATCCGTATAATGCCTGTCTGGCGGAAGAAGGAATCGTAAATCCGGTCGTTGCCGGCCAGCGCCCCCGTGTGCGAGCGGGCCGCCCTTGTACCGGACGCGGTCCGACCGACCTTTTTGATGAGTACCGGCTTTCCGGCCCTGAGCGCCGCCTCGGCCGCATGGCGGAATTTCCGGCCGTCTTTCGCCCCTTCCACATATGCGCCGAAAAGAGAAATTTCATCATCTCCGACAAGATGGGCAATGAAGTCGGAAAACCCCAGGTCTGCCTCATTGCCGACACTGATAAATGCGTTCATGCCGACACCATCCTCAGCGCATTGGATAAAAGTTTTTTCGCCGAAAGCGCCGCTTTGCGTGATGAAAGCCATCTTGCCCGCGTGCGACCGCTCGATGAACATGATGTCCGAAAAAGAGGCCATCACCACCTTCGGATAATAAATCATGCCCAGGCAGTTGGGGCCCAAAATGCGCATGCCGTTTTGCCTTGCTATGTCCGCCATCCGTTCTTGCATAAGCATGCCCGCCTCGCCGATTTCGGCAAAGCCGGAGGTAAACACAACGGTCGTCTTTACCTTCGCGCGCGCGCAGGCCTCCAGCGCCTCTATCGTCGCTTCGGCGGGAACGGATACGACAGCCAGATCGACAGGTCCGGGAACATCGCCGATCGCCCGGTAGCAGGTAAGCCCCGCGATTTCACTGTAACGCGGGTTGACGGGGTAAATTTTTCCGGCAAATTTATTCTTGATGAGCGCATCGACAGGGCGACCGCTCAACTTGGTGAGATTGGCGGATGCTCCGACAATGGCGATGGACCGGGGGTTGAAGAAATATTCAATTCCAGAGGGGGGCAGGTCTGATTTCATCATAGCGCTTACGCTCCTTGCAGAAAGAAATGAGACGCCAGTTAGTCAATTTTCATGCTGCTTGTCAAGATGGATAAAGATTTTCCACATTCTGTGTCCGAGGATCAGATGATTGATGGGGACACAAGAGACACTCTGGAGTCGTTCCTGCCAGTATGCAAAACATCCTCCCCCGGCCCGCTCGAGCGGGCCGCCCCCTCCAAAGGGAGACAACATCATTAACCATGAACTGTAAACTACGAGCTACGCGACATGAGCTGCCAGCTACCAGCTTCTTCTGATACCTTTAGCCTTTAGCCTTTGGCCTCCACTCCCGAGCGCGGGTCCATGGAGCCGACAAAATATGATTGACACGCTCATCGTTCACCTATAAGATTGGCGGCAATGTATTTAAGAATTTCCCCGAACTCATTCATCGTCCGTTAACCCCCTGGAGGACTACCGGATGCCGCAATGGCCCACCCTCTCAAAACTAATCAGGCGCTTTCGCGCAACCTCCGGTTCGGCCGCAGACGACTTTGCAAACACTTCACAGCAGGAAACACAATACCGACTCCTTGGCGAATTTTTGCGAAACACGCAAGACGGCTTTCGTATGATCGACACCCATGGCCGCATAGTCGAGGCCAACGAAACCTATTGCCGCCTGGTGGGCTACACACGCGATGAGCTTATACAAATGAACATCCGCGAGATCGATTTTCCGGATGACCCTGCACATGTCGATCAACGCATCGAGTGCGTGATCAAACAAGGTGCGCAGTTGGTTGAAATACGCCAGCGCCGCAAAGACGGTACTTTTTTCCATGCGGAGGTGGCCTCCACATTTTTGAATGCCGCCGGCGGGCGCCTTGTCTCCTTCTGCCGCGATATTTCAGGGCGCAAGGAAATGGAAACAGAAAAAAACATCATGATCGAGCTTTTGCGTCTGAGCAATCAGACCAACAATCAGCATGAGTTTATGGCGGCGGCAACGCTACTGCTGCAGAAATGGAGCGGATGTGAGGCGGTAGGCATACGCCTGAAAGACGGTGATGATTATCCCTATTTCGAAACGCGCGGCTTCCCTCCTGAATTTGTGGAACTTGAAAACCGGCTATGCCTGATGGACAAAACAGGCATAGCGGTCAAAGACGCAAGCGGGATGCCCGTACTGGAGTGCATGTGCGGAAACGTGATCCGCGGCCGTTTCGATCCATCCCTGCCTTTTTTTACTCCCGGCGGCAGTTTCTGGACCAACTCCACCACCGTGCTGCTGGCCTCTACTACACAAAAGCAGCGTCAGTCGCGCACGCGTGACCACTGCCATGGTGAAGGCTATGAATCGGTGGCCCTTGTCCCCCTGCACTGGGGAGACACAAACTTCGGCCTGCTGCAGTTTAACGACCCGCGTCCCGGACGCTTCAGCGCCGCGGCAATCTCCCTTCTGGAGCGACTGGCGGTGGCTCTGACCTCAGGCCTGGTGTCGCGGCTCACCGTAAAGGAACTGCGCCAAAGCGAAGAAAAATACCGTCTGCTCGTGGAGGCATCGCTTGAGGGAATCCTGATTGCCGACCATGAATTTCGCTTCACTTATTAACCGTCTCAAAATAGTAGTGACATAATCTATGATCTGTGCTATAAGAAGCGGCATGAAAACAAATGACGCTAGAAAACTTACCCATTCGACGCTCACCGAGATCAGAAGGCGCGCCGTA
>JAAYKU010000027.1 GCA_012522275.1 Smithella sp.
ACCAGGTCGAGCGCCTGAATACCGTTGGTGCCTTCGTAAATACAGGCGATTTTTTCATCACGCAGTATCTGCTCCACCGGATATTCCGAGCAGTACCCGTAGCCGCCGTAAACATCGAGCGCCATGGAGCACACCAGAAATCCCTTATCGGAGTTGTAGGCCTTGATAATCGGGGTGAGAAGCTCGATGTAACCCTCCCAGTCGGCCTTTTCCTGTTCTGTCTGGGAAATCGCGCTCATGTCCATGCAGAAGGCGCAAAAGTAGCTCATGGAGCGCATACCTTCGACCAGCGACTTCATCCACATCAGTTTTTTGCGGATGTCGGGATGGTTGATGATGGTGACGGCTTTGGCTTCTTTGTTTTGCATTTCCCAAACCGGAATGCCCTGCACACGTTCTTTGGCATAAGATACGGCATGCTGGAAGCTGGCGGAGGCCAGGCACAGCCCCTGATAGCCTATGCCGAGGCGCGCCTCGTTCATCATCATGAACATGATCCTTATACCGGCGCGCTCCGGGCCAAGCAGTTCGCCGATGCACTTTCCGTCTTCGCCGAAATTCAGCGTGCAGGTGGCGTTTCCCTTGATGCCCATCTTATGCTCGACGCCGCCAGTTTTAACGTCGTTTGGTTCTCCGATCGAGCCGTCGTCGTTCACGCGGTATTTGGGAACGATGAAAATGGAGATGCCCCTGGTGCCGGCCGGGTCTCCCTCGATGCGCGCCAGCACGGGATGGACGATGTTGGGGGTAAGGTCATGATCGCCCGCGGAGATGAAGCACTTGGTTCCGGTGATCAGGAATTTACCGTCCGGCAGACGCTTGGCGGTGGTTTTCAAAGCGCCCACATCGGAGCCGGCGCCCGGCTCGGTCAGGCACATGGTGCCCGCCCACTCGCCGGTGAACATTTTGTACATATATTTGTTTTTCTGCTCTTCGGTACCGTAATGGTTGATCATGTTGGCCGCACCGTGCGTGAGCCCGCCGTACATGCCGAAAGCATAGTTGGCCGAGGCCATCAGCTCCTGAAGCGCCCAGCCTGCCGTATGGGGAAGCCCCTGCCCGCCCACGTCGGGCGGATCCATCGGACTTATCCAGCCCGCCTCGGTAAATTTTTTCCATGGCTCATGAAAGCATTTGGGAACATAGACCTGGCCGTCTTTCAACTGGCAGCCTTCCTCCCCCTCTTTTAAGGTCGGGAAAATCTCATTGACGGCCATTTTTTCGGCTTCGTCAATGATCATTGAAATGTCTTCTTTCGTGTAGTCCCCGTACTTTTCTGAGGCAAAGATCTTCTCCATGTTTAATTGCTCAAAAAGAACAAACTGCTGATCGCGCATGTTGACCAATAAATTGCCCATAATGAACTCCCTTCTTTGTGGATTGTTGTTTCAAACGATTAAATCGTCCGTGTGATCAAGTGTTTTCTCCGTTGTGCCCAGATTTAAGAAGGCCGAGTGATATTAGCCGAGTACTACAGTAGATAGACTATAGTTCTAAACGTGACCGAAAGTCAACCAAATAATCAGTGAAACGCTAATTTTCCGCCCTGCGCGGCAAAGTCCGGGAAATTACGGAGCGTTTATCGTCTATCCTTTTGATATTTATAGTAATCAGCCACTTTGGCCAGCGCGGTAACAGCCCGGGGGAGACCCTCGTAAACGGCAATGCCGGCTGTCATCAGTGTGTTTTGGAATATGGGAACCCATTGTCTGATTTTGTCGTTTGCTTCGTACTGCCGCCAGACGACGAGCATCGGTTTGCCGTGGAGGTATTTTTGCGCCTCGCCGGTCAGATAGGAGGCGATCGTTTCATAGTAGCCGCCCCCGGGGGATTTGTTGTACAACCAGTCGAAAGGTATGGAAATAACGAAATTGTCGATTTCACCGCTTCCGGCAATCAGATCCAGAACTTCACTCAAGATGGGCAGATTGGCAAAGGCGATGGCCGCGTCGATCGGGTTGCGGATCATGGCGCCGGCCGGAGGAATAATCTTTCTGAGCTTACCCGTCAGCTTTTCCGAAAGAGGGGGCAGTTCGAGGCCGGCATTTGCGCAACTGTCCGCAACGGATACGCCTATGCCGCCGCCGAACCCCAGCACGGAGGTTTTGTGTCCCCTGACCCGCCCGAGACGATGAAAGGCCTGCACCACATCGGCCATTTCTTCGAGCGACCCGACCTGCGTCGCACCTGTCTGCCGGAAAAAGGCCTCCCAGATTTTCGCCGCCCCGGCCAGAGACCCGGTGTGGGATGACACGGCCCTGGCGCCTGATTCGGTAAGGCCGCTTTTGTAGATGATGATCGGCTTGCGCCGGTTGATTTTTGTCGTCAAATCCACCAGAAGGGGGCCGTCTTTCACGCCTTCTAAGTACATGGTGATGATATTGGTTTTTTTGTCGTGTCCCAGATAATCCAGAAAATCGGTGCTGTCGAGCGTCAGAGCGTTGCCGTAACTTATCGATTTGCTGATATAAATCCGATACTTGTCTGTAAGGTAGTTCGAAAAATCCTGGGCGTTGCCACCACTTTGGCTGATAAGAGAAACAGGCCCGCTTTGCCTGGAGGCGGCCTCCCAGGTCAAAAGCCTGTTTTCGGGAACGTAAAACCCCATGCAGTTCGGACCGATCACATTGAGCCCTTCGTCACGGGCGATCTGCGCCATTTCCTCCTGCAGGCGCAGGCCTTCCTCTTCTGCCGTTTCCTTGAAGCCGGAACTGAAAATATGAATATTTTTATTGCCGGTCGCCGCGCATTCTTTCAAAATGCCGGGCACCAGCGGGCCGGGAACGGAAATGATGACCAGGTCCACTTTTTCAGGCAGCGCCGTGAGACTCGGGTAGGCCTTGATCCCGTCAATTTCCGTAAGCCTCGGGTTGACCGGGTAGAGCTTTCCCTGATAGCCGAAATTTCTCATGCAGCCGAACATGCCGGCAAACCCGCCAAGCCCGGGGCTGGTGGCGCCCACCACCGCGACGGAGCGGGCATTGGCCATGACATCCAGGGCGGCCCGGATTTGCGCCGGGCGTTTTTTTTGCGCCTTTCCCTCCCGGGTGGCTGCTTCCGGCGCGATGGGCTCATCTAAAACTACCAGCGCGTCCACGGCAACCACATCGCCTGCAGGGGTAACGATAAGGGGATTGACGTCCACTTCGCGAACCTCCGGACGCTCCATGCCCAACCGCGACAAGCCGGTAAGAATTCGGACAATAGCGCCTGTGTCGGCAGGCGCCTCACCGCGAAAAGCCCCGAGAAGTTTTTGTGAGGATATTTCCGTGATCATGCGCAGCGCCTCTTTCTCATCAAATGGCGCTATTGTGAAAGACGTGTCGGCCAGCACTTCGGTGAAAATGCCGCCCAGGCCGAACATCACCACCGGGCCGAACTGGGGATCACGAAAAAGCCCCGCGACAAATTCCCTGTTTCCTTTGACAAACGGCGCTATCAGGCACCCTTCGCCATCGGGACCGGCCGCAGCGATAACGGCGCGAAATGCCTCACGCACTTCTTTTGCCGATTTAAGATTGACTCTGACCAGGCCGCGCTCTGTCTTGTGCGCAAGGCGCGCGCCGTGGCCCTTCACGACTACCGGAAAACCTATTTTTTGGGCGGTGGCAATAGCGTCTTTAACGCTGGTCACAACCTTGCTTTTCGCCACCGGTACACCGTAGTCCTTGAGCATTTTTTTGGATTCATACTCTGTCATCACCTGCCGCCCCTGTGCTTTGAGACGACGGATAATCCTGTCTGCATTTTTAATTTTCATTTTTAATTTTCCCTTGAATTTATATTGAACAATGCGGCAGTCTTGTGCGGCTGCCGCATGGCGCACAGCAAAGCATAACCTGTTAATTTTTAAAACCTGTATTTTCCGGCTATGATGTTGTTGTGGATTTCCTGACTCAATGCCTCGTATTTGCCGCTTTCGGGCAGGAGGACATAAATATCCTGTTGTAACCGGGCAGGATCGTAACCCTCGTTTTTGAGATTTGTTTTCTTGATCTTGTGTGTAGCCGTCCATTCAAAATCCGGGACAAAACGCACAAACAGAGGCACGGCGTATTTGGGCAGGATGTTTCTTAAATAATCCGCCAACCCGTCGAGACGGAAAGCTTCATTGTCTTGGCGGACAATGGCTGCCATACCCGCTTTGCCGTCACTGCCGGGCAAGGTGATACCGTAAACGGCGGACGATGAAACGCCGGGATAGCCGTCAATCGCCTTTTCCACCTCCTGCGTGGCCACATTTTCTCCCTTCCAGCGGAAGGTGTCTCCGAGACGGTCGGCAAACTGCGCATGGCCGAAGCCCATGTTTTTTAACATATCCCCCGTGTTGAACCACATATCGCCTTTTTTGAAAACATCGCGGAAGATCTTTTCTTCCGTTTTTTTCTTGTCCGAATAGCCGGCGAAGGGGGTTTTTTCGGATATTTCCATAAGCAGCAGGCCGGCCTCGCCCTTGCCGACTTTTTTCATGAATCCGCGCGCGTCCCTGGCGGGCGCGTCGTTTTCCGTGTCGTATTCCACCAGCGCAAAAGGCGTGACGCTGGTTCCCACACTGTAGTCGATATTCAGAAAATTGGTGAAAACGCCGACGCCTTCCGCGGCGCCGTAAAACTCGTATACTTTACTGATGCCGAACCTTTTTTTAAACGGCATCCAGATGTCGGGTCTCAGGCCGTTGCCGCAGATGTATTTGAGCGTTGTCTGGTGGTCGTCCGGACGCGGCGGTGTCGCCATCAGGTAGCGGCACACTTCCCCCACATAAATGAAATGGGTCGCACCGAAGGCGCGCACATCGTCGAGAAATTTACCGGCGCTGAATTTTCTGCGCAGGGCCACGGCCGCCCCGTTATACAACGCAGGCGGCCAGCCTACGGTAATCGCGTTGGTGTGGAAAAAAGGCAAGGGGATGTAAATGGTGTCCGTCGGTTTCACCGGCATGACGAATTTGCCGAACCAGAACATGGCCGACAAAGCCCGCTTGTTGATAATGACCGCCGCTTTCGGCATGCCGCCGGTGGTGCCGGAGGTGTAAACATAAGCCATCGTATCTTTGAGAGTAACGGCCTTTGTCGTGGAAGGGTTTTCCCTGCTTTGTCTTTCGAGCTCGGCGGTTATGTCCACAAGGCCCGAAGCCCCCTCTTTCCCCGTATCTTGCACCATAACAGCCGTGGACCGGGAAAGGTCGATGCCGTCGCGGGCCTCGTTGAAAAAGCCGCAGCATTCCTCTCCGATGATCACCACCTTCCCTCTGTTGAGATTGAAGCTGTGCGCCAGGGAATCTCCCCGCTGATTCGTGTTGATGAGCGAGGCGATCGCACCGACTTTGGAGCAGCCGCAGTAGGCAGCCAGCAGGTCGGGACGGTTTTCAAAACAAAGTGTGACTACGTCGCCGCGATTCACACCTTTTGCAATCAGGTAATGGGCGTACTGATTAGCCCTTTCATTGAGCTGCCGATAGGTCAGCGAACCGTCCGGAGATTTCACGGCGGGATTGTCCGGATAGAGCGCGGCGATACGCTCCAGTTCTAGCCCCCAGGATTTGGCGGGGTTGCCTGCGATGCTTTTCAGGCCTTTGACGAGGTTGAAAATCATCGACGGCAGGCGCGGCATGATCTGGAAAACTTTGATGATGAACTCTGTTGTGGAAACGGTTGCAGGAATATTTAAAGGCTGTTTCTGCATGGCTTGCTCCTTCCTTTCACGGTTGGCCATTGATTGACATTGGACACACTGGTTTCCATTTACACAGGTTTTAGCTTAATCAAAGAGCATCAAACCGTCAACCAAATGTTATATAACCCAAGCCTGTGCCGGCTGATATACTTACATTCCCCAGGCAATGGGCAAGCCGATCTCCTTCAAATTCACGCATGCTACCAGGCAGGCGTGGCTCAAAAAAGCAGTGAGACAAAATTGATTTCGTTCCCGATGAATACATTGACATAATTTCAGAGGGGTGTATAAATTTGTGCGCATTTAAGGTCAGTAAGACTAGCTATCTCATATTCGCCCGGATGGAAAAAATGACACAGGAAAACCATTATCGAAAACTGGAAAATATGATGCACAATGCGCCGATCGCCAGACTGACAGGCGCGCGTATCAAAATAGGCAAGGGAAAGGCTGAGGTCACCGTACCTGTGGAACGGCAGCTTTTTCACGCAGCCGAGGCCATGCACGGCGCAATATATTTCATGGCGCTGGACAACGCGGCCTGGTTTGCCGTAAACTCTCTGGTGGAAGGCACGTTTGCCCTGACCGTCAGCTTCAACGTGTATTTTATCCGTCCGGTGAATAAAGGTGTGATCCGGGCCTCCGGCCGGGTCACCAATGCCACAAGGACACAGTATTTTGCCGAAGCTGTTTTGTACGACGGAGATGACCATGAGATCGCCCGGGGCAGTGGCACGTTTGTTGCCGGAAAGACGAAACTTTCCTCAGAGATCGGATACAAGTGACCCAGCGCCTTATGCCCCACTTTGTAGGGAGACCAGCGGGAGGAAAACGAGGAAACAGGAGGCAGGAGACAGGCTACAGGAGACGGTTTCAAAACGTTTCTTTCAATGTGAAAAACATCCACCCCCGGCCCTTCGGGCCACCCCCGCCAGCGTGGGACAAGTATCGTCATGCCGGTGAAAACCGGCATCCAGAAAAGAATGAGCAAATAGCTGATAGCTGATAGTTCATGGATAAAGGCTAAAGGATAAAGGCTAAAGGATAAAGGCTAAAGGACGCTTCGACAGGCTCAGCACGAACGGCCATTAAATACGCGAAGCGCAGCACTTCGTCTCCTCCGCCGGAGACTGTGTCGTAACCGTAAAGAAGCCGTCACCATCGCCATACCGGCGAAGGCCGGTATCCAGAACATAATGAGCAAATGGCCCATAGCTCATCGTTGATACTGAATAGTTGATAGTATCGTGCGAAGCGACGGGGGTGGAAGCACTGGAAATAAGCTTACGGCTCACCTGAAGTGCAGCTTTGCTTCTTCTCTTGCAGGGATACGTTTGTATTTATAACGTGGGTAACCCAGCATGACCGCTCCGTAGCAGCGGTGCCCCGCGGGCAGGCCCAGCGTATGTATAAGCGGCCCGTGGGCGTTGGAGGCAGCGGTGAAGTAGCCGGCCCAGCAGGTGCCCAGGCCTCTGGCAAATGCGTAAAGCTCCAGATAAGCCAGCGCATGGGCGCAGTCCGCTTCGGGGAAGGAGGTATCGGAGGGGCTGTGCGCCACGACCAGATGCGGTGCGCCGCGCATGATGCGGTCCACGCCTGAGTCCCATACGCGGATGATGCGTCTGTAGCGGTCGGCGGCTGCCTCGTCCACCGCCAGGGAAAGCGTCTGCTTCATGAAATCGATCACCATGGCGGCCAGCCTTTGAACTTCGTCCGGGTCTTGAAAAACAATCCAGTGTACCTGCTGCTTGTTGCTCGCTGTCGGGGCGTAGTGTGCCGCCTCGATGAGCTCCGAGATAATTTTGCGGGAGACGGTTTTTTTCTGATAGGTGCGTATGGAGCGCCTCGCCTGCAGAAGATGCTTCAGGGAAGGGGCGTCCGGAAGAAGGTTTTGATCCAGCGGCTCGCAGGCGGCAGGCGGCATCGAGTTTAAAATAAAAGCGCCGTGCGGGCAGACGGCCACGCAATGTCCGCAGTTGATACAGTATTCGTCACCTCCGGCCATAAGCTCGGGAAACGATTTTTTATCCTTCTGCACGATAATTTGAGACGGGCACTCGGCGACGCAGATACCGTCCCTTTTGCATTTTGTCTGATCGATCGTAAAAAGCGGCATTTTGTTTCTCACTTAAATGAAATTCGCGCGGCTGTTGTTTATATGCGGCGGCTTTTTCTTTGATAACCTACCGATGCCTTTCTTGCAACCGCAATTTGGAAACCCTGCGTGTTCGGTCCGGAGGTTATGAGCAAAAGGCGGGAGGCTGCCAGGAAAAAGGCTCCAGACAAAAAGCCCGGCCGACTGCTTGTCCGGTGCCACTCATTACCGCTTTCCGGCCTTTGCCACCGCCTGCGATTCCTGTTGTGATATTTTGGTTTTTATCTATAATGCACAGCCGAAACCGGCGGGGAAATAAAATCATGACCAATCTGACACTCGAAGAATGGATCGCGCGTCTTAAAAAAAACAAAGGATTTAACGCCAATGCGGCGGCAGTGGTGGACATTCCCGCCAAATCCGGAGACTTTGAAGACTATCCCTCCTGGGTAAACCAAAAGCTTCGCGATGTATTGGCCCGGCGGGGCATGGAACGCCTCTACAGGCATCAGGCTCAGGCGGTGCGTTTTATCCGCAACGGTCAGGATGTCGTGCTGGTGACGCCTACTGCCAGCGGTAAGACGCTTTGCTACAATCTGCCGGTGCTGCAAAGCATTCTCGACGAGCCGGAAACGCGGGCTTTGTATATGTTTCCCACAAAGGCGCTGGCACAGGACCAGATGCACGAAGCCCACAGCCTGATTACAGATCTGCAGGCCGATATCAAAACCTTTACCTACGACGGAGACACGCCCGACGACGCGCGTCGGGCCATCCGCCGGCAGGGCCACATCGTCGTCACCAATCCGGACATGCTGCATGCCGGCATTTTGCCGCACCACACCAAGTGGCAGAAGCTTTTCATGAACCTCAAATACATCGTGATCGATGAACTGCACGTTTACCGCGGCATTTTCGGCTCTCATTTTGCCAACGTCATCCGCCGGCTGGTCCGCATCTGCCGCTTCTACGGGGCAAACCCCGTCTTTATCTGCTGCTCGGCGACGGTGGCCAACCCGCGCGAGCATGCCGAAAAGATACTCGAACGGTCCGTGGCGCTTCTGGACAAAAGCGGCGCTCCCACGGCGGCTAAAACTTTTGTCCTGTACAATCCACCCCTCGTGAACCGCGAGCTGGGCATACGCCAAAGCGCGATGACGCCCGCCCGCAAGATCGCCTCGGAGCTCATCACCAACGAGATTCAGACAATCGTCTTTGCCACCAGCCGGCTGAATGTGGAGGTGCTGACAAAATACCTGAAAGATAAATTCGTGAAGTCCAGACCCCTCGATGATCACTTCGTCACGGGCTACCGCGGCGGGTATCTGCCAAATCTGCGCCGTGAAATTGAAAAAGGCCTGCGCTCGCGCGAGGTGATGGGGGTGATCAGTACCAACGCGCTTGAGCTGGGTATCGACATCGGCAATCTGGAGGCCTGCATCATGGCGGGCTATCCCGGCTCGATTGCCAGCACCTGGCAGCAGGCGGGGCGCGCCGGAAGACGCTCCGGTCACTCGCTGGCGATTTTGATCGCGCGGAGCAACCCGCTGGATCAGTTCATCATGGAAAATCCGGACTACTTTTTTTCCCTTTCGCCCGAGCACTGCCGTATCAATCCGGACAATCTTTTGATTCTTCTGCATCACATCAAAAGCGCGGCCTTCGAACTGCCCTTTGAAAAAGATGAAAAGTTCGGCGGTGAAAATCTTGAAGATTTTTTGCAGTATCTGGAGGAAAAAAGTGTGCTCCACCGCGTGAGCGACCGCTGGCACTGGGCGGCGGAAAGCTATCCCGCCGATGAGGTGAGCCTGCGCGCTATCAACCCGGAAAATGTCGTGGTGGTGGATACGACCGACGCCGCCAATCATAAGGTCATTGCCGAAGTGGACTGGGACAGTGCTTTTACTTTTGTGCATGACGAAGTCATCTACATGCTGGCCTCCGAACAGTACCATGTGGACAGGCTCGACCTGGAGCGCAAAAAAGCCTACGTGCGCAAGGTGGATACGGATTACTACACGGACGCCATGACCTATACCAACGTGCGTGTCATCGATTCCTTCGAAAACCTGCGCACGTCCGGGGCGATTGTGGAGCACGGTGAGGTGCAGGTGGTGCGCAAGGTGGTGGGATTCAAAAAGATCAAATTCTACACTTCCGAAAATCTTGGCTACGGCGATGTGAACCTGCCGGAAAAAGACATGCACACGACCAGTTACTGGTTTACAATTCCGCGCGACCGTCTGCGTGCTTTAGAGTACACTCCCGCGGAAATCATCGACGGGCTTTCGGCGCTCGCCTACACTTTGCAGCACCTGTCGGCCATGTTCCTGATGGCCGATATGCACGACATCGACCGGTCGCTGGGCGACAAGTCCGGCCAGTGGTTTGTCAGTCAGGGTAAAACCGGCCGTGTGATCACTTCTTTTTCCGACGGCCGACCGCAGACACTCAACGCTGAACAGGGGCTGCGCATCGATGAGTTCGACCCGACGATTTTTATTTTCGACTCTTACCCGGGCGGCATCGGCTTTTCGGAGTTGCTCTACAATGAGCACGCGAATCTTCTGACCGCGGCGAAGAGTTTGATCCAAAAATGCCCCTGCGCGTGTGGCTGCCCCTCGTGCGTCGGCCCGACGCTGGAAGTCGGCAAATCCGCCAAAGAGATTGTGCCGAGAATGATCGAACTGGTTTTAAAAGGGCAGGTGTAACGAGTCGTAATTAATGAGTTATCTATTTTTGTCTTCCCGGCGAAGGCCGGGAACCAGGAGAAAATAAATGAAAAAACAACCTGCAGTTTATATCCTGGCAAGCAAAAAGAATGGCACACTTTATACCGGTGTGACATCAGATCTCATCAAAAGAATGTGGGAACATAAAAATGATTTGGTGGAGGGATTTTCTAAACGTTATGGTGTTCACAATCTTGTTTGGTATGAACTCCACGCTGATATGACTTCAGCAATTGAGAAAGAAAAGAATATTAAAGAGTGGAAGCGCAAGTGGAAGTTGAA
>JAAYKU010000219.1 GCA_012522275.1 Smithella sp.
ACACCGTCGAGCTTCGCGGCCACCGACGCATAATCGGCATAGCTTTCACCGTAGATATTGGCAATGACCGCCACATCGAATTTGCGCAGAAAAGGAAGCTTCTCTGTGATGAAAGCGTCAACCCCGACGTTTTGCAGGCCGACGGAGTTGAGCATGCCGCCGGTTGTTTCCATGATGCGCGGCGGCGGGTTGCCGGCGCGCGGTTTCAGAGAAAGCCCCTTTACGGAAATTCCTCCCAGGAGGTTGAGGTCGATGTAATCAGCGTATTCCTGACCATAGCCGAAGGTGCCGGAAGCGGTTATCACCGGATTTTTCAGCTTCAGACCGGCGATGTCCACCCTCATGCCTGCTTCACTTTTATTGTTTTTCCTGGCCGGACTCATTCCCAGATCACCTTTTCCAGATCGAAAACAGGTCCGTCGGCGCAGACCCTTTTATATGCCGTCGTGCCTGCCGGCTCCTTTATCGCTGTGACACATCCCGCGCACGCGCCGACTCCGCAGGCCATACGTTCCTCGAGAGACACCTGACACATATATCTGCCGCCCGTCATTTTAGCCAATGCCTTCAGCATGGGTTTCGGACCGCACGCATACAGGGCCGTATCCGCCGGTGCGAATTTTTTCATGTCTTTTTTAAATATTCCGGTCACCTGCCCTTTTTCTCCCATCGACCCGTCGTCGGTACAGACAATGACGCGGTAACAGTACCTGCGCAAAAGTTCGAGGCCCACAATTTCATCGGCCGTTTGCGCGCCCAGATAAAAAGTCATCGATGAGGCATCGCGGCACACGGTCTGACACAGGTACCCGGCAAGAAGCGAAAGAGGCGCAACCCCGATGCCGCCGGCGATAAAGACGATGTCTTTTTTCTGAGGATCGACCGCATAACTTTGCCCCAAGGGCCCGAGAACTTCCACCTCAGAACCTTCGATCAGGCCGGCCATAATGCCGGTTCCCCTTCCCGCGACACGATAGAGCAGTTCAATTATACAGCCTGCCTTGCCGCGCGAGAAGGAATAGATGCTCAGCGGCCTGGATAAGAAGGGATCCTTGAGTCCGACGATGCGGACCATGACAAACTGCCCCGGCTGCGGATCGCCAAAACCGGCAGGCAGAAGCACCTTCATCAGAAAATAGTTGCTTTTGAGATTGTCGTTGCCGGTTACCAGACCGACATAAATATCTTTCATGGCCTATTCCTGCCTTCACGCCCACATGATGAGGGCGTCCTCTTTTGCGTCGTCATAATAGCGTGGGCGCCTCCCCTTCACGGCAAAACCGCATTTTTCGTAAAGCCCGATCGCCTTGCGGTTGGACGCGCGGACTTCCAGCGTGCGGCGGAAGATATTCGCCTGAGAGGCGATATCTTTCATCAAATTCATTAAATTAAAGCCCAGCCCCTGCCTGCGGAATTCCCTGCGGACAGCCAGGTTGTGCAGATGCACCTCATCGGCCACAAACCGGAAAATTATATAGGCGGCGACAAATGACCGCCCCTGAACTTCCACCCTGACGCTCAGGCAATGGGCCGGGGAGGCTTTCATCTCGTCGATAAACATTCCTTCCGTCCACGGCGCGGGCTGCGCCTCGCGCTCGATGGCCAGAATTTCCGGCAGGTCATCTGCGCTCATCAGATCGACTGTGACGCGGCTCGTCTTTTCATCAGGAGGCATTGAGCAATTCCACCACCACGGCAATTATCAGAAAAAGAGCGCAAAATACCGGCACAGAGCCGCGGAGCTTGACGGTGCTCAAAGCGACCGCCACTCCCAGCAGAAGAAGGAAATAAAATGTCATGGAAAGGGCGTTATGGACCGCACCCGGGAGCATCGGATAAAGCAGGCTGACGGCGGGAATGAAAATTATCTGCAAAACAAAAAGAACCGCCAGGTACAAAAGCCACACCCTCACCAGGGAAAAGCGGATTTTCCTTTCAATGGCGCGCACATTGAGCGCTTTTGCATCCTCTATCGCCTGGTCCGACAAACGGTCATTGGCCCGCATAATTTTAACGTCAATTTGTTTTACCGCGATGCCGAAGGGAATGGCAATGAGTACGGCCAGCGCGATCATCGCGTGCCCCGCCGCGCCGTGAGGTCCTCCGGCAAGAACGGCCAGAGATACGGCAAACGCCGCGGTGACAGAGTCATTGGGAGGAATATAAATGCCTATCGGGGCGCGATCCATCCAGAACAGCTCCAGAATCGCCCCGGTCATCAGCCCCGTGTAAGGCTGGCCCAGAATAATGCCCGCCACCGGTGCAATGACGATGGGCCTGGAAATCATGGCCTGAATGAAAATCCGGTCAAGACACATGAGGCTCCCGACAAAGGATATGATGATTATTTTTAAAAGCAAGTCGGCGAACACCTCATATTTTTCACGTGCAAAATTCCTTGAGCGCGTCTTTGATGTCCATCGCCTTTTCCCTCGGGACGCGCTTGATTTCGACGGCAACGCCTCTGACGCGCAAAAGCTTCAGTATGTCGTCGATCTCCGTGTCGCATAAAAAAACGGAGGGAGAGCAGCACACCCGATACTCCTCGTGGTTGATATTGCCGATATTTAGCCTGTCGAATTGAAACCCCAGCTCATGAGCTCTAAGAGCGTCGGCGATGTTGCTGAACAAAACAATGGTTTTTTTCCCTTTGCCGCGCGCGAAGTGATAATGTGAGGCAAAATCCTCCACCGTGCAGATATTGACTTCGATATGGCTGGGAACCGCCATGCGGATAACTGTTTCACAAAAAAAATCGGCGGCGGAATTGTCGTCCACGACTATGATACACTCCGCTTCAATGTGAGGCACCCAGGCTTCCAGTATTTGACCGTGAACCAGCCTGTTGTCCACACGAACCAGAGCGATGTCGTAAGAGTCCGCCACTTGCTCACCCGGCTGCTTTTTTGCTTAGTATCTCACTGGCCAGAGAAATATTATTCTTGCCGTAATCCTTGATAAAACGGGCGAACTCATTGAGAGACGTGCCTTCTTTGACATCGGAGAGCTTCAGAAGCATCGGGAGATTCACGCCCGTGACAACCTCGACTTTGCCTTCTTTCATAAAAGACAGGGAAATATTGGAAGGGGTGCCGCCGAAAAGATCGGTCAGGATCAACACTCCCTGACCTTTGTCCAGTTTTTTGAGCGCTGCACTGATTTCTCTTTTCAGCTCTTCCACGCCTCTGGTCTGCTCCACGCAGACATGCATGACTCCTTTGAGCTTCCCTTTGATGGATTCCGCCGCGTGAATAAGTTCATTCCCCAGATTTCCGTGAGTTGTGATGAGAACACCGATCATTTTGCACCTCCCCTGAACGCTGCAGGCCATGCAGACGCGCCTGCGGACATCCGCATGAAAAACTGCTCGTACGCTAATGGATAGGCGTATAATTGTCAAGATTTATCGGGAAAGGAGGCGTTCAGGTGGAGAAGGAATCGTCAGGTGCGTTGACGGAATATCCCGGCCGGAAGACTTGCCCCTCAGACATCGATCGCCAGTATATGATATTCAACCTGGGCCGCCGGATACAATGCCCGGACAATGTCTCTGTAGCGCGCGAGCTGCTCTTCGTATTTTTTCCTGAGTCCGCGCATCGAGCCGGACTTGTAGTCGATGATCGTGACCAGATTGTCGGAGACGATCATTCTGTCAACAATACCGAAGCTTTCCCGGTCGGATATCTGCTGCTCGGTATAGACCCTGCCCGGCCTGAAGATGACCTCACGCACCTCGCTTTTATGGACAAAGCGCAAAACCGCTTCATATTCCTCAGCGCCCAGCTCGCCTCTGGGCGGAAGCTCGCCTGCCGCACCGACACCGGCCAGCCAGCGATGAATCCGCTCGCCGCGCACAATGCCGGACCGGATGCTTTCGGATAACAGCGCCGGGTCGATCTCTGCGTAGGGTTCAGGCTCGTCGCTTCTTACCGGCGCTGCGTCGAGCAGCGTCACTTCGTTTTGCCGCTTTTCGTCTCCCGGTGCGGTGCTTTCTTCGCGGCGCGATCCTGACGGCGCGAAGCCGGCAAAAGTATCGATGAGCGCCTGATGGGCCGGCTTATAGGTGCCGCTTTTTTTCTTCGGCAAAAATACGCTCAGAGACTGCGCGGCGCGCGTCACGGCAACATAAAGTAGATTGGCCTGCTCGCGGCGCGCGCGGGCGCGGCTTTCTTCATGGCGGGATATAATCTCGCGGGCCGCAGGCGAGCCGCCCGCCTGCAAAAACTCTATCTCCTTTGTTGAAAAACGGACATGGCATTGCTCACTTTCCAGATAGAAAGGTTCTGCCGTATCATCTTCGTTCCAGAAAACAAAAACGTGCCTGAACTGCAGTCCCTTCGTTCCATGAATCGTGTCAACCTTGATGCAGTCACCGTGCGGGGCCTCCGGCACACTGATATTCAGCCGGGCGGAAAACATGGCCGCCAGGAATTCATCCGCGTCATATCCTCCTCCGTTGAAAAAGGAATGAGCCTCCTCCAGCCAGATATCGAGCACGGCGGCGGAAATTTTCCCGCGTAAAAGCTCTATGGCGGCCGTCACCGGCATTAAGCCGAAAGGGCGGGGATATTTTACGGCAAATTCGGCGCGCGCCTCATCCATGCCGATACCCAGGGCACTGATCAATTCCGATGAGGCGGCTGCGGAAAGGTAATCGGAGGGCTTTTCCACATCCAAGACGCATCCGAGAAAGATCATCACAGAGGCCCCCTCGCGTGTGGAAAGAAGCTGCCTGCCTTTAACGGTGGACACGCCGATCCCGCAGCCTCTTAAGGCCTCCTCGATTTTCTGTGCGTGGTTGTTGGTCAGGGACAAAACCGCCATATCGCCCCACGGGCAGGCATATTCCTCTTTTTTCGCACTGATGTAGGCGGCCATGGCGGTATAAAAAGGCTCCTGCGATGCGCCGTCCTTTTCCAGTTCGTAAAGGTTTACCTCGGTCGGGCCGTCAAAACCGGCGGGTTTTTCCGGTGGGCGCTGTTTTTCGTTTTTCTCCTTCCCTTCGAAAAGATTCTCCACCAGTGCGTTGAAAAAAGAAATCAACAGCGGCGTACTGCGGTAATTATATTCCAGTGAACTTTCTCTTATGGTGCCGTCTTCGATATAAGGGCCGATGGCCGCCTCCAGGGCTTCACGATCTGCCCCGCGCCAGCCGTAAATCATCTGCTTCCAGTCTCCCACGGCAAAAAACGATCTGCCGCCCCTCTCGCCGGGACCGGACAGGATTTCATCGATCAGCGGCAGCAGTATGGCGACATCGCTTTTCGAGGTGTCCTGAAATTCATCGATGAGCAGATGCTCCGTGCGGTCGAGCCCCAGGGAAAAATATTGCCCCATCAGCCCGGGGCGCTCCCTCCCGATCCCGGTATCGAGCTCCAGAAGAGCTTTACGTACATCGCTGAAAAAGATAAATCCCTCCCTGCTTTTCACGGCATCGGCCGCCTCCCGGTATAAAGGGTAAAGAGAGCTCACCGCCAGCTCGCGCAACAAAGCCTTGTTGACGGCCAGGCGTTCGGCATTTTTTCTATAGGAGAGAAAAATATCGTTCAGTTGGGTGTAGGGTGCCTCATCCCATTTGATGTTTTTCCCCAGACTGACGTAACCTTCCAGGTTTTCCTGCTTCGCCACAACTTTCGAAATGAAATTATCGTAATCGGACATACAGCCGATGACCCGGCTCTTCACGGCGGCCGTCACCTCCTGCGCCAGCGCCTGCGCCCGATCGTAAAGGGCGGCAAGCGTATTTTGCAACAGTGCGTTTTCCGCCATCAGAGCGCCCAGATCAAAAACCCGTGACGAATTCGCGTCAAAGCGCAAGGCATCCTCATCGCGGGCCAGAGGCGCGAAAAGAGCGTCGATATCCGTCCCCAGAATCTTTGCCGCCACAATCACTCTGTCGGCATTGCCCTCATGGATGATCCTGTCGCGAAACATGGCTTCTATCGAGCCAAGAAGCTGCATCTGCCTTTTTTCGTCGGCAAGCTGCGCCACTTTACCGGCCGCGATGAAAAGCCGGTAGAAAAAAGCATCTATCGTTGTATAGCCGACCCTGCCTGCCTGCATGATCAGCTTCAGACGCTTAAGCAGCGGCAGCTCTTTGTTTTCAGCGATCTCTTTCATGATCCGCGTGCGCATTTCAGTGGTAGCCGCACGGGTGAATGTCAGTGCGCAGACGAATTTCGCCCCAGTACTTATTCTTTTGAAAACCTCTTGCGTCAGACTGGTCGTCTTTCCCGAACCGGCGGATGCCTGCAGTAAAATGCTCTCCATCAGGAATACCTCCGCGCCGCTTTGTAGAAGCCGTCCCTGCCGCAAAAAGCCTGAAAGCGGCAATAGCGGCATTCTCCACTGTCTTTTACCG
>JAAYKU010000220.1 GCA_012522275.1 Smithella sp.
GCGGATGTCCAAAACAACGTCCCTGATTTTTCCCGCCGTCACATAGACGATTTTTGTGTTGTCGAAAGGAGGTACCTGGAAGTGCATCCCCCGGATGACGTTTTTTTTAGAGACGGAGTAAAAGCTTTCCCGCCAATCAAGAGCCGCGCCGGTCTGGCTTTTGAAAACATCTTCGTTATACGTTTTGACAAAAACGCCCCGTTCATCTTCCAGTGGATGGAGGGCGATGGTGTAAACGCCCGGTAGTTGTGTCGGTTGAAATTTCATTTCCTCACGTATTGTCTGATTTTTTCGATCATGTATTCAACCATCGGCGCAGTCAGGCCGGGATAGACTCCGACCCAGAATGTATCGTTCATGACTTTATCGGTGGTCTCCAGGGTGCCGGCCACGCGGTATCCTTTTTTGCTTTGTCTCATTTCGTCAAAGCAGGGATGCTTGATAATATTGCCGGAAAACAGCATTCTGGTCTGGATTTTAGCGGCTTCGAGGTGATTGACGATTTCTTCCCTGGTAAATGCGGCATTGTCTCTGATGGTCAGCAGAAAGCCGAACCAGCTCGGATCGGAATTTTCGGCCGCCTCCGGCAGAATGAAAATATCTTCCAGATCACCAAGGCCTTCGCGCAGCATCTTCCAGTTGCGTTTTCTGGCTTCGATAAAAGCGGGCAGCTTTTCGAGCTGCGCGCAGCCGATGGCCGCCTGCATATCGGTGACTTTCATGTTGTAGCCGAAATGGGAATAGATGAATTTATGGTCGTAGCCGTAGGGCAGTTCACCCAGCTTCCATTCAAATCTTTTTTTGCAGGTATTGTCGCACCCCGACGGGCACCAGCAGTCGCGGCCCCAGTCGCGGAAAGACTCGATGGCGCGCTTGATTTCGAAATCACTCGTACAGACCGCGCCCCCTTCGCCCATGGTGATGTGGTGCGGCGGATAAAAGCTGCACGTTCCTATATGACCGACGGAACCCGTGTATTTCCACTGGCCGCGGAAATTATATCTTGACCCGAGCGCGTCGCAGTTGTCCTCGATCAGCCACAGATTGTGCCTGTCGCAGAAATCGGCAATCTGATTGAGGTCGAAGGGATTTCCCATGGTGTGCGCCAGAAAGACGGCTTTGGTCTTTTCCGATAAAGCGCCTTCGAGCATTTTGCAGTCGATGTTGTAGGACGGCAGTTCAATATCCACAAAAACGGGCACGGCGCCGTACTGTACGATGGGCGATATGGTGGTGGGAAAAGCGGCGGCCACCGTGATAATCTCGTCGCCCCTGAATATTCTCTTGTCGCCCATTTTCGGTGATGTCAGCGCCATGAACGCCAGCAAGTTGGCCGACGAGCCGGAGTTTACCAGCGAGCAGTGGCGCAAGCCTAAAAATCGGGCCAGGTCGTTTTCGAACCGTTCGGCGTATCTTCCGGCCGTAAGCCAGAATTCCAGCGAGGAATCGATGAGATTGGTTACCTCCGCCTCGTCAAAGACGCGGCCCGCATAGTGCACACGGTCTCCTGCGGCAAAGGGTGCCTTTGCCCCCCATTTATTTTTGTAATATACCAGGGCCGCATCGATGGCCTTTTTTCTCAACTCTTCCAGTTTTTTATCGTCCAAAATGTTTCTCCTTTTTTACTTCCGGACCGGTGATGATCTGAAAAATTTAGTTACTGAGTCTGTACCAGTGACAGACGCTTTTTAAGAGTTCTGAGCCTTACAAACTGGTCTCCGTCGAAATCCGCCTGGTTGAAACTGTGCTGTCTGAATTTTTTATACAGCTCCTCCATGCCGCTGCTGAGGGTATATTCCAGTTTGAACTCGGGCAGCAGCCTGCCTAGCAGATCGAAACTGACTCTGTAGTTTCTGGGGTCGGCGCCCACCTCGTTCGTGTAAACGATTTTCGCCTCCGGTACAAATTTCTGCACGCGGTCGCCGACGTCTTTCACCTGATAATTTTCGGCGTTGGCGCCGATGTTAATGGCCTTGTTGTGGATTGCTTCTTTAGGGGCGTTCATGATCGCGATAAACGCCGCCGCTATGTCACGACAGTGAATCAGGGGCCGCCAGGGGGTCCCGTCGCTCATGATGCGTATGTCGCCTCTGGCCACCGCGCAGCCCAGCAGGTTGTTCACGACCAGGTCGATGCGCAGCATGGGCGAGTGGCCGTAGGCCGTCGAGTTTCTCAAAAACACCGGCGAAAAGCTGTCGTCGGCAAGCGCGCCGATCGCTTTTTCTGTCTCGATTTTCGATTGCGCGTAAGCGGTGACGGGATTGAATACTGCATTCTCATCGAGGTCGAGCTTCTCGCCCTGCCCATAGATGGAACAGCTTCCGGAAAAAAGAAAACGGCCGACACCCGCCTGTCTGGCCAGTTTCGCCAGATTGACCGATCCGTCGCGGTTGACGCTGAAAGTGAGCTCCGGGTCAAGATCCCCCATCGGATCGTTGGAAATGGCCGCCAGGTGCATGATGCAGTCGTAGCCTTCAATGTCGCTCAGACCAATCTGCCGGATATCTTTAATCAGCTCTTTATCCGGTTTTGTGATGGGCTCCCATGCGCATCCGTCAAATAAATTCAGATCGCAGCCCGTAACGTAATGACCATTTTGCTTTAACAGATCCACAAGATGTGTTCCAATATACCCGCGATGTCCCGTTACAAAAACCTTCATTATATATCTCCCGTCTTGTTTATATGGCCCAGGGGGCTTCCCCGGAGACCAATAATTTATTGAGCTGATCCTGGTCACGCTGCGTATCCATGCAGGCCCAGAAGCCGCGGTGTTTGAAAACATGCAGCTCCCCGTCGGAGGCCAGGTTTCTCAGCGGCGTCCTTTCCAGCACGCAGGATTCATCCTTTGAGAGGTATTTCAAAAAGGCCGCCCTGAAAAAGAAATATCCGCCGTTGATCCACTTTTCACCAAACTCCGGCTTTTCATCAAACTCCACCACCTGATCTCCGGAAAGCTTCAGCTCGCCGAAGCGCGAAGGAGGGTTCACTCCCAGCACCGTGCCGGTTTTGCCGTGCTTCAGATGGAATTCGAGCTCCGCCGCCAGGTTGGCGTCGGTCAGGCCGTCACCGTAGGTGACCGCAAAGTTTTGCGCATCGCCTAGGTATTTTTGAGCAGCGATGGCGACGCGCGCCCCGGTCATAGTCAGCTCTCCCGTGTAGGCCACGGTGACCTCCCAGTCTTCGTTGTGGTCGATCGAATGCACCCGGCAGGCATTGCTGTTCAAATTAATCGTGAAATCGCTGTTCATGGACGCGTAATTGAGGAAATACGCCTTGATTACCTCCGATTTAAAACCGGTGCAGAGGATAAATTTTTTAAAGCCGTGCCGGCTGTAATATTTCATGATGTGCCACAGTATCGGGTGGCTGCCTACCGGCACCATCGGCTTGGGCCGGAAGTCGCTTTCCTCCTTGAAGCGCGTACCCAGCCCGCCGCACAAAATGAAAACGGGAATATTCGAAAAATCAGTCATTATTTCCCTCCGGTCTCTTACTTAATGTTGCGCCTCCTTCGCACATTTTTTAAAAACCAGCAAGCTCTCTGACATAATCCCCGATAGCGAGCCCTGCGGTCAGGCCGGGAGACTCGATGCCGACAAGGTTTATTAAGCCGGGCATTCCCCTGCCGCTTTCCTCACGAATGATGAAATCACGCATCGGGTCGCCGGGTCCCTGAACTTTCGGGCGGATTCCGCTCATGTCCGGGCTTAAAGCATCCATGGAGACGCCGGGAAGATACTTCTGAATCGATTCGTGAAACGCCGGCTTAAGAGATTCGTCCACCGTAAAATCATCGATATTTCCGTCGGCCAGGTAGCAGCTATCCGGTCCGAAGCGTACACGTCCGGACAGGTCGAGTGTCGCGTGAATACCCAGACCGACATTGTTTTTCAAAGGAACCGGATAGATCAGGTGGTGAATCCGGGGCGCGGGATTCGCAGTGAAATAATTCCCCTTGCACGGCCTGATCCGGTAGCCGGTGGCGTCGATGTCAATGCCGGCCATCTGCGCGATACTGTCCGCATGAAGTCCCGCGCTGTTGATCAGAGTTTTTGTCCCGACGCGGTACTCGCCGCAGTTTATCTCCAGCTCCCATGTCCGGCCGTCAAATTCAATACCCGTCACTTCCGAGCGGTAAGTGATGATGGCATCATTGCCGGCAGCGCTCGCCAGCAATGACCTCATCAGCCCGTGCGTGTCGATTATTCCCGTGGCGGGTGAAAACAGGCCGCCTGCCGCCTTCACTTCCGGTTCGGCTGATTTGAGCTCGCCGGCGCTTATGTAGTCGAGCTGTTCAACACCGTTTTCATGCGCTGTAACCTTGATGTGTTCCAACTGTGCACATTCTTCATCATTTGCGGCCACAATGAATTTCCCGATGCGCTTGTGCGCCACCTGATGCTTCGCGCACCAGTCATAAAGCAGACGGTTTCCCCGCAGGCACAGACGGCTTTTGAGAAAATCCTTCGGATAGTAGATGCCCGCGTGAATTACCTCGCTGTTGCGCGAGCTCGTTTCCCGTCCGAAGGAATCATTTTTTTCCAGCACGGCCACC